>NZ_JACMZT010000005.1:0-225511 GCF_017349615.1 Pseudomonas sp. GW531-T4
ATCCTTATTTATCAATTAGTTAAAAAACAGCTTTTTTGTCAGATCAGATACGTTCCCTCACAAATGCCCCGCCTTCCGCTCCACCCTCCTTACCACCCAGCGATTTCAGAAGTATCGATTTAATTTTCCGGATATTTCCTAACAAGACAGTCAGTTTCTGCACCGATTCTTCATTTGTTTCAAACACCTGATCGAAGTTGGTACAGCATATGCAAACGTTTGCGCGAACCCGTTAAACCGATAATGAGTACAGGTTCGCTTCAACCCGGCCAGCCATGGCTTTCCTACCGCATGAACAGGGATTTTCAATGCATCGACCTCTTACACCTTCGGCCTCCTGTCGCACCCTGGCTGTTTCCCTGCTACTGACTGCCGTTACGGGAGTACTCAGTAGTGCTGCCCAGGCCCAGGAAAAAACCGTCGACGTCCAACAAAGCGTTGATGACTCGGCCCAGGGCGAAACCCTCAGCCCGGACGCCAATCCGCCCAAAAAAGGTGCATACCTGTCGGACTGGTACAACCAGGACCTGACGCTGATCGGCAGCAAGGACATCAGTTTCGGCCCGCAGCCGGCCGACGATATCTACCTGGAGTACGAGTACTTCGGCCGCAAGGGGCCGTTCGAGCTGTACGGCTACATCGACATCCCGAAGATCTTCAACATCGGCAACAGCCATGACAAAGGCGTGTGGGACCACGGCTCGCCGGTGTTCATGGAGCACGAGCCGCGGATCTCCATCGACTACCTGGCCGGACGCAGCCTGGCCATCGGCCCGTTCAAGGAGTGGTACGTGGCCTTCGACTGGATCTACGACCACGGCAGCAACAGCGCCAACCGCGCCAATACCCTGTACAGCGGCCTGGGCACCGACATCGACACCCATTCGCGGGTCAACCTGTCGGCCAACTTCTATGGGCGCTACCAGTGGGAAAACTACGGCGCCAGCAATGAATACTCGTGGGACGGCTACCGGGCCCAGCTCAAGTACATCGTGCCCATCGACAAGTTCAGCAACGGCGCCTCGCTGACCTATATAGGCTTCACCAACTTCGATTTCGGCTCGGACCTGCACAAGGACAACCCGGCCCGCACGGCCAACGCCACGGTGTCCACCAACGTGCTGCTGTATTCCTTCACCCACCTGCGGTTCACCCTGGTCGGCCGTTACTTCCACAACGGCGGCAACTGGCAGGACGGCAGCGAGCTGAATTTCGGCGATGGCGATTTCCGCGCCCGGTCCAATGGCTGGGGTTACTACGCCGGCATCGGTTACCAGTTTTAAGAACAGCGGCGAGCCTTGAGCGGCAAGCTGCAAGTCAAGAGCCATGGAGGTTTTATGAATGTGATGACCCGTCTTTCCCTGTCGGTTGGTCTGGCTGCCGGCACTCTGCTGTCCTGCGGCGCCTGGGCGAGCGAAACGGCTGCGGCACCGATCAAACCCAAGGTGATGCTGATCACCATGTTCGCCCCCGAGGCCCAGCACTGGATCGAGCGCCTGGAACTGAAACAGGAAGTGCGCGTCCCGGGGCTATCGGCGGAGTACCCGGCGATACGTTGCAATACCAAGGACGTCTGCCTGCTGGTCACCGGCATGGGCCAGACCAACGCCGCGGCCTCGACCCTGGCCCTGGCGCTGTCGCCGAAATTCGACCTGCGCAAAAGCTATTTCCTGGTCGCCGGGATCGCCGGCATCAGCCCCAAATACGGCACCATCGGCACCACCGCCTGGGCCCATTACCTGGTGGAATTCGGCACCCAGTGGGAACTGGATTCGCGGGACGCGCCCAAGGACTGGCCAACCGGCTACCTGGGTATCAACACCAAGGGCCCGAACGAGAAACCGCCGCTGGACTACAAGACCGAGGTCTTCGAACTCAACCCGAAACTGCAGGCCAAGGCCTTCGCCCTGTCGCGTCGGGTAAGCCTGAGCGAAAGCAAGGAATCGGCGGCCTGGCGCCTCAAGTACCCGGCGGCGCCGGCCAACCAGCCGCCGGTGGTGACCCAGTGCGACACCCTGGCGGGCAACACCTGGTTCTCCGGCACCCGCCTGAGCGAGCGGGCCGAGGTCTGGACCCGCCTGCTGACCGACAACAAGGGCGAGTACTGCACCACCCAGCAGGAAGACAACTCGACCTACGAAGCCCTGCTGCGCGCCAGCCGCGAAGGCCGGGTGGACGTGCAGCGACTGGCGGTGGTCCGCGCCGGCTCCGACTTCGACCGCCCCGAGCCGGGCGGCAGCGAAGTCGACAACCTGCTCAAGTACGCCGACCAGGGCGGTTTTGTCCCGGCCCTGGAAAACCTCTATCGCACCGGTAATCCGCTGGTGCAGGACATCCTGAAGAACTGGTCGGCGTGGGAGAAAGGTGTGCCGGAGGCGTGATCGAAAAAGCGCTGCAACCTTCGTTGCCAGGTTGTCTGGGCTGACGTCATCGCGAGCAAGGCCCCAGGCACGACACAGCCCCCAACCTGTAGCCACTGCCGCAGGCTGCGATAGGTCCGCAGGAGCTCAATATAAGCGCCGAAGGACCTCGGCGAACTCAAGATCGCCGCGCCCCTTCGGGGCGATCGCAGCCTTCGGCAGCGGCTACACAAAGCCGGGCCAGCCTGCCGATTCATGTGGGCTGGCCACCTTTACGGCAGCAAAATCACCTTCTCGCCGCTGCCCCGATTGACCTCGTGGTAGCGCTCGACGCCCTGCTCCAGCGGCGATTCGAACAGCCCCTGCGGCAATGGCAACAGCCCTTCATCGAAGAACCGGCCGAACTGCTCGAGCATGGCCGCGCAGGCCTGCACGCCGTACAGCAGCGAGTTGATCCCGACCACCGAGCCGCCCTTGCGGTACAGGCCCAGGGCCGGCAACTGCACATGGCCGTCCACCGGCGCGGCGATGATGGCGATGCGGCCGAACGGCGCCAGGGCCGCGACCGAGGCCGGCAGCCAGAAGCCGGTGGTGTCGAAGATCACCTCGGCGCCGCCGGCGAACACGGCGTTGACCTGGGCCCCGAGGTTTTCCGGCTGGTCCAGCTGCACGGTCTCGAACCCTTGCGCCTGCAACGCCTTGACCTGCTCCGGGCGCCGTGCGGCGGCCAGCAGCCGGGCTCCGCGAATCTTCGCCAGGGCCAGGGCGGCGCTGCCCACCGCCCCGCCGCCAATCACCAGCAAGGTGGTGCCGGCGCCCACTCCGCTGCGCTCCAGGGCATCCCAGGCGGTGGTGTAAGGCACGCCCAGGCTGGCGGCCTGGGCAAAGCTCAGGTGCGCCGGCTTGTGCGCCACGCCCTTGGCCGACAGCGCCACGTACTGGGCATGGGAGCCGTCCGCGTAGAACCCCAGCTCCTTGCCGGTGCCCCAGACCTCCTGCCCCACCAGCTCCCGGGGCCCGTCCACCACCACCCCGGCAAAATCCCGCCCGGGAATGCGCGGCACGGTGGTGTAGGGAAAACGCCCGAGCACGTTCTTCACATCGCTAGGGTTGAGGCCGGCGGCCTTGATCTGCACCAGTACCTGATCGGCGGCCGGCACCGGGGTCGGCACCTCGACGTAGTGCAGCGACGACAGATCGCCGGTCTTGGAAAATTGCAGGGCGTGCATAAGCGCCTCCATGAACAGGAATAAATAAAAGGATCGAAAGCCTCAGGACAACCAGTTGCTCACCAGCTGCCGGCCCATGGGCCACAGCTGTTCGCCGGCGAGCATGCCGAGCAGCCCGACCAGGGCGATGGCCGGCGGCGCCGGCGAGCGAAAGTTCAGGGCGCCATAAAGCAGGCCGACGCCGAGGCCAATAGCGAGAGAGATGAGGTAATGCATGACGAACTCCGGGCAGTGCGCCGCGCCTGGGCGGCGGCGATTGGGCATGCCGGGAGTGTAGGGAGCGAAAACCTGCGCAACCGGCCAAGCACTTCAGGATTTCGGCCAATCTGTGGCTATGAACGTGTAAGAGCGAGGCTTGGCTGCGATGGCCCCGACGCGGAATGTCTGGCATACCGCGTTATCGTTCATCGCGAGCAAGCTTCGCTCCTACGGGATTGCAGCGCCCACACAATGGATGCCTGTGCGCAAAGCCCCGTAGCCGCTGCCAAGCCGCGCGAGGCTGCGGAGGCTTGCCCGCAATAGCCCCGGCGCGGAATGTCTGGCGGACCGCGTTACCGTTCATCGCGAGCAAGCTTCGCTCCTACGGGTATTGCGGCGCCCACACAATGAGTGCCTGTGCGCAAAGCCCCGTAGCCGCTGCCGAGCCGCGCGAGGCTGCGATCGACTGCGCAGCAGGCGCAAAGCCTGAGAATGCAGTGGGCCTGGATAAACGCGGTGGCCCGGTCGCAGCCTCGCGGAGCTCGGCAGCGGCTACAGGGATGATTGACGCTCAGGCGCGGGCTTCTCCGGCCGCGTATTGCGACGGGGCCAGCCCCAGCTCGCGGCGGAACATGTCGCTGAAGCTGCCGGGGGAATACCCCAGTTCGCGGGCGATGGTGCTGACCGGCACGCCCTGGATCAGCTCGGCGGCGGCCGTGGCCAGTTGCACCTGGCGGCGCCACTCGGCGAAGCCCATGCCCAGGCCGTCCTTGAACAGCCGCGCCAGGGTGCGCACGCTGGCGCCCGCCGCCTCGGCATGGCGCTCGAAGGGAATGTCCAGGGAAGGCGCGGCCATCACCGCCTGGCAGAGATTGATCAGGCGCCGGTCGGAACTGTCCGGCAGTACGATCTTCAACTGCGAGCGCCGGGCGCGCTTGAGTTCCAGCAGGGCCAGGTTCACCAGCGCATCGTAGTACTCCGGCTGCGGCGCTCCCTCATGCTCCACCAGACGCACGATCAGCTCGCGCAGCAGGTTGTCCACCTGCAGCACCTGCACCTGGCTGTCGAGGGTGGCCGCCAGGCTCGGGCGCAGATAGATGTTGCGCATCTGCAGGTCGGTGACCACGCGGATCCCATGGGGCACGCCCGGCGGCAGCCACACCGCCCGTTGCGGCGGCACCACCAGCGCCTCGTTCGGCGTCTCGACCCACATCACCCCGCTCATGGCATACAGCAGTTGCCCCCAGGCATGTTCGTGGGGCTCGATGAACAGGCCACGCGGATAGGTGCGCGCCAGGGGTTGTACCGGCACATCGGTGTCGCTGAGGTCGGGAGGTGCGGCAAGGGCCATGGCCGGGCATCGTCGTCAAGCAGGGGGGCCCATGGTAACCCCGCCGATCCGCCTGGAAAACCGCGAAGAAGCATCCGGACGGACGCCACAGGGCCAGGCAATAACCCGTTCGGATGCCTGCCCGACCGCTGCCCGACCGCTGATACCCTTGCTCGACAATCCGAGTGAATTTTTCCCTGCCCGCGCGGGTCACTAAACCATCACAGGGAGGATTGATAGCTTTATGAACAACGCAAAACTTTTCGTCATCGAATACACCCTGCACGGCGCCCCCAAGTCCTTCATCATCCGCTCGGAGAAGATGGACAACGCCGAGGCGTGGCATTGGGCAAGCTGCGACGCCGGTGTCGGCCGCATCGGTCGCTTCGGCCTGGAACGGGTGAAAAAGACCAGCAAACCCCTGGCGGAAAAATTCGGTATCGAGAACGTCACCTGGCGACCGTCGACCTGATCCAACCGAGGCCTTGGGCGTAGGGCGTGATACGCCACGGCGTTGGATGATCGAGCCATGCCGAACGCGGCCACCTGCAACTGGATCGACGCTCGCAAACAGGACGCTCGCAACTGGAAAGTGGAGCCCTGAGCGGCTCCACTGCTTTTCCACCCGACAACTTCAACCCGTCAGTGGTGCGCACCCTTGGCGCAATCGCAGCCTTCGGTAGAGGTGCAGGGTTCGCCGTTGGCGTGGTGGCTGGCGCAGGCCTGGCAACAGTAGTGCTTGCCGTGACGGACGATGGCATGGGCGCCGACCTTGCAGGTGCAGCCCGGGCAGGCACAAGTCTGGTTGGACATGGGGTGACTCCTTTGTGGTGGTCGTCGACGACGCGAATGTTGCCGCGTCTCTAGCAGTGTAGTGGCTGCCCGTCGCCGCCATTGGCCCCTGGTCACGGCGGATTCAGTTCCAGCCTTCCAGGCGCAAGGTTGCCCGCACCAGGCGCTGCTCCTCGTTTTCGATCTCCCGCAGGTTGTCGCAGAGGCCCTGGATATGCGCGATGGCGGCCTTGCGCGCCTGTTCCGGCAGGCGCCCGGTGACAGCGTTGTAGAGCCGCGCGTGCTGGCGGTCGATCTGGCGTTTCTGCGCCTGGCGGTGGTAGAGGTTGTTGACCGAAGCAAACACCGAGTTGAGCAGCAGGTCGGTCAGCGAGCGCAGGGTCTGCACCAGCACCGGGTTGTGCGAGGCCTCGCAGATCGCCAGGTGGAAGGCGTGGTCCAGCCGCGCATGGGCCGAGGCATCAAGGGTCTGGTCGTGGGCGTCCAGCAGCGCCTGATAGGCGCGGCCGATCAGCACGAAATCGGCATCGGTGCCGCGCAACGCCGCCAGCCGCGCCGACTCGCCTTCCAGCAGGCTGCGCACTTCGAACAGGTCGTAGAGGGTGCGCGGCTGGGAGCTGAACAGATGCATCAGCGCCGAAGTCGCACCCTGCCCCGACAACTGGGCGACAAACGAGCCCTTACCCTGTTCGGTTTCGATGATGCCCCGCGCCCGCAGCAGTTTCAGGCCCTCGCGCAAGGCCGTGCGCGACACCCCGAGCTTTTCCGTAAGGCGCCGCTCCGAGGGCAGCAGCTGGCCGGTCTTCAGTACACCGTCGACGATCAGGCGCTCGATACGTTCACAGACCACATCCGCCACCTGGTGCCGCCCCGAATCGCTTCTGTCCATGCGCCCTCCACTGGTATGACCAGCTGCGAAGAAAAAACCCGATCAAACGGACCGCCAGGCCATCCCGCTGAAATACTTCAGTTTTTATAAAAAACCCGGCATCGCTGGCGAAACAAACTGGTTCGACCAGTCCCCGGCCCCGTGGACAGTAAGGCCAGCCGGGCCAATGATGCAACTGAGCGGCCTGTCCGCCGAGCGCCCATAAAAACAACTCAGGGTCGTTAGCCACCCATGAATATCCTCTACGACGAACGCGTCGACGGCGCGCTGCCCACAGTCGATAAAACGGCACTGCTCCAGGTACTGCGCCAACGCCTGCCCGACCTGGACCTCCTGCACCAGAGCGAAGACCTCAAACCCTACGAATGCGACGGCCTTTCGGCCTACCGCACCACACCGATGCTCGTAGCCCTGCCACGGCATATCGAGCAGGTGCAGGAACTGCTGCGGATCTGCCATGAACGCCGCGTGCCGGTGGTCGCCCGGGGTGCCGGCACCGGTCTGTCCGGCGGCGCCCTGCCCCTGGAACAGGGCGTGCTGCTGGTGATGGCGCGCTTCAACCAGATCCTGCATATCGACCCCGCCGCCCGCACCGCGCGGGTCCAGCCCGGGGTGCGCAACCTGGCGATCTCCCAGGCCGCCGCGCCGTTCGGCCTGTATTACGCCCCCGATCCGTCTTCGCAGATCGCCTGTTCCATCGGCGGCAATGTCGCGGAAAACGCCGGCGGCGTGCACTGCCTGAAATACGGCCTGACCGTGCACAACCTGCTCAAGGTGGAGATCCTCAGCGTCGAAGGCGAACGCCTGACCCTGGGCAGCGACGCCCTGGATGCGCCCGGTTTCGACCTGCTGGCGCTGTTCACCGGTTCCGAAGGCCTGCTCGGGATCATCACCGAGGTCACGGTCAAGCTGCTGCCCAAGCCGCAGCTGGCCAAGGTGCTGCTGGCGGCCTTCGACTCGGTGGAAAAAGCCGGCCGCGCGGTGGCCGATATCATCGCCGCCGGCATCATCCCCGGCGGCCTGGAGATGATGGACAACCTGGCGATCCGCGCCGCCGAAGACTTCATCCACGCCGGCTACCCGGTGGACGCCGAGGCCATCCTGCTGTGCGAACTGGACGGTGTCGAAGCCGATGTCCACGACGACTGCGACCGGGTCCGCGCGGTGCTCGAACGGGCCGGCGCCACCGAGGTCCGCCAGGCCCGCGACGAAGCCGAGCGGGTGCGTTTCTGGGCCGGGCGCAAGAACGCTTTCCCGGCGGTGGGCCGGCTGTCGCCGGACTACTACTGCATGGACGGCACCATCCCGCGCCGTGCACTGCCGGGGGTGCTCAAGGCCATCGCCGCGCTGGCCGCCGAATACCAGTTGCGGGTGGCCAACGTATTCCATGCCGGCGACGGCAACATGCACCCGCTGATCCTGTTCGACGCCAACCAGCCCGGCGAACTGGACCGCGCCGAAGCCCTGGGCGGCAAGATCCTCGAATTGTGCGTCGCGGTCGGCGGCAGCATCACCGGCGAACACGGGGTCGGCCGGGAGAAAATCAACCAGATGTGCGCCCAGTTCAACAGCGACGAGCTGACCCTGTTCCACGCGGTCAAGGCGGCCTTCGACCCCGGCGGCCTGCTCAACCCCGGCAAGAACATCCCGACCCTGCACCGCTGCGCCGAATTCGGCGCCATGCACGTGCACGCCGGGCAACTGCCCTTCCCCGAGCTGGAGCGTTTCTGATGACGGCACACGCGGATAACGATGCCAGCGGCGCACTGCTGGAACAGGTCGAGCAGGCGCTGGCCGACGGCACGCCGCTGCTGATCCAGGGCGGCAACAGCAAGGCCTTTCTCGGCCGCATGACTGCCGGCGAGGTGCTCGACACCCGCGCCCATCGCGGCATCGTCAGCTACGACCCGACCGAGCTGGTGGTGACGGTCCGCGCCGGCACGCCATTGCAGGAACTGCTGGCCGCGCTGGACGCTGCCGGGCAGATGCTGGCCTGCGAGCCGCCGGCCTTCAGCGACGGCGCCACCGTTGGCGGCATGGTCGCCGCCGGGCTGTCCGGCCCGCGGCGGCCCTGGGCCGGTTCGGTGCGGGATTTCGTCCTCGGCAGCCGGGTCATCACCGGCACCGGCAAGCTCCTGCGCTTTGGCGGCGAGGTGATGAAAAACGTCGCCGGCTACGACCTCTCGCGCCTGCTGGTGGGCAGCTACGGTTGCCTCGGGGTGCTTACCGAGGTGTCGCTCAAGGTCCTGCCCAAACCCCGCCAGTGCCTCAGCCTGAGCCTGGAAATGGACAGCGCCAAGGCCCTGGCCCGGCTCGCCGACTGGGGCCAGCAACCGCTGCCCATCAGCGCCGCCAGCCATGACGGCCAGCGTCTGCATCTGCGCCTGGAGGGCGGCGAAGGTTCGGTGGCCGCGGCCCGCGATCGCCTGGGTGGCGAGCCCTTGGCCGCCGATTACTGGGCCGACCTCAACGAGCAACGCCTGGCGTTCTTCGACGAAGGCCTGCCGCTGTGGCGCCTGTCGCTGCCCAATAACACCGGCGTCCTGGAGCTGCCCGGCCAGCAGTTAATAGATTGGGCCGGCGCCCAGCGCTGGCTGAAATCCGCGGCGCCCGCGGAGCGCATCCGCAGCCTGGTGGAGCGCGTCGGTGGCCACGCCACCTGCTACAGCCACGGCCTGGTGGACAGCCCGTTCCAGCCATTGCCGGCGGTGCTGCTGCGCTACCACCGCCAGCTCAAGGCGCAACTGGACCCGCAAGGGATCTTCAACCCCGGCCGGCTCTACGCCGAGCTCTGAACGGAGACCCGCAGCATGCAAACCACCCTGAGCGAACAGGCGCGCCAGCTGCCCCGCGCCGCGGAGGCCGAGAGCATCCTGCGCACCTGTGTGCATTGCGGTTTCTGCAACGCCACCTGCCCCACCTATCAACTGCTGGGGGACGAACTGGACGGGCCGCGGGGGCGCATCTACCTGATCAAGCAGGTGCTGGAAGGCCACGAGGCCACGGCCAAGACCCAGCTGCACCTGGACCGCTGCCTGTCGTGCCGCAACTGCGAAACCACCTGCCCGTCCGGGGTGGATTACCACAACCTGCTGGACATCGGCCGCGCCGTGGTCGATGCCGCCGTCCCCCGGCCCCTCGGCCAGCGCCTGCTGCGCCAGGGCCTGCGCGCCCTGGCGCCGAACCCGGCGCTGTTCAAGGCACTGATCGGCACCGGCGCCACCTTGCGCCCGTGGCTGCCCGAGGCCGTGCAAGGCAAGCTGCCGCGCCAGGTACAGCCGGCCAAGGCGCGGCCGGCCACCGCCCACGCGCGGCGGGTCTTGCTGCTGGAAGGTTGCGTGCAGGCGAGCCTGTCGCCCAACACCAACGCGGCGACGGCGCGGGTCCTCGACCGCCTGGGCATTGCCGTGCAAGCCGTGAGCGAAGCCGGCTGCTGTGGCGCCGTGGATTACCACCTGGACGCCCAGGACGCCGGCCTGGAGCGGGCCCGGCGTAATATCGACGCCTGGTGGCCGCACCTGGAAAACGGCGCCGAAGCCCTGGTACAGACCGCCAGTGGCTGCGGCGCCTTTATCAAGGATTACGGCCACCTGCTGGCTCACGACCCGCGTTATGCCGCCCGCGCCGAGCGGGTCAGCGCCCTGGCCCGGGACCTGGTGGAAGTGCTGCGCGACGAGCCGTTGGAACAGTTGCACGCCCACAGCGACCAGCGCCTGGCCTTCCACTGTCCGTGTAGCCTGCAGCACGCGCAGAAACTCGGCGGCGCGGTGGAGGCGGTGCTCAAGCGCCTGGGTTTCGAACTCACCGAGGTGCCCGACAGCCACCTGTGCTGCGGCTCGGCGGGCACCTACTCGCTGACCCAGCCCGAACTGGCGCGACAACTGCGCGACAACAAGCTCAATGCCCTGGAAAGCGGCCGGCCCGAGCTCATAGTCACCGCCAATATCGGCTGCCAGACTCACCTCGACGGTGCCGGGCGCACCCCGGTGCGGCACTGGATCGAACTGGTCGAGGCCGCCCTGCCGCCCCTGAACGCTTCCCCTCAACCCAATACACCCTGAAAGGAGCATGCCATGCACAGCAAAGCCATCCTGGGTCATCGCGAAGTCCAGCGCATTCTTATCGCCGCGCGGGACGAGGCCGAGCGCAACCAGTGGCCGGTGAGCATCGCCATCGTCGACGACGGCGGCCACCCGCTGGCCCTCGAACGCCTGGACGGCGCCTCGCCGATCAGCGCCTATATCGCCGTGGAAAAGGCCCGCACCGCGGCCCTCGGCCGGCGCGAGTCCAAGGGTTATGAAGAGATGGTCAACGGCGGACGCACGGCGTTTCTCTCGGCGCCGCTGCTGACCTCGCTGGAAGGTGGCGTGCCCGTGGTGTTCGACGGCCAGGTGATCGGCGCCGTCGGCGTGTCCGGGGTCAAGTCCGGGGAAGATGCCCAGGTCGCGCTGTTCGCTGCCCAGGCGTTGGATTGAGCTGCGAAGGCTGATCCAGCAAGAGGGGTTGCAAGAAAAATATCAGGCAGACAATTACCGCCAGCCTTTCAGATTCCCCCGATTTTTTTGCCTGAAAGGCGTTGCTACGTTCCCGAGGAAAACCTCATGTACAGGACGTTGCAACATGGCTTTCGTAGCACGACAAGGCGACCCCACCACTACTGGAGGTGTGGTCATATCGGGATCCGATACATCATTCATCGAGGGCCAAAGAGTCGCCCGTGTCACTGATACCGTCTGGTGCCCCATGTGCCAGACGGTCGGTTTCATCATCGAAGGACATGACACCTGGCTGGATACCCGACAACCCACGGCGGTCGACGGCAGCCTGGTGCAATGCGGCTGTCCCACAGGGACCCACCGCCTTGTCGCCACTCAGAAATCGACTCTCTCGGAAGACCAGCCGCCCATCCCCATCCACCCCGAATGGCTGCCACTGGGAGTCGCGAACTCGCAGCGCTGGGCCGAGGCGATACAGGAGGGATGGCCACAGAATGAATTCGCGGACTCTGTACCCGGCGAGCAGGCCCGCGGGATGCGTTTCAAGGGTGCAGAAATCGTCCCGGAACTGCGCCCCATGCTCACCGACCACCAAAGCGTGGAGCCGGGCTTTCATATCGTCCAGTCGCCGATAAGCCGTGCCGCCCTTGAAACGCTTCTTTTCGGCCAACCCGATCCGGCGGTCCTGGAGAAATTTCGCCAGCTCAATTCCCAGCTACCGGAGCGACTAAGACCAGGACACCTCGTAGTGTTGAGCCATCCCGACAATAACCTGTGTACCCGGGAAGAGTCGTTGTTGATGGAGGCTGCCGAAAAGGTCAGCATCGAACTGGAATCTCTTACGGATGAAGAGACGACATTCATGCTTCAGTACAGGTCTCAGGTGGCCTCGATCCTTGCATACAGCGGAACAGCTACTGGCGTGGGAACAGCGGCGATTGGTAGCCATGTCAACGAATTGAAAGGCACCTTGCAGGATATCGAGAGGCTCCACCAGACGTTCTTCCAACGAGATGGGCACCTGCGTAGCGCCGAGTTCTTTAGCGAGAGACGAAAGCTGTTTACACGCCTGGATAGCCAGTTGATCGGTATCACCAAAATGAGCGTTGCCTTTCCCGAGCATCCAAAGCTCAAAAGCGCCCTGGGAATTTCCAACAGCCGCCTGGTCCACCGTTGGACCCAAGCGGGCGCAGCGGGCCAGATACCGGGTTACGCCACACACATGGAGGGCATTTCAAGGGCTTCCAGAGTGCTTAAATATGGCGGCTGGCTCGGTATGGCGCTCAGTGGAGAGGCGTCATACATGAAGGTTCAGGATGTTTGTACAGCAGGCAACAAAGACGCCTGCGAGAAGGTGAAACTCACCGAGGCCGGAAGCCTGACCGGTGGGATAGCTGGCGGAGTCATCACAGGTCCGCTACTGGGGACAGGCGTCGCAGGGGGTATTTGCGTAGCGATCGGGGTTCCGACCATGGGTGTCGGGGCTGTGACGTGCGGTCTGGTGGTAGCTGGTGGGATTGCTTACGGGCTTGGAACAGGTGGAGAGTCGGCCGGGGCGTTTTTGGGGGAGCTTATCTATGAAGCAGGGAAGTGAATGATCATTACCACCGCACACATCGTGCTGGGTGCCTGTATCGGGACCACCTTTCTAGGCATGTTCGGCTTGGGTGGGTATTACCTGTACCTGGGTTGTCGGCACATGGGTATCTTGCTGAGCAGCTCCAGGCACTGCTTATTGGTCAACAGGTACAAGTTCCATCTCCAGAGTGGACCCTGGGGAAAAATGGCGCTGGCGGGCGTGGTGGGGAGCGGCTTGTTGCTCGCCCCCTATCTCACCCGACACGGTTTGATGGACAAGGAAGATGTCACCAACTTTCCTGAGCCGCTTAAAAGCAGATTGATTGTATCGCAGTGCGTTGGCTGGTTTCTGGTGCTGACTCTCTTGCTGGAAGTCGTCGCAGTCAAAGCGACCCACTATCAATCCTGACAAAAGGCCTCTGCTGAAAGCCGTTCAAGGGCCCTTCTCATGATCTAGCCTGTCCCAGTCATCGCCACATGCAGTTGCGTGCTTACACCACCAACTGCGCAATCAGCCAGGCATTGGCCCCGCTGATGATCGCGAACAGGCTCCAGGCGAGGATGCGGGTCGGCCAGCGGTTGACGAACACGCCCATCAACTGCGGGTCGCTGGTCATGCGGATCAACGGGTAGAGGGCGAACGGCAGTTGCAGGCTGAGCACCACCTGGCTCAGTACCAGCAGCTGGCCGACCGCGCCGTCGCCCATCAGCCACACGCCGACGAAGGCCGGCACCAGTGCCAGGCCACGGGTGATCAGGCGCCGTTGCCAGCACGGCAGGCGCAGGTTGAGGTAGCCCTCCATGATCACCTGGCCGGCGATGGTGCCGGTGAAGGTCGAGCTCTGCCCCGAGGCCAGCAAGGCCACGCCGAACAGCACGCTGGCCAGCGCCCCGCCCACCAGCGGATCGAGCAGGTGATAGGCGTCCTGCAGCTCCACCACCTCGGTGTGCCCGGTACCGTGGAAGGCCGCGGCGGCGAGGATCAGGATCGCCGCGTTGACCAGCAGCGCCAAGGCCAGGGAGCCGATGGTGTCGATGCGCGCCAGCTTGATCGCATCCCGCCGGCTGGCCTCGTCCTGGCCCACCAGGCGGGTCTGCACGATGGAGGTGTGCAGGTACAGGTTATGCGGCATCACGGTGGCGCCGAGGATGCCGATCGCCAGGTACAGCGGCGCCGCCTCGCCGATCGCCGCCAGCGATGGCGTGAAGCCTCGCGCCACGTCCGGCCAGTAGGGTTTGATCAACAGCAGCTCGACGAAAAAGCACAGGCCGATGGTGCCCACCAGCACCAGCATGATCGCCTCCAGCCGGCGGAAACCGCGGTTCTGCAAGGCGAGAATCAACAGGGTGTCGAAGGCGGTGATGACTATCCCGGTGGTCAGCGAAACCCCGAGCAACAGGTGGAACGCCAGGGCGCAGCCCAGGACCTCGGCAAGGTCGGTGGCGATGATCGACACCTCCGCCAGCAGCCACTGGGTGCGTGCCGTGCGGGTGCTGTAGCGCTGCCGGCAAAGCTGCGCCAGGTCGCGCCCGGTGGCGATGCCCAGGCGCGAGCACAGGCACTGCACGGCCATGCCCGCGAGGCTCGCCAGCAGCACCACGAACAGCAGGTTGTAGCCATAACGCGAGCCGGCCTCGATGGCGGTGGCCCAGTTGCCCGGGTCCATGTAGCCGATGGAAATCAGCAGGCCGGGGCCGGCGAAGCGCAGGATCCGTTTGAACAGTGGCGCCTTGGGATCGACAACGATGGTGCCGGCGACTTCCGGCGGGCAGAAGGGTGCGGTACCGACTTTGGGGAGAGTGAATTTCACGCGGGCATCCGGAAGGCTGGAACGGTGGCCCAGCTTAGACGTTTCAGCGGACCGGCCCAAGCCTTGATAGCGCCCTGCCCCGGCCTTTTGCCGCCTTGCTTCTGTAGGAGCGAAGCTTGCTCGCGATAGCGGTGTGTCAATCACCACAACAGCTGAGCCAGCCCCCTTTTCCCCAACCATCCCACACCGCCCAACCACTCCTACAGCACCCGCATTTTCAGGCATGATGCGGGGCAGCCATCCGCGGAGCCGCGCCATGAACACTCCAGCCCAACCCACTGTCGCCCTGGCGATGCGTTCGTATTCCGGGCAGGTCGATCTGCACGACCACGATTTTCCGCAGATCGTGCTGCCGCAGTCGGGGGCAATGGAGATCGAGGTGGACGGCCGCGGCGGCAAGGTCGACGCCAGCCAGGGCGTGGTGATCGCCCCGGGCGCCCGGCATAGCTTCCTGGCCGAGCGCCGTAACACCTTTCTGGTGCTCGACCTGGATAGCCCCGGCAGCGAGCCGTCCCTGGCCGATAGCCGCTTCTTCGCCATCGACCCGCAGATCCGCCACCTGCTCGGCTATGCCAGCCACAGCGGCGCCTTGCTCAGTTCCTCCAGCCCGGTCGCCAGCGCCTGGAGCGCCCTGCTGCTGGCCTGCCTGGCCCGCCCGACGCCAAGCGCGCCGCAACGCCAGGCACTGGCGCGGGCCCTGGCCTATATCGAACAGCACCTGGGCAGCCCGCTGAGCGCCCGCGCCATCGCCCAGGCCGCGGGGGTCAGCGAGCGCAGCCTGTACCTGCTGTTCGAGCGGGACATGCACAGCACGCCTTTCGCCTACATTTCGACCCTGCGCCTGGACCGCGCCATCGACCTGCTCGGCCGTACCCTGCTGCCCATCAGCGAGATCGCCCAGCGGGTCGGCTACGCCGATCAGAGTGCCCTGACCCACGCCTTGAAGAAGGCGCGCAACCAGACCCCGGCGGCCCTGCGCAAGGCCGCTCGCGACGCCCAGGCGCAGGCTGCGACAAGAGTTCGGCAGGCCTGATCAATACCGCCGTCGCGGCGGCTTCTATGCTGGCCACACCGCCCTTGCCTCGGTGTGCCTATGACCGCCATCCACTCAACCCGCCTCGCCCCCTCCCGCAGCGGCGCCGCCACCGCCATCGGCGTGATCGCGGTGTTTCTCTGGTCATGCCTGGCGCTGCTGACCACCCTCACCGCCGGCATTCCCCCCTTCCAGTTGCTGGCCCTGAGCTTCGACGTGGCCTGCGGCGCCAGCCTGGTATTGCTCGGCTTGCGGGGGCGCGCTGGTTTTCGTGGCTGGCGCCAGCCCTGGCCGGTGTGGGCCCTGGGGTTCGGCGGGATCTTTGCCTACCACGCGCTGTATTTCTTCGCCCTGAAAGCCGCGCCGGCCGCCGAGGCCAGCCTGATCGCCTACCTCTGGCCGTTGCTGATCGTCCTGCTGGCGGCCCGGGCCGGCGGCGAACCGCTGCGCGGCCGGCAACTGACCGGCGCCTTGCTGGGGCTGGCCGGCACCGCATTCATCATGCAGCAGCGCGCTGCCAGCCAGGTCGGCGCGATGCCGGTGGCGGGTTACCTGGCGGCGTTCGGCTGCGCCCTGGTGTGGTCCGGCTACTCGGTGCTCAACCGCCGTTTCAGCAGCGTGCCCAGCAGCCTGATCGGCGGCATCTGCGGGCTGGTGGCGCTGGCCGGGGCGCTCTGCCACCTGATGTTCGAAAGCCCGGTGCAACCGGACTTCAAGCAATGGCTGGCGATCATCGGCCTGGGGCTGGGCCCGGTCGGCCTGGCCTTCTTCGCCTGGGACCACGCCACCAAACACGGCAACCTGGCCACGCTCGGCGCGCTGTCGTACCTGGCGCCGTTGATCTCCACCCTGCTGCTGATCGTGATCGGGCAAAGCCCGGCCAGTGTGTGGCTGCTGGTGCCGGCGTTGCTGATCATCGCCGGGGCGGTGCTGGCGACCTCGGGCGCGCGCTCTACCCAGGGTTGAGGAGCGTCCGACAAGCGCCACGAAGGCCGCTCCCGCGCCCTTTTATCCGAAATTCCGTGCCACCGCATATCCCGCTGGAGTGCCCCGCGACAGCCGTGGGAAGATGCGCGCCCCCAACGCGTTCACTCTGGAGAATCTGCATGTCCCTGTTCGGTAAACACGCCGCGGTCCTGGTCCTGGCGGCGCTGGCCGGTTTCAGCGCCCTGGACGTGTCCGCGGCCCAGCCGACGAACAAGAAGGCCAAGGTCGAGACCGTCTCGATGCTCGGCGGCAAGTTCAAGTTCAGCCTGCCCAAGGGTTTCATCGCCAACCCGCTGCCGGCCGGCGACGAAGCCAGCGGCACCGCCGGCGCCACCGGCACTATGTACACCAACGCCAGCACCAAGACCGTGGTCATCGCCGCACAAAACCTGATCCCCGATGCGGTGCAGGCCAAGGACAACGACGCGCAGTTCCTCGACAGCGCGGTCTCGGGCTTCCTCTCGCAACAGGCGGCGGCCCTGCCGGATTTCAGCAAGCAGAGCGAAAAAAGCATGACCCGTGGCGGCCTCGGCCTGCGCCAGATCGACAGCACCGCGACCCAGGGCGGCGGCATGACCCAGAGCTCCACCCTGCTCGCCGGCTCCGGCAACCGCATGGCGGTGGTGCAGGTGATTTCGCGGATCAACGACAAGGCCAATCACGACAAGCTGGTCAGCCAGATCGTCGGCAAGTAAGCCCTCAGGAACCCGCAGCGACAGCGGCCGCTACGGGTTCATCCGCCTCAAGGGTTGAGGCTGAGCAACCAGCGGTTCAGGTCCTGGAGTTCGCTGTCGCTGATGGTATGGCCGATGCCCGGGTAGGCATGGAACTGCGGAGCCAGGCCCAGCCCGCGCAACAGGCTGTCGGCCTCGGAGCCGTCGCTGTAAGGCAGGCGCATGTCCGCGGTGCCATGGGCGATGAAGATCGCCAGCCGCTCCAGGCCCGCGCCGCTCTTGAGCTGCGAGCGCAGCACCGGCAGGATCTTCCCGCTCAGCGCGGCGATCCCGCGGACCGCCTGGGGATGGCGCAGGCCCAGCTCGTAGGACATGATCGCGCCCTGGCTGAAGCCCACCAGGAACACCCGGTCGGTGCGGGTGTGGTACTTGGCGACCGCCTGCCGGACGAACGCGTCGATCAGCTTCGCACCGTCGGCCAGCTCGGCGGTCACGCCGTCATAAGCGCCTTCGCCCTGCTTGTGAAACCACTGGTAACTGCCCTCTTCCACGGTTTGCGGCGCCCGGACCGAAAGGTAGGTGTAGTCCGCCGGCAACCCGTCCTTGAGGCCGAACAGGTCCTCTTCGTTGCTGCCGTAGCCGTGGAGAAAAATCACCAGGGGCCGATCGCGCGCGTCGGCCGGGGCCTGTTCCAGATAGAGCAGTGGCAGGTCGTCGTGCAGTGCGCCTTGGGCCTGGACGGAGGCAGACACGCACAGCAGCAACAGGGCCAGGAACTTGAACATGGGATGTCCTTCTGATGACACCGGGGGAAAGCGCCCGTTGCCTGGTTGTTTTGGCCGCGTAGCGGCCATCGCGAGCAAGCTCGCTCCTACAGGGAACCACCTGAATATCAAGGCCGGCTTCAATCGTTGGTCAGCTTGCCGCTGCGGATCGGTTCGCGGCCGGCGACCTTGGCCTGCCAGATACCCGGCTCGGTGTAGCGGCTGCGGTCCAGGGCGAACAGCACGCCGCTGGTGGCGGCACGCACCACGGTGACGATGTCGTTCAGCGGGTCGACCACCTCGAAGATCGCGTCGCCCCGCTCCACCCACTCGCCAGCCTCACGCAGGAAGCTGACCACCCCATGGTGCGGGGCGAACAGATATTGGCTGCCTTCGAACGGCATGCCCTCGCAGCAGGCGTCCGGAGTAGCCGGCCAGTGGCCATCAATCAACCCTTGCTCGGCGAGAAAACCGAGGATCGCTTCGCAGTTGGCCTGGGCCTGTTCGACCCGGGTGTCGCCCATGCTGCCCAGCTCCAGGGTGGTGGCGAGGTTGGCCGCTGGAATCGCTGCCCGCGGGAAGTCGCGGGCCAGGCGCAGCCAGGGCGTGGAGCAGGACTCGTCGAACGAGCTGCCGCCGGAGTCTTCGCAAAGCAGCGCCACCCCGGCCTTCAGCCGGGCGGCCAGGGACTGCCACTGCGGCCAGTGCTGGGGCAACGCGTACAGATGGATCGCCGCCTCGAAATCGCAGTGCAGGTCGAGGGTGATGTCGGCGTCGCAGGCATGGCGCAACAGCAGGCGTTGCAGGGCCTGGAGTTGCGAGGCCGGGGCCGGCAGGCGGTCGAGGACTTCGCCCATGGTCTGGCGGATCAAGGCGACGTTGGCCGCCGCATCGCTGCCCAGGCGGTCACCGATCAGGTCGCCCACCGGACCGCTGAGCTCGACGAAGGCGCGGTTGAAATTCTTCCCGCTGCCGCTTTCGAAACGCCCCAGGTGGCTGCTTTGCAAGTGCTGGTCGAGGCCGATGGGGTTGGCCACCGGCACCAGTTCGATCACGCCCTTGAGCTGCCCCTGGGCTTCCAGTTCGCTCAGGCGTTTTTTCAGTTCCCAGGCGGTGCGCATGCCCGGCAGTTCGTCGGCGTGCAGGCTGGCCTGGATATAGACCTTGCGGCTGCCGCTGCCAAAACGGAACACGCTGAGCTGGCGCTGGGTGCCCAGGTGGCTCCAGGGCAAGGAATGGTCGATGCGTTGCATGAAGGGCTCCGGAAGAAAAATGGAGTTCGGCGGGGGCCGTAGCCTGAGGCATTTGCGCGGCCGTGAAAAGGTCGTCGTCCGCTGCCAGGCGGCGCGAGCTTCCTGTAGCCGCTGCCGCAGGCTGCGTTCGGCCGGTACGGCCGTGACGCCCTCAAGATCGCTGAAGGTCCTGCGGACCTTGGCGCAGCCTGCGGCAGCGGCTACAGGGGATCGCCCTGCTCCTCGGCAATCCTGCATCCAGGCGCTACGTCGTCCAGTCCGACACAACAACGCCAACAAAAAAGGCGGCGCCGTCTTCACGGTAGCCGCCTTTTTCAGTGCAGCGAATTACTCGCCGTAGACGTCGAACTTGAAGTACTTGTCCTGCACGGCCTTGTACTTGCCGTTGGCGCGGATCTCAGTGATGGCGGTGTTGAATTTCTCGGCCAGGGCGGTATCGCCCTTGCGCACGGCGATGCCGGCGCCGCCACCGAAGTATTTCGGATCGTTGTACTCGGGACCGACGAAGGCGAAGCCCTTGCCGGCGTCGGTTTTCAGGAAGCCGTCGTCGAGGTTGACCGAGTCGGCCAGCAGCGCGTCGATGCGACCGGACACCATGTCCAGGTTGGCTTCCTGCTGGGAGCCGTAACGCACCAGGTTGATCCCGGCCGGCACCAGCACTTCGGTGGCGAAACGGTCATGAGTACTGGCGCGCAGCACCCCGACTTTCTTGCCCTTGAGTTCGGTCAGCGGGTCCTTGACCTCGGTGTCTTCCTTCATCACGAAGCGCGCCGGGGTGTGGTAGTACTTGATGGTGAAGTCGACGTTTTTCTTGCGATCGTCGGTGATGGTCATCGACGACAGGATGGCGTCGATCTTGCGCACTTTCAGCGCCGGGATCAGGCCGTCGAATTCCTGCTCGACCCAGGTGCATTTGACTTTCATCTGCTCGCACAGCGCATCGCCGATATCCACGTCGAAGCCGGTGAGCTTGCCGTCGGGGGTTTTCATCGAGAATGGCGGGTAGCCGGCTTCGATACCGATGCGGATCGGCTTGGCATCGTCAGCCACGGCGGTCAGGGACAGCATGGACAGTGCCAGGGCACCGAACATCACAAGCTTCTTCATTTATAACTCCCGTAGACGGAGGCTCTTATTGGCAGAAAGGTTCGATTGGGGGAAATCGAAGTGGCCAGCAGTCTAGAGCGGCGCCCGGGCGGCAAATTGTGTTTATGCGACAAATACTTACAGAAAAACCACTTCCCGATCAGGACGACGCCGGGCCCGCCCCGTACTGGTGCAATGACCGCGGAAAACCCCGCCGATCCCTGCATGTTTTCGGGTTTTCGTGCCTGGATTGCGGCCTGCAAGTCGTGTGGAGAACGTCTTGGGCAGAGAGCGTCGAACCTGTACCTCGCCGACCGAATACCCTATCGCGGGCAAGCCTCGCACCTATAGAAGCTCCCCTCAATCCTCGGGCTTACGCAACAGATAGGTGTCCATGATCCAGCCATTGGCCTGCCGCGCCGCCTTGCGCACCTGCTGGATCTGCCCGGCGACCTCCTTGAGCCGGCCGGCGATCAGGATTTCCTCCGGCGTGCCGAGGTAGGCGCCCCAGTAGATCTGCAGGTCCTGGTCCGCCACCTGGCGATAGGAGTCCTCGGCGTCGAGCATCACCACCAGGCTGTCGGCATCGCTCACCTGCCCCGCCGCCAGCCGCCGGCCGGTGGTGATCTCGACCGAGCGGCCGATGCGGTTCAACGGCACCTTGTGCTGCGCCGCCAGGGCCTGGACGCTGGTGATGCCGGGGATCACCTCGAACTCGAACGCACAGCGGCCGCTGGCCAGGATCGCCTGCAGGATGCGGATGGTGCTGTCGTACAGCGCCGGATCGCCCCAGGCCAGGAAGGCCCCGGTCTCGCCGTCCGCCAGTTCCTCGTCGATCAGCCGCTCGAAGGTGCGCTGCTTGTCGCGGTTCAGCTCGGCGACGCTGGCCCGGTAATCCACCTCGGCACCGCGCAGCCGTTCCGGGCTTTGCGCTTCGACAAACCGGTAGCCGGGCTGCTCGATGTAGCGCTCGCAGATTTCCCGGCGCAGGTCGATCAGCGCGTCCTTGCTCTGGCCCTTGTCCATCAGGAAGAACACATCGGTGCGATTGAGCGCCTTGACCGCCTGCATCGTGATGTAGTCGGGGTTGCCGGCGCCGATGCCGATGATCAGGAGGGTTTTCATGGGAGCGGGTCTCGGGTGCTGCTCGGGGGATGGAGTATGGCTGGGTTGCGACGGCGCGTCACAGGGCGGCCGCTCTGCGGCCTATCGCGAGCAAGCTCGCTCCTACCATGATTTGCGCCAACCCGGTAGGAGCGAGCTTGCTCGCGAAAAAATCCCCAGGCCACGCCGAGCCAAGCCCGCTAATCGCGCTGATCCAGGCGCAATCTCCAGCGGCCATTGAAGCGCAGTTCGACCTGGGCCAGCGGCTCGACATCGATGGCATTGAAACTGGCCGGCGGGCATTGCATGACGTGCAGCAGCGCCGCGCGGATGACCAGCGGATGGGTCACCGCCAGCACATGCCCGGGCTGCTCGCTCAGCGCCGCCAGCCACGCCGCGACCCGCTCGCACAGCTGCGCCACCGACTCGCCGCCGTGGGGCGCCGAGTGGCTGTCGGCCAGCCAGGTTTGCAGGGCCTCGGGCTGCCCACGGTGCAGATCGTCAAGGGCCAGGCCCTGCCAGCGGCCCATGTCACAGTCGCGCAGCGCCGGCACCGTTTCCACGCTGGCGCCATACAAGGCAGCGGTCTGCCGCGCCCGTTGCTCAGGAGCGCTGAGCAGGCGCGGCGCACGCTTGAACGCCGCGGCCCGCGAGCCCGCCTGCGCCTGCCAGTCCATCTCCAGCGGCTCGTCCAGCGGAAAACACGCCAGCTTCTGGGCGACGGTTCGGGCATGGCAGATCAGGGTCAAGCGGGTGGCCGGCACGGGGAATCTCTCGACGTTGAATGGACGCAGGGGGCAATGTGGCTGCGTTTGTATCATGTGTCGCCGGGGGATTCCCAACTTGTCGCCGCCAGACTTAAGCGCTGGCGAGCCCCGGCCGGGCCAGGTACAGCACCTCGTAGCGCTCGGCGCCGCGTGTGCGGTCGGGCGCGCTGGCCGAAAGGGTGAAGCGCACCAGCTCCCAGGCCTGCAGGTCGAGGGCGACGAACACGGCGAAGGTGTCCGGGTCATCGGCCAGCCGTTGATTGTGTTCGACCTGCTCGGCCAGCAGCCTGGCACGGTCCGCCAGCGGATCGATCGCCAGGTGTTCGCGATAGAGGGTCCGCGCCTGGTTGCTGGAACCGCGGCGCCAGTCCAGGGGCAGCCAGGACTCGATGTGCGGACGGCCGAACGAGTCGATCACGCTGTCGAAACCGCTGCCCATGAGAAACCGCGCGGCGCCCGCCGGATCGGCCCAGAGGTAGATCGAGGCGTACAGGTTATGCCGCGCGCCGTGCACGCCCCGCTCCTGGCCGGCGAAGACCTTGAACAGCAACCCGTCGACCTCGTCCCACAGGGGCCCGCGATCCGCGGCGCGATGGCGGATCACGCCCATGTCGTAATCGGCGGGCAGGCGGTGCGAATACTGTTTGGCCAACATGGCGATGCTCCTGTGCGTGAAGGTGTTGCCAGCTTGCGCAGGGCCAGCCATTACAACAAGATATCGGCAAATATATCTGCGATAAGTATCCGATATGAGCGAACCCCTCAGGCCGCTGGACATCGACACCGTGCACGCCTTCGTGCTGATCGCCGACTTCGGCAGCTTCACCCGCGCCGCCCAGGCGCTGGACACTTCCCAGGCCGCCATCAGCCTCAAGCTCAAGCGCCTGGAGGAACGCCTCGGCTATCGCCTGCTGGAGCGCACGCCGCGGCATGTGCGCCTGACCCTGGTCGGCGAGCAGTTCATGCAGGCCGCCCGCGACCTGCTGCGCGCCCATGAGCGGGCCCTGGGCGACATGCAGGCGGCACCGGCGCGACGGCTGGTCATCGGCATCAGCGACCACGTCGCCGGCGCGGAACTGCCGCAACTGCTGAGCCGCATCGCCGCCTACGATCCGTTGCTGATCATCGAGGTGCGCATCGCCTCCTCCCGGGACCTGACGGCGGCCTTCGACCGCGAGGAACTGGACGCGGTCATCGTGCGCAACGAAGGCGCGCGCCAGGATGGCGAGGTGCTGGTGGTCGAGCGCTTCGGCTGGTTCGCCGCGCCGGCCTGGCAGCAGGCGCCGGGTACCCCGCTGCGGCTGGCGACCATGGCCGCGCCCTGTGGCGTGCGGCATGTGGCGGTGCGCGTGCTGGACGAGGCCGGTATTCCCTGGACCGAAGTGTTTATCGGCGGTGGCGTGATGGCCGTCTGCGCCGCGGTCAGCGCCGGGCTCGGAGTGGCGGCGCTGGCCCATCGGGTGGCGCCGGCCGGCGCGATCGAAGTCGGCGAACGCCTCGGCCTGCCGCTGTTGCCGGTCAGCGAAATCGTCCTGCTTGCGCGGCCCACCGACGCCCGCTCCGAGGAAACCCTGCGCGCCCTGAGCGCGGCCTTTCGCGGCACCCTGCCGCGCTGATGGCGTGCCCCAAAAAACCTCGAACAGCCAATAAACCTGGGCTTTTTCGCCCTCTTTTGGGGCGTTTGCGGGCGCTTCCATTTTTCACTAGACATGTAGCGTAAATTACATAAATACTGTTTTCACTTTCAGTGAAACAAAAACGACATTCCACTCGCGAAGGCGTTTTATGCCGTCTCTCAGAGACCAGATCACCGACCCGGCCCTCGACCTCACGCCTTCGGAGCGCAAGGTCATCCGTGCCCTGCTCGACCATTACCCGCGCAACGGCCTGGGGCCCATGTCGCGGCTGGCCGAGCACGCTGGCGTCAGCGACCCGACCATCGTGCGGCTGGTGAAAAAACTCGGCTTCGGCGGTTATGCGCAGTTCCAGGAAGCGTTGCTCAGCGACATGGACGATCGCCTGCGTTCGCCCAGCACCCTGTTGCAACCGCGGGCCCAGGTCCCTCGGGACGATGCCTGGAGCCATTACCTGCAAGGCAGCCTGCGCAGCCTGGAACAGACCCAGGCCCTGACCCAGCCCGAAGACGTGCGCATCCTGGTCGACTGGCTGCTGGACAGCCGGCACGCGCTGTACTGCTACGGCGGGCGCTTCAGCAACTTTCTCGCCAGCTACCTGCTCAATCACCTGCGCCTGATGCGCCCCGGCTGCATGGCCCTGGACGACAACGCGCAACTGCCCGACCGCCTGTATGACGTGCAGCGCCAGGACATCGTCCTGCTGTTCGACTACCGCCGCTACCAGAGCCAGGCCCTGCGCGTGGCCAGCGCGGCCAAGGCGCGGCATGCGCGGGTGGTGCTGTTCACCGACATCTACGCCTCGCCCCTGCGGGAGCTGGCGGACCTGATCATCAGCGCCCCGGTGGAGTCGGCCTCGGCCTTCGACACCCTGGTGCCGGCCCTGGCCCAGGTCGAGGCGCTGGTCGCCAGCCTGAGCCTGCGCAGCACCGACCTGGACCGACGCCTGGAAGGCATCGACGCCCTGCGTAACGAATTCGCCACTCACCTGCTGGAGGACAAATAAGGATGGTCTGCCTTCCCCACCACTCGCCCCGCGACCTGCCATTCACCCTCGACCGCACCGCCCTGCTGCTGGTGGACATGCAACGGGCCTGGCTCGATCCGCAGCTCGACCCGCATTTGCAGGTGCCGGACGCCGAGTACTTCATCAAGCGCACCCGTGAGCAGGTGATTCCCAACCAGCAGAAGCTCCTGGCGGCCATGCGCGGCGCCCGGCAGAACGTGCTGCACACCATTATCGAAAGCCTGACCGCCGATGGCCGCGACCGCTCGCTGGACCACAAGCTGTCGGACATGCACCTGCCCAAGGGCAGCCCGCAGGCGGCGATCATCGAGCCGCTCGCGGCGCAGGAGAACGAAATCGTCCTGCCCAAGACCTCCTCCGGGGTCTTCAACTCGACCAACATCGACTACGTGCTGCGCAACCTGCAGACCCGTCACCTGATCGTCGCCGGCATCGTCACCGACCAGTGCGTCGACATGGCGGTGCGCGACGCCGCCGACCGCGGTTACCTGGTGACCCTGGTGGAAGACGCCTGCGCCACCTACACCGACGCCCGGCACCAGGCCTGCCTGAATGCGATCAAGGGCTACTGCTGGATCACCGATACCCGGACCGTGCTCGGCCGCCTGCGGGAGATGCAGGCATGAGCCGGAACAACGAGCCGTTGCAGCCGGTGGCCATGACCACCCTGCTCACCACCGACCTGATCGGCGTCAGCCGTGGCCGCTCGTTCCCCAGCGACGAACTGGACAGCTACACCAGCGCCGGCTGCGGCTGGGTCCCGGCCAACAGCGCGCTGACCCCGCAGGACATCATTGCCGAGCCCAACCCCTGGGGCGCCCGTGGCGACCTGCGGCTGATCCCCGACCTGGCCAGCCGGGTCCAGGTCGGCAACGGCCCGGACGCCAGCGCCTCGCCGCTGGACTTTATCCACGCCGACATCTGCGAGACCGACGGCCAGCCCTGGGCCGCCTGCCCGCGCACCCTGCTGCGCAACGAAGTGCAGCGCTACGCCAGCGAGCTGGGGCTGCAGATCACCGCCGCCTTCGAGCACGAATTCAACCTGCACAGTGCCACCGCGCAACCGGAACGCCTGGCCTTCTCCCTGCAGGCCCAGCGCCAGGGCGCGGACTTCGGTGGCTGGCTGCTCAGCGCCTTGCGCGCCGCGGGCGTCGAGCCGGAAATGTTCCTGCCCGAATACGGCAAGCACCAGTACGAAATCACCTGCCGCCCGACCCAGGGCGTGGCCGCCGCCGACCGCGCGGTGAACGTGCGCGAGATCACCCGCGAGATCGCCCGGCAACTCGGCCACGGCCTGAGCTTCGCACCCAAGACCGCGGAACACGCAGTGTGCAATGGCGTGCACCTGCACCTGAGCCTGCAGAAATTGGATGGCACGCCGGTGCTGTATGAGGAAGGACGGGCCAACAGCCTGTCGTCCCTCGGCCAATTCTGGGCGGCCGGGGTGCTCAAGTTCCTGCCCGCTCTCTGCGCCTTTACCGCGCCAACGCCGATTTCCTACGCACGCTTGCAGCCCCATCACTGGAGCGCTTCCTACGCCTGCCTGGGCCAGCGCAACCGCGAAGCCTCGCTGCGCATCTGCCCCACCGTGAGCATCGGCGGCAAGCCCGTGGCGCCGCAGTACAACCTGGAATTCCGCGCGCTGGACGCCACCGCCTCGCCGCACCTGGCCATGGCCGCGGTGCTGATCGCCGGGCGCCTGGGCATCGAACAGAAGCTGCCCCTGCGCGCCGTGACCGACGAAGTGCCGGACGAACTGAGCGCAGAACAGCGCCAGGAGCGCGGCATCGTCGCCCTTCCGGCCTCGTTGCCGCAGGCGCTGGACTGCCTGCGCAACTGCCCGGAACTGCTGCAAGCCCTGCCAGCCCCGCTGCTGGAAACCTATTTCGCCGTCAAACACCAGGAAGTGAAACTGACCGAGCACCTGACCCCTGCCCAACTCTGTGAGCACTATGCACACCTGTACTGAAACCGCTGAACTGGGGCTGTACACCCGACCGGCCTACCGGCTGCTGCGAGAAGACTCCGCGCACCCGCTGATCCTCGTCTGCGAACACGCCAGCCGTTATATCCCGGCGGCGCTCAACGACCTCGGCCTGGACCCGGAAGCGGCGCGCGAGCACATCGCCTGGGACCCCGGTGCCCTGGAGCTGGCGGAAAACCTCTCGCAGACCCTCGGCGCCACCCTGCTGACGGCCAATTATTCGCGGCTGCTGATCGACCTCAACCGCCCGTGCCAGGCCCACGACAGCATTCCGTTGCAGAGCGAGATCTACCAGATCCCGGGCAACCAGCACCTCGACGAAGCCACCCGCGAGTACCGCCGCAAGCAGCTGTTCCGGCCCTTTCATGCGCGCCTGAGCGGGCTGATCGATGCGCGCCTGGCCGCGGGCCGGCCGGTGCGGGTGGTGGGCATCCACAGTTTCACCCCGCTGTACTACGGCCAGCGCCGCACGCTGGAGATGGGCGTGCTGTTCGATCGCGCCGAGGGTTACGCCCGGCGCCTGCTGGAAGGCATGTCGGTCCACGACGTGAAGATCGCCGGCAACGAGCCGTACAAGATCGACGCCCTGGGCGACATGACCGTGCCGGCCCACGGCGATGCCCGCGGCCTGGATTCGGTATTGATCGAGGTGCGCAACGACCTGCTGCGCACCCCGCAAGCCATACAGTGCTGGACGGATTATCTGGCACCGCTGTTGTAGAAAAGGCTGTGAACCAGGATGGAGCTGTGGTTGTAAAAAAGCTGTTTGCTGTACCGGTACAACAACTATAAAAAACCGCCGTGGCGTGTCTTTAAACCTGCCAGGTTCAAATACATTGCCTGCCGCTCCAGGTCGTCCATCGACATCAGCGTCAGGCATCCGCCCCCCCTTTGGCTGACAAGGAGAACCTCTTCATGGAGATTGAAGAATTCGGCTACAAACAGGAACTCAAGCGCGGCCTGACGCTGCGCGACCTGGTGGTCTACGGGATGATTTTCATGATCCCGATCGCCCCGTTCGGGGTCTATGGCTATGTGAACCAGGAAGCACCGGGCATGGTGCCGCTGGCCTACATCATCGGCATGCTGGCGATGCTCTTCACCGCCCTCAGCTACGGCAGCATGGCCCGCGCCTTTCCCATCGCCGGCTCGGTCTACTCCTACGCCCAGCGCGGGCTCAACCCCCATGTCGGGTTCATCGCCGGCTGGCTGATGCTGCTCGACTACCTGCTGATCCCACCGCTGCTGTACGTCTATGCGGCCATGGCGCTGAACCACCTGTACCCGGACATTCCCAAGGTCGGCTTCATCCTCGCGTTCCTGGTCAGCGCCACCTTCGTCAACCTGCGTGGCATCACCTTCACCGCACGGATGAACATCGTGTTTCTCCTGGCGCAGCTGGTGGTGCTGGGGATCTTCCTGTTCTACGCCTGGAACGCCCTGCACGGTGGCACCGGTAACGGCCAGCTGACCCTGGCGCCGCTGTACAGCCCGGAGCATTTTCACTTCGGCATGCTGATGCAGGGCGTGTCGATCGCCGTGCTGTCGTTCCTCGGTTTCGATGCCATTTCCACCCTGGCCGAAGAGATCAAGAGCGAGCCGGGCAAGAGCGTCGGCCGCGCCGCGCTGATTACCTTGCTGGTGATGGGCGCGATCTTCGTGGTGCAGACCTGGATCGCCACCGACCTGGCCGCCGGCATGGGCTTCAAGTCGGCCGACACCGCCTTCTACGAGATCGCCGAAATCGCCGGCGGCAGCTGGCTGGCGACCCTGACCGCGGTGGCCACCGCACTGGCCTGGGGCGTGGCGGTCGCCATCACCTCGCAAGCGGCGGTGTCGCGCCTGCTGTTCGGCATGGCTCGCGACGGCAAGCTGCCGAAGATCCTGGCCAAGGTCCACCCCAGGCACAACACGCCGCACGTCAGCATCTACCTGGTGGCGGTGCTGTCGCTGCTGATCTGCTACCTGTTCATCAACTCGGTGGACACCCTCACCTCCCTGGTGAACTTCGGCGCCCTGAGCGGTTTCATGCTGCTGCACCTGACCGTGATCAATCACTACTGGCGCCGCAACAAGTCGGCCCAAGTGGTGCGTCACCTGATTTGTCCGGTGATCGGCTTCCTAATTGTCTGCGCGATCATGTACAACATGGGGGTCGATGCGCAGAAACTCGGTTGCATCTGGATCGCCATCGGCCTGGTCTACCTGTTTTTCCTCAACAGGCTGGGCGCCAATACGGCGCTGGCCGATCCACTTTAATCAACACCCCCGGCCGCCGCGGCACCATGAAGGTGCCCCGGCGAATCCGAGCGGGCGCCGACAGGTGCCTGCGTGCCACCGCCCGCCCTCGCGGGCCGTGGCAGTAATGCGTGGAAACCGACAGTGATTGTCAGGTTCGGCGCCCAGGTCTCGCGGCCAGGCGTCGATCATTTTGATACAGGAGTACATCCATGCTGGTCTTACGCCCAGTTGCGCCAGACGATTTGCCGGAGTTGCAACGGCTGGCCCGTGAAAGCCTGGTGGGGGTGACGTCCCTGCCGGACGATCGACAACACCTGCTGGACAAGATTCTCGACTCTTGCGCCTCCTTCGCCGCCAACGTGCAGGCGCCGGGGCCGGAGAACTACTTTTTTGTCCTGCACGACCCGGCCCGCGGCCAGCTGCGCGGTTGCTCGGAAATCCTCGCCATGGCCGGGTTTTCCGCGCCGTTCTACAGCCTGCGCAACCGGCCTTTCGTCAGCAGTTCGCGGGAGCTGAACGTGCAGCACGGCGTGCCGACCCTGTCGCTGTGCCAGGACCTGAGCAACCACAGCCTGCTGCGCGGCTTTCATATCGACCCGGACCTGGTCGGCACGCCCATGGCGGAGCTGCTCTCCAGGGCCCGGCTGCTGTTTATCGCCGCCCATGGCGCGCGCTTCGCCGACACCAGCATCACCGAGATCGTCGGCTACAGCAGCGACGACGGCCACTCGCCGTTCTGGGATGCCCTGGGCAAACACTTCTTCGACCTGCCCTATGTCGAGGCCGAGCGCCTGTGCGGCCTGCAAAGCCGCAGCTTCCTCGCCGACCTGATGCCGCAATACCCGATCTACATCCCGATGCTGCCCAAGGCGGCCCAGGACTGCATCGGCCAGGTCCACCCGCAGGGTCGCGAGGCCTACGAGATCCTGCTGCGCGAGGGGTTCGAAGCCAACCACTATGTCGACCTGTTCGACGGCGGCCCGACGCTGTACGCCCGCCACAACGGCGTTCGCTCCATCCGCCACAGCCTGATCGCCAACGCCTGCCCGGGCCCGCAGAGCGGCAGCGGCCGGGCCTGGCTGGCGAGCAACGAGCGGCTGGGGCAATACCGGGCCGCCCTGGTGCACCTGGACGAAGCGCCGGGGGACCTGGTCAACCTGGACCCGGAAAGCTTCCAGGCCCTGCAACTGCAAACCGGCGACCCGGTACGGCTGGTCGCCCTATGAAGAATCCCGGACACGTTTGCATTCGCCGCCACAACAGGCGCGCAGAAGGAGCTGCATCATGATCGTTCGCCCGGTACGCATGACTGACTTGCCCGCGCTGATGGCCCTGGCCCAGCGCGCGGGCCTGGGGCTGACCACTCTGCCGGCCAACCAGGATCGCCTGACCCATCGGATCCGCTGGGCCCAGCGGACCTTTGCCGAGCAGGTGGAACGGGCCGACGCCGACTACCTGTTCGTGCTCGAAGACGACGACCAGCAAGTGGTCGGCATCAGCGCCCTGACCGGCGCCGTGGGCCTGCGCGAACCCTGGTACAGCTACCGGGTCGGCATGACCGTCAATTCGGCGCCGAACCTGGGGATCCGGCGGCAGATCCCGACCCTGTTCCTGAACAACGAAATGACCGGCCAATCGGAACTCTGCTCGCTGTTCCTGCGCCCCGACCAGCGCCGTGACAGCAACGGCCGCCTGCTGTCCCTGGCGCGCCTGCTGTTCGTCGCCGAGTTCCCGCACCTGTTCGGCGACAAGCTGATCGCCGAGCTGCGCGGCAAGGGCGACGAGAACGGCTGCTCGCCCTTCTGGAACAGCCTGGGCCGGCACTTTCTGCAGATGGATTTCGTCCAGGCCGACCACCTCTCCAGCCTTGGCCACAAACCCTTTATCGCCGAACTGCTGCCGCGCCAGCCGCTGTACACCTGCCTGCTCAGCGAACCGGCCCAGGCCGCGATCGGCCAGGCTCACGAAAACGCCGAGGCGGCGCTGGCCATCCTGCGCCATGAAGGGTTTGCCCATCAGGGCCATATCGACATCTTCGACGGCGGGCCGGTGATCGAGGCCGAGCTGAGCAAAGTCCGCGCGGTGCGCGAAAGCCAGGTGCTGCCGCTGCTGGTGGGCACCCCGGACGACGATGCGCCGACCTGGCTGATCCACAACCGCCGCCTGGAAAGCTGCCGCGTCACCAGCGCCCGCGGCCGCCTGGTGTCCGGCTGCCTGCTGGTGGACCGCCTCAGCGCCAAGCGCCTGCAACTGCAACCCGGCGACCTGGTGCGCGCCGTGCCGCTGCTCGCCACCCAGGCCAAGGCAGCGGCGGCCTGAAAACCTGATGACGGCGCTGGCCGATACGAGCAGCGCCGAGGGCCGCAGCCCTGCGGGTCACAGGCTCATTCAAGCTTGAACGCATCATCCAGCGGCACCCGGTAGCCGTTGGCCAGGCGATTGGTTTCGTTGGCCATGCCGACCACCGCCTGCAACTCACCGAACATCGCCTCTGTCATCCCTGCCTTGCGCGCCGCGGCGGTGTGCGAAGCGATGCAATACGGGCAGTTGTTGGTGACGCTGACCGCCACGTAGATCAGCTCCTTGGTCAACGGATCGAGCGCCCCCGGCGCCATGATCTCCTTGAGACTGTCCCAGGTACGCCGCAGGGTCGGCGGATGGGCCGCCAGGCATTTCCAGAAGTTGTTCACCTGGTCGACCTGACGGGTACGCATGATGTCATCGAACACCGCCCGCACTTCGGGGCTGGCGTCAGAGTATTCGGTGAGGTGGTTGCTGCTCATTGAAAGCTCCGCTGTGGGGGACGAGGCTTTCGAGTATAGGCATGCAGATCGTGAGCGCCTGTAGCCACCCCTGTAGCCGCTGCCGAGCCTGCGAGGCTGCGACAGGACCACAGGTCCTCCAGCGGTCTTGAGATCCTTGCGCCTGCTGCGCAGTCGATCGCAGCCTCGCAGGCTCGGCAGCGGCTACAGGGCTACAGGGCTACACGGCTACAGGGTCCGGCCATGCAGAAAATGCAGTGCGTCTGTTCCTGCAATCACTGCTTGGCCGACAGCTCCATGATCATCCGCGCCAGCAGGTAGATGCGCGGCGCCACGCTCTCGACTTCGGCGTACTCCTCGGGGGTGTGGATATTGCCGCCGACGATGCCGAAGCCATCCAGGGTCGGCGTACCGACGCCGGCCGACAGGCTGGAGTCCGCCGCCCCGCCGCTGCCCTCGATGGTCAGCTTGCGCCCCAGCTCGCCGTAGATGCCCTGGGCCATGGCCACCAGCGCGTCGGACTGCTCGGTCTGCGGCATCGGCGGCAAACCGCGTTGCAAGGTGGTCTTGACTTCGGTGTCGGCGATCAGCTTGTTGGCCGACACCCGCGCCAGGTCCTTCTCGATGCGGTCGAACTCCTCCGGCACCGCCGCCCGCACATCCGCCTTGGCGGTGGCCTGGTCGGGAATCACGTTGGTCCGGTCGCCGGCCTTGAGCACGGTGAAGTTGATGGTGGTTTTCTTCGCTTCATCCCCCAGCTTGCCCAGTTGCAGGATCTGGTGCGCCGCTTCCATCGCCGCGTTGCGCCCCAGCTCCGGCGCGACGCCGGCGTGAGCCGCCTTGCCCTTGACCTCGACCAGCGCCGTGGCGCTGCCCTTGCGCCACACCACCAGGCCATCGGCCGGGCGCCCCGGTTCCAGGTTCAAGGTCACGTCGTGGGCCTTGGCGGTTTTCTTGATCAAGTCGGTAGCGATCTCGGAACCGGTTTCCTCGCTGGCGTCGAGCAGGAAGGTGATCTGCGCGTAGTCCTTGAACTTGAGGTTATCCAGGACCTTCAGCGCATAGATCCCGGCGACGATGCCACCCTTGTCGTCCATCACCCCGGGGCCGTAGGCACGACCGTCCTGGATGCGGAACGGCCGCTCGGCCGCGGTGCCTTCCTTGAACACCGTGTCCATATGCGCCATCAGCAGGATCCTGGCCTTGCCGGTGCCCTTGAGGGTGGCCAGCACATGGCTGCCGCCGGCAGCGCCGTTGGGGACTTTTTCGATGCTGGCGCCAAGCTTCTTCAGCTCGGCGATGGCGATATCGCTCACCTGGTTCAGCCCCGCCTCGTAGCCGGAGCCCGAGTCGATGTTCACCAGGCGCTCCAGCAGTTTCAGGGCGTCGCCCTGGTATTGCTGCGCATCGTTCTGTACCTGGGGGTGGGGGGCGGCACTGGCGTGGGTGGCCAGCAGGCCAAGGGCAAGGGTCAGGCCGATACGGGCGGCCAGCAATGAGCGAGGGGAAGTCTGCGTCATGAATCGGTCCTTGTTTCGTGTCGGAAGGTGCCCGCCCACCCTACCTGACAAATTCGCCACCCTCCATGCTGGCGCAATGCTCTGCGAGCGGCCTCACAAGGAGTTCAGCAGGGCCTTTGGCGAGTGGTCGCCGCGGCGGCAGCTGACCTTGTTGCGGCCGGTGGTTTTCGCCTCGTACAAGGCCTGGTCGGCATCGTTCAACCAGTCCAGGGCATCGCTGTGGTCCGGGGAATAGGCGGCCAGGCCGATGCTCAGGCTGACCTGCAGGGCCGGATTCTGCTCATAGCCCAATCCGCCGAAACGGCAACGCAAGGCCTCCATCAGTTCGGCGGCATGCTCCAGCGGCACGTCCGGCAGGATCACGCAGAACTCGTCGCCACCGTAGCGTCCGGCCTGGTCGCTGATCCGCAGGTTCTGCTTGAGCAGCTTGCTCAGCTGGCGCAACACAATGTCGCCGGCGACATGGCCGTAGGTGTCGTTGATGGCCTTGAAATGGTCGATGTCGATCAGCGCGATGGCGCCGCCCTGGTTCTGGGTCGAGGTCTGGCGCCGGCAGCGCTGGAACTCGATTTCCAGCTGGTCCTTCCAGGCCCCGTGATTGAGCAGGCCCGACAGGCTGTCGGTGCGGCTCAGGGCCAGCAATTCGCGTTTGTGCCGGGACAGGACATTGGCCTGCTGGTAGCAGATAAACCCCAGGGCCAGCGGATACAGGGTCAGCATCGGCAGGCAGGCATAGAGTTGCAGCGCACTGCTCTGGGCCACGAACCCGACGCCGAACAGCAGCAGCCCGACAGCGATCCCCAGCGCTTGCGCCAGGCAACCGGCAAGGAAAAACGGCACGCCGCCCAGGGCGATATTGTTCATCGCCATCAGCGACAGGGTGGTGGTGGTCGGCAGCGGGTTGAAGTGCATGGCCGCCACCCAGAACCCGCCGAGGAAGGCATCCATCAACAGGTTGCGATGCTCGCCGCGAAACGGCACTGCCGAGCGGCGCGCCCACTGGTACGCCAGGTGCGGCCAGATGAAGGCATTGAACAGCATGAACGCCCAGACCCAGGGCGGCGGGCGCAGCGGGTACATGCCCGCGGACACGCAAAGGAAACCGAGGGCCAGCCCCAGAATTCGCGTCTTGTATAGCCTCCTGGCCAGTGAAAGTCCCTTTCCTCCATTGTGCGGCGTCAAGGCCAAGTCGCCTCCGTTGAACGGTACGCAAGCCATGGGATGCGGTCGTGTTCAGAAGTCTATCAGCGCAACGGCAAATAGCCATCACCGCTCAGCCCCCCGGAAACCGCTACGGCTCGCCTGGCCGCGAGGGCCCATGCCCGCCCAGGGCAAACCGTGCAGCCGCCCTGCCCGCCTGCATTCATTTGCAGAATGAAGTCCGGAAGAAACTTCGTTTGTCAGCACACCCCGCGCCGACCAGAATCAGGCCCAGCCAACACCGCTACCCTCTTTGTCTCACTACGCCGGGAATCCTTGTTTATGAGCCTGCAGAGCTTCGTCAGCCCAGACCTGATCCGCCAACGTTTTTCACGGGCGATGTCGGACATGTACCGCGAGGAAGTGCCGCTGTACGGCGCCCTGATGGAGCTGGTGGCCCAGGTCAACGCCGGGGTCCTGGGCAGCGACGAGAGGATCGCCCGCCAGCTGCGCAGCACCGGCGAAATCCAGCGCCTGGACCTGGAACGCCACGGCGCCATTCGCGTCGGTACCGCCACGGAACTGGCGACCCTGGGCCGGCTGTTCGCGGTGATGGGCATGCAGCCGGTGGGTTACTACGACCTCACCCCGGCCGGCGTGCCGGTGCATTCCACGGCCTTTCGCGCGGTGCATGAAAGCGCCCTGCAGGTCAGCCCATTCCGGGTCTTCACCTCGCTGTTGCGCCTGGAGCTGATCGACAATCCGCAGCTGCGCGACTTCGCCGAATCGGTGCTGGCGCGCCGGAGCATTTTCACCCCGCGCGCCCTGGCCCTGATCGAACAGGCCGAAACCCAGGGTGGCCTCGATGACCGCGCCGCCGAGGAGTTCGTCGAGCAGGCCCTGGAAACCTTCCGCTGGCATCACAGCGCCACGGTCACGGCCGGGCAGTACCAGCAACTGAGTGCCCAGCACCGGCTGATCGCCGATGTGGTGGCGTTCAAGGGGCCGCACATCAACCACCTGACGCCACGCACCCTGGACATCGACCAGGTGCAAGCACTGATGCCCGCCCACGGCATCACGCCCAAGGCGGTGATCGAAGGCCCGCCGCGCCGGGAATGCCCGATCCTGCTGCGTCAGACCAGCTTCAAGGCGCTGGAGGAAGCCGTATCCTTCACCGACCAGCCCGACAGCCGCGGCAGCCACAGTGCGCGCTTCGGCGAGATCGAACAGCGCGGCGCCGCCCTCACCCCCAAAGGCCGGGCGCTGTACGACCAACTGTTGAACGCTGCACGCGACGCCCTCGGGGACTTCCCCAACGAAGCCAACGCCCAGCGTTACAACACACTGATGGCCGAGCACTTCCGCGCCTTTCCCGACAACCATGAAGCCATGCGTGAACAGGGCCTGGCGTACTTCCGCTACTTCGTCAGCGACCAGGGCCTGGCCGCGCGCCAGCAGGCGGACCGGCCGACGAGCCTGGAGGCGCTGATCCGCGCCGGGCATGTGCGGGCCGAGCCGCTGGTGTACGAGGACTTCCTGCCGGTCAGCGCCGCCGGGATCTTCCAGTCCAACCTGGGCGACGATGCGCAAAGCCACTACGCCGGCCACTCCAACCGGCAGGCTTTCGAGCGGGCCCTGGGGCGCCCGACCATCGATGAACTGCAGCTGTACGCCGACACCCAACAGCGCTCGCTCCAGGAATGCGCCGCGGCGCTGGGCCTGCCCACTCTCTGATTTTGCGTCCCACAGCATCAGCCAGAACGGCTGATGCTGGCCCTTTTTCGCACTCGCTGCAGGGCAATGGCTACAGGGTGTTTCGCCAGCCCTGATCGACAACATGCCGATACGAAACAGCCCGCCTCGCCCACTCCCCTCCTGCTTACCTTCCCATGACGCCTTCAGGTGCACCGTCAGTCGCCTGGGGGTCGTTACCCCTTTTTATTTTGTCTCTATATGGATACAGTCCTCATGGATTACGAGATCCTGCAGACGACCGTCTTTGCCCAATGGCACACCACACTACGGGACCTGCGCGCCAGGATAGCCATCGCTCGGCGTATCGAGCGGGCGTCGGCGGGCAACCTGGGCGATGTGAAAAACCTCGGCGGCGGTCTCTCGGAAATGCGCGTGAATACAGGCGCCGGCTACCGCCTCTATTTCACGGTTCGCGGCAATACCCTCATCGTCCTGCTGCTGGGTGGCGACAAGTCCAGCCAGCCTGCCGATATCTGCCAGGCCCGTTCCCTGGCCAAGGAGTTCTGATATGTCCGACACACTGGTTCCCTTCGACATCGCCACCCTGCTCGACAGCGACCAGGCGATCAGCGAATACCTGTCCCAGGTCCTGGCCGATGGCGATACCGACGAACTGATCCGCGCCCTGGGCCATGTCGCCAGGGCCCGGGGCATGACGCAGATTGCCAAGACCACCGGCCAGGGCCGGGCCAGCCTCTACAAGGCTTTTGCCCCGGGGGCCAAGCCGCGCTTCGATACCGTGGTCAAGGTCATGCGCGCGCTGGGCCTGCAGCTGTGCACCACCGTGCCCCGAGGCTGAAGCTGGCCAAGGCGACAGGCAATGCAGCAGGCGGCTGTGTCGCTAAGGCGTCTTGCTGGAGGGGGAGCCGAGCGCTCCTGGCAACCGCTGGCAACAGGCGTCGAACCTGTGCGGGTGGCATGAGCGGCGTTACGGAAATCGTGGGGCGGGAACCCCGAAGAGGGTGTTCGCCCAGTGCTCTGGCCTGGCAATCCATGCACCGGTAAAGAGCCCTTGCACCGGGCGAACGAGAACTATTTTAATCGAACAGGAAAAGAAAGTCCGTGCACATATTCTGAAGAATTCTGAACACAAAGCTGACGGAAAATTTGTCATTCCGCTCACCTTCGTTCAACTCCCCGCACGGACCTCCCGAGATCCGGCGCGCCGGCCGCCACAGCGACCAGCGCCCGGTCTCAGTCAACCTTCGTGCTGTGTCGTGACTTGCAACACATCGGTGTAGGTCACCACCACACTCTGGCCGACCTTGAGGTCTTTCAGGCGGGCCTGGACTTCCGGTTTCTCCACGTCCAGGACCTTCTTGTTGCCCGCCGGCCCCTGGAAGGTCAGCTGGTTGTTCTTCAGGTCGATGTCGGTGATCTTCAGTTGCACCTGCACCTGGCGATAGGCTTCGCCGCCCGGGTTGGGGTTGTCCTTGGTGGCGCGAACCACCCCGGCACGCTCAGCGGAATTCGGCAGGCCTTTTTCCACATCGGTGTCCAGCACCGCCACCACCGCGTGGGTGACCCGCACATTGACCTGATCGCCCACCTTCAAATTGCCCAGGTCCTTGGCCTGGTCGCTGAGTTGCACATGCACCGGCTGGCCCTGGGCGCCTTCCAGCACCACGCGATGCTTGGCGGCATCCACGGAGAGCACCTTGGTCACCAGTTCATCGGCCTCCACGGTACCGGCCAACGGAATGTCGGCGGCGTAAGCATGCAGGCTGGCAGCGGACAATAGAGTGGCCAAGGCAACGGCTTTGGCCAGAGAATGAAGCGGCTTCATAGACATTCATCCTTGTAATTGAAGACAAGACCCGCGCCTTTCAGGTGCGCGGTGCCGCTTGAGCATAGACGCTGTAAATGCCCATGCCGCCGCGAACCACAGATTCGTTGCTCCCTGTTCAACCACCGAGCGCCCGCACCAGCACAGCCTGGTTCTGCAACTGCGCGGTCTTGATCCGCGACAGCGCGTTCTGTGCCGTGAGTTCGACCCGCTGGGCCTGCAACACATCGAGAAACGGCGCCTCGCCGGCGGCCCAGGAGCGCTGGATCTGCTGCGCCGCCGAACTGGCCTGCGCCGCGGCACTGGCCAGATGCTGCTGGCTCTCGGCATTGCGCCGGGCCGCGGCGAGGGCCGACTCGACTTCCGCCACCGCGCCGAGCACGGTACGGCGATAGCCGAGCAAGGCCTGGCGCCCCTCGGCATCGCGCAGTTCCACCACCGCGCGCCGGCGTCCGCCGTCCAGCAGCGGCACACTGGCATTGATACCGGCCAGCCAGAAAGTCGAGCTGGCCAGGTTCGCGGCACTGACACCATCGACCAGCGAGCCCAGGGCCGCCGACAGGCTCAGGCGCGGCAGCAGGTCGGCCTTGGCCACCCCGACCCGCGCGTAGGCAGCGATCAGCCGGGCCTCGGCGGCACGGATGTCGGGACGCCGACGCAGCAGGTCGGCCGGGGTGCCGGCAGCCACCAGATCCACCTCGCTCAGTTGCGCCGGGCTGGCGGCGAACTGTTGGTACAGCGCCTCGCTCGGCTGCGCCAGCAACACTGCCAGGCGGTGCAACGAGCGCTGCCACTCCAGTTGCAGGGCCGGCACCTGGGCCGCAGTGGATTCCGACTGGGAACGCGCCCGCAGCAGATCGGCCTGCGGGCTGCTGCCCGCCGCATACAGCTGCTCGGTCAGTTGCAGGGTGCGGCTCTGGCTCTCGGCGTTCTGCCGCACAATGCTCAGGCGCTCTTCCAGCCCCCGCGCCTGGGCATAGGCCTGCACCACCTCGGTGACCAGCGCCACCTTGACCCCACGCGCCTCTTCCGCGCTGGCCTGCAGCTCGGCATCGGCGGCCCGCACGCCTTCGCGAATCCGCCCGAACAGGTCGATCTCCCAGGAGGCATCGAGACCCAGGCTCAGCGGCTCGGTAATCAAGGGGTCGCTGAACCCGGCCTGGTCCGCCGAGATCCGTTGCCGGGCGGCGCTGGCCCCCAGGTTCAGCTCGGGGCTCGCGCCGGCGGCCGCGACGCCGCGCAAGGCACGACTGGCATCGATCCGCGCCAGGGCGATCTGCAGGTCGAGGTTTTCCTCCAGCGCCCGCGCCACCAGGCGGTCGAGCAAGGGGTCGTGGTACAGCGTCCACCATTGCTCGGCAATGCCCGCCGCCGGTATTTGCGGCGCATTGACGAAACGCCCGGCGGGCGCCTCGACAGCCGGTGGCAAGGTCGGCGCGGCGCAGGCCGCAAGCAGCGCCGCGGTAAAGGCCAGGGCGGGAAAACGCAGCAGGTTATTCATGGACCACTCCCGAAGCAGAGACACTGGATGGGGCCTGCAACCGCCGCTCGCCCCCGGCGAGACGGCGGATCAGGACATAGAAGATCGGGGTGAACAGCAGGCCGAACAGGGTCACGCCGATCATGCCGAAGAACACCGCCGAACCGACCGCCTGGCGCATTTCCGAACCGGCGCCCTCGGACAGCACCAGCGGCAGCACACCGAGGATGAAGGCCAGGGAGGTCATCAGGATCGGTCGCAGGCGCAGGCGACACGCCTCCACCACGGCATCGACGATGCCCTGCCCGTCCTGCTCCTGCTGCCGCGCCACCTCGACGATCAGGATGGCGTTTTTCGCCGCCAGTCCCACCAGCACGATGAAACCGATCTGGGTCAGGATGTTGATGTCCAGGCCCATCAGGCGCACGCCACCGGCGGCGGCCAGCAGACACATGGGCACGATCAGCAGGATCGCCAGCGGCAGGCTCCAGCTGCCGTACTGCGCGGCCAGCACCAGGTAGACGAAGATCACACAGAGCGGGAATACCAGCAGGCCCATGTTGCCGGCGGTGGTCTGCTGGTAGCTCAGGTCGGTCCACTGGTAGGTGATGCCCGGTGGCAGGGTTTGCTCGGCCAGGCGCTCCATGGTTTGCAGGGCGAAGTCGGAGCCCAGCCCGGGCAAGGTGTCGCCGTTGATTTCCGCGGTCGGGAACAGGTTGTAGCGTGGGAAACGCTCGACCCCCAGCGACTCGTGCAACCGCGTGACGCTGGCGATCGGCACCATGTCACCGGCCTCGTTGCGCACCTTGACCCGCGCCAGGTCCTCTGGCGTGACCCGGTACGGCAAGTCTGCCTGGGCCGTCACCCGATAGGTGCGGCCCACCAGGTTGAAGTCGTTGATGTAGGTCGAGCCGAAATAGGTCTCGATGGCCTGGTTGATCTGGCTGCTGGGCACCCCGAGCATCTCGGCGCGCTCACGGTCCAGCTCGACGAACACCTGCGGCGTACGGGCCGAGAACGGCGAGTAGACACCGGTCATGCCCTGGGTCGCATTGGCCGCGGCGATCAGTTGCTCGGTGGCCTTGGCCAGGGCCTGGCTGCCCAGGCCGGCACGGTCCTGCAGGCGCATGGAGAAGCCGCCGGTGCTGCCCAGGCCCTGGACTGGAGGCGGCGTGGCGACAATCACCGACGCGCCGCTGACCACTTTCAGGCGCTCACGCAGGTCGGCGGCGATCTTGTCCGAGGTCAGGCCGCGCAGCTTGCGCTTGGACCAGGGCTCGAACACCGGCGCCAGGCCGGACGAGTTGGAAGAGCTGGTACCGGTGACCATGGAGAATCCGGAGAACGTCGGCACCCGATCGACACCCGGCACCTGCAGGGCGATGGCTTCGATCTGCCGGGAAATCTCGTTGGTGCGTTCCAGCGCAGCGCCTTCCGGCAGTTGCACGATCACCACCAGGTAACCGCGGTCCTGGGCCGGAATGAAGCCCTTGGGCGTGGACACCAGCAGGTAAGCCGTGGCCGCGATCAATACCGCGTAGATCGCCAGCATCAATGGAGTCCGCGCCACCAGCCCCCGCACGCTGCCGGCATACCCTACCGAAAGCTTGAGGAAGCCGCGGTTGAAACCTTCCGCTGCGCGCGTGAGCAGGCCGGCCACACCGCGCCGTGGCGCCTGATGCGCCTTGGGGTCGTGGCGGCGCAGAATCATTGCCGCCAGCGCCGGCGACAGGGTCACCGAGTTGAACAGCGAGATCGCCGTGGCCACCGCGATGGTGATGCCGAACTGACGGAAGAACTCACCGGAGATCCCCGGAATGAACGCCGTGGGAATGAACACCGCGCAGAGCACCAGGGTGATCGCCACCAGCGCGCCACCCATTTCCTTCATGGTGATCAGCGTGGCCTGCAACGGGCTCTTGCCTTCGGCCAGATGGCGCTCGACGTTTTCCACCACGACGATGGCGTTGTCGACCACGATGCCCACCGCCAGCACCAGGCCGAACAGGGTCAGGTTGTTGATCGAGTAACCGAGCATGGCCATGACCGCGAAGGTCCCCACCAGCGACACCGGAATCGCCAGGATCGGGATGATCGACGGACGCCAGCCTTGCAGGAATACCAGGATCACCAGCACTACCAGGATCACCGCCTCGTAGATGGTCTTGCCCAGCTCGCCGATGCTGTCGGCGATGAACGCGGTGGGGTTGTAGCCAATGCTGTATTCGATGCCTTCGGGGAATTCCTTGCTCAGGTCCTGCATGGTCTGCTCGACCACCTTCATGGTGGCCAGGGCATTGGCGCCGGGACGTTGCAGCACCTGCAAGCCGATGGCCGGATGGCGCAGGTAATAGGTGTTGTTGACGTAGGCCAGGCCGGCGATTTCGGTGCGCGCCACATCCTTCAGGCGCACCAGGCGCCCGGCGCTGCCGGACTTGATGACGATGTTGTCGAAGTCCGCTGGCTCTTTCAGGCGGCCTTCGAAAATCAGGTTGGGCTGGAAGGCCTGGGACGCCACCGGCGGTTGCGCGATCACCCCGCCCGCCACCTGGGTGTTCTGCGCGCGCACCGCGGCAATGATGTCCGCTGGCGTCAGATTGAAGGACGCCACGCGCTCCGGGTCGAGCCAGATGCGCATGGAGTATTCACGGGCGCCCAGCGGATTGATGTCACCCACACCGTCGATGCGCTTGAGGGTATCGGCGACGGTACGGATAGCGAAGTTGGAAACGTAGAGCTGGTCGTAGGTGCCCTTGGGCGAGGAAATGAAGATGGTCGACAGCTGGGTCGGCGACGACTTGCGCACCGACACGCCGCTGCGCTGTACCGGCTCCGGCAGGCGTGGCGTGGCCAGGGCCACGCGGTTCTGCACCAGCACCTGGGCCTTGTCGACATCGGTGCCGCTCTTGAACGTCACGGTCAGGTTGAGGCTGCCATCGGAGGTCGCCTGGCTGTACATGTAGAGCATGTCCTCGACGCCGTTGACCTCCTGTTCGAGGGGGATCGCCAGGGTCTCGGCCACGGTCTGCGCCGACGCGCCCGGGTAGGTCGCCTGCACCACCACGGTGGGCGGCGCGATGTCCGGGTACTCGGACGTCGGCAGGATCAGGTAGGCCAGGCCGCCGACGATCATCAGCACGATGGACAGCACGATCGCCAGCACCGGCTGTTCGACGGAGATTTTCCCCAGGTTCATAGCGGCGCTCCTTCGCTGGCCGGGGCCTTCGGCGCCAGCGCCAGGGCCTGCTCGCTGGCGGTCGCGGTCTCGCCGACGCGCACCCGCTGGATGCCGTCGACGATTACCCGGTCCTCGGGCAGCAGGCCGCTGGCGACTTCGCGCAGGCCGTCATGCAGCTTGCCCAGTTGCACCGGACGCAGTTCCACCTGGTTCTGCGCATTGAGCACATAGACCACCTTGCGCGTGGCATCGACGCTGATCGCCGTGTCTGGCAGCAACAGCGCCTGATAACTCGGGCGCCCGGAGAACTGCACACGCCCGAACTGCCCCGGGCTCAGGCGCAAATCCGGGTTGGCCACCCGGGCGCGCTGGCGCAGGGTGCCGGTGGACGGGTCGAGGCGGTTGTCGATGAAGTCCATGCGCCCGCTCAGGGTCGGCTCGCTCTGCCCCGGCAAAGCGATGCGCACCGGGTTCTGGCCCGCGGCGCCCTGCTCCTGGCGGCGGTACTTGAGGTAGCTCTGCTCATCGATATCGAAGTAGATGTCGATGGGGTCCAGGGACACGATGGTGGTCAGCAGGGTCGCATTGTTGTTGCCGCCGTTGACCAGGTTGCCTTCGCTGATCAGCTTGCGGCTGATCCGCCCGCTCATGGGCGCGGTGATGCGCGTGAACTCCAGGTCGAGCCGGGCATTGCTCAAGGCGCCTTCGGCGCTCAGGACTTCGGCCTGGGCCGCCTGCCGCGCCTGCAAGCGCTGGTCATACAGGCTGCGGGCAATGGTCTTCGATTCGATCAGCACCTTGGCCCGGGCATACTCCTGCTCGGCCAGGGCCAGCTGCGAACGTACCTGGGCCAGCTTGCCCTGGGCCTGGACCACCGCGGCCTGGAAGGAGCGCGAATCGATGACGAACAGCAGGTCGCCCTTCTTGACGATGGCGCCGTCGGTGAAGGCGACCTTTTCCAGGTAGCCGCTGACCCGCGAACGCACTTCCACCGAATCGGTCGCCTCGAAACGTCCGGTGAAACTGTCCCAATCGATGATCTGCCGGTTCACCGGCTGGCTCACCGAAACCGTCGGCGGCGCAGGCGGGGCCAGTACCTGATCCGGACCGCAGCCGGACAACGCCGACAGCAGCGCCAGGCTGACGGCCGACAATGCGGCAAACTTCATGGGTTTGGATTTCATCGCAGATAATCCTGGTTTCATAACTTTCTCCGGGGTTGGCGAACAACTTTTCAACCCAGTTTTCAGCCACACAAAAGAGTCGGCCGCCTACTTTCCAGCAGCGGCCGCTTGAACTTGAAACTTCAGTTTTGCGTCGAGCCCGCGCTCAGTGCGCGGTTTCTTTCGACAAAGGCGCCGGACTCCTCGGCCTGCACGCCGACCACGGAAGACAAGGCCAGCAAGGTAAGGAACAGGGCTGCGGATTTTTTCAGGCTGAACATGACGGAGAACCTCAGTGATATTTAAGTTGAGCGAATTCTCCGTCTTTGAGAAAAAAGATAAATGCTGCGCAGGGGAAAAGAATATTGAGTCGAAATCATGAATCGACACTTTATTAGTTCAACAAAAAACCACTCACAGTTTGACGCGAGAGATAAATGAATATTGGGTAAATAACTAATGACTGGTACTCACGAATACCTCGTTAATAACCGGTCATCTCCAGGTAACCGCTGCCGGAATGGCTGCCGCTCAACTGCACCGGGCCTTCCCAATAAGGAATGCGCAGGTTCATCCAGGCCTTGGGGTTGAGTGCCTCGGCATTGATATCCAGGCCGTGGCCGGGAATGCGCAGATGCCAGCGGGTGGGCAGCGTGCGCCCGGCCACCTTGGAGTCCGCCAGCGGGGTGAGCTGGATATCGTCCTTGTGCAGGGTCCGGGTGCGGCCGTTGGGCTCGATCCAGGTGCCGGTGATGTAGGGCGGCTTGTGGTTTTCCCGCACGCGGAACAGCATCAGCCGCTCGCCGCTGTCCAGGTGCAGGGAGAACCAGTCCCAGCCTCTCTGCCCGGCCGCCAGGGGCTGGCTGCTCCATTCGCGGTCGAGCCAGGCCGGGCCGCTGACCTGATAGGTCTGGCCGTCGATCTGCAGGCTGCCGCTCGCCTGGAAAAACGGCTGGCTGTAGTAATAGGAGGCCTGGCCCTGCTCGGACTTGCGGCTGTAGCCGCCCTCGCCCTGGAGCACCAGGGGCTTATCGCTGCGCAGCTGCAAGTGGTAGGCGAAACCCGGGCCGCTGGCCTGCAATTGCATGTGGGCCAGCGGGTCAGGATCGGCATCGGCGCCGGCGGACTGGCTGGTAAAACTCCAGTCGTCGATCCAGGCCTTGAACGGCTGCACCGTCACCCCGGCCTGCCCCACTCCGCCGCGGGCATAACGTTCGGCGGCGTGATGGCTGTTGGCCGAGGTGGCGGCGGCGTGACCGAGCCAGACATTGGGTGCCTGCCAGCCGGGCTGGTCGGGCTCGGCGCGCAAGGCGCTGCGAAACAACGTCCACTGCACGCCGAAGCGCTGGCCGTCGCTGGCCTTGAGGTCGGCGGTGAGGTACCACCACTCGATGCGAAAACCGTCATGCACGCCATGGTCCGCCGGGAAGCTGAACACCCGCCCCGGCACCACCTGGGTGAACGCCGCGGCGTCCTCGCCCAGGCCGGCGAAACCTTGCGCCGGCTCGTCGCCCTTATCGCAGCCGCACAGGGCTGACACCAGCAACAGGCCAAGCAGCCGTTCAATCTTCATGGGCGAAAGTCCTGAGCAGATCCGCCGGCTGGCTGCGATACAACCGCAGCAACGGCCAGGCCGACGCGAGCAAGGTGGCCAATATCGCCAGGGCCAGCAGTTGCACCAGTTGCAGCGGGAACACCCGCAACGGCAGGCGCCAGCCGAAGGCCTGGACGTTGATCACCGTGTCCAGGCACCAAGCCAGGGCGATGCCCAGCGGCAGCGCCAGGAGCAAGGTCAGCAGTGCCAGCAGCCAGGTCTGCCCGAGGTTGAGCAGCATCAGCTGGCGCCGGCTCACCCCCAGCGCCCACAGCGGCGCGAGCTGGCCGAGGCGGCTCTGGCTCTGGGTCAGCAGGCTGATAAACAGCGCCACGCCGGCCACCCCCAGGGTCAGGCTGTTGAGCGCGGCGGTGGCGGCGAAGGTGCGTTCGAATATCTGGCTCGACCAGCCCTTGAGCTGCGCCTGTTCGACGATGCGGCTGTCGTCGAGGCCAAAGCGCTGCTGCAAGGCGCTTACCAACGGCGCCACGGCGGACGGTTCGAGGCGCAGATTAAAGCGGTTGGGCGTCAGTTGCGGCCAGTGCGCCAGCAGGTGCTCGGCATTCACCAGCAGATGGCCCCTGGGGTTGCCGTAGTCGGCATAGATCGCCACCACTTGCGGCGCCCACTGCCCCACCGGCACGGGAATCTCCAGCCGATCGCCCAGGCGCACCTTGAGCCGGCGCGCGGTCTGTTCGCTGAGCATAAGCGTGTCGGCGCTGGCCAGTTGGGTCCAGGGCTGCTCGCCCAGGGCTTCGAGCAACGGCCAATGCTGACGGTAGCTGGCATGGTCGATCACCCCGTACAGGTCTGCCGGCCAGCCTTGCAGTTGCAGCGCCACCTGCCGGACGGGCAGCACCGCGGCAATGGCAGGTTGTTCCGGCAACCAGCCTTGCAGTTCCTGTGCCTGCGCCGGGGTCTGCGGATTGATGTACAGCTCGGCGCTCAGGCGTTGCTCGAGCCAGTCGTCGAAGGTCTGGCGAAAACCGGCGGTCATGCTGCCGGCGCCGATATTGGCGGCCAGGGCCAGCAGCAGCGCCATCAACGCCAGGCTCAGGGCCGGCAACTGCTGCCGGCAATCGGCGAGAAACCACTGCCCAAGCACCGAACGGCTGCGCCCGAGCAGCGCGCTGAGCAACCCGTTGAGCAACACCGGCAGCCCCAGGGCCGCCCCCAGCAGCAAGCCCGCCATCAGGACAAACCCGCTGCCCAGGCTGTCGCCCCAGATCCAGGCGGCGCCAGCCAGCGCCGCCAGGGCCGTCGCCACCCAGGCCTGACGCCGCAGCCAGCGCGCATAAGCCTGGTGCCAGGCCTGGGGATCGGCCAGCGCCAGCAATGGCAAACGCGCCGCCCGCAGCAAACTGTTGGCCCCCGCCAGCAAGGCGCCGAGCAAGCTCAGGCCAATGCCGCCGAACCACCACCAGGGGCTCAGGCTCAACTGCCCCGCCACTTCGGCGCCATACAGGCCGCGCAGGCTGGCGGCGACATCCGGCAACAGCACGCTGGCCAGCAGGTAGCCGCTGAGCACCCCGGCCAGGCCGCCGAGCAAGGCCAGGCCGCCCAGTTCGACACAGAGGCAGACCATCAGCATCCGCGCGCTGACCCCGCAGGCACGCAGGGTGCGCAGCAGACCGCGACGCTGTTCCAGGGCCAGGCCGATGGCCGCGTGCACGATAAACAGGCCGACCAGGAACGACAGGAACCCCAGGGCATCGAGGTTCAGGTGAAAACTCTCGGTCAGGCGCGCCAGATCGTTTTCCTCACTGCCGCGCTTGAGCACCAGCAGGCCCTTGAATGCATCGGGCAAGGCCGGCGCGCTGGCGGCGAAATCCGCCGGCAACAGCAGCCGTGAGAGCTGCTGCGGCAAGCCCAGCAGCGGCTGGGCAAAACCGATGTCCACCAGCAGCAGCCCCGGGGCCATGTCCGCCTGGCTGTGCAGCGGCGGCAGTGGCTGGCCGCTCGCGGTGGTCGGCCGATCGCCTTCGCGATAGCCGAGGTCTTGCAGGGTTTGCGGGGCGATCCAGGTACTGCCCGGCGGGCTGACGAATTCGACCATCCGCGCGGAATCCAGCACCTGGCCGGCGACCGCCGAACCGGCCGGCAACGACAGCGGCTCGATCCCCAGCAATTGCAGGCGCTGCTGCTCATGGCCCTTGAGCGTCAACCGGCCTTGCACCACCGGCGACACCGGCCAGCCGGCCCGGCGCAGGCCGACGAACGCCTCCTGGGAAAACGGCGCGCCATTGGCCGTGGCCAGGCTGGACTGGGGCGCGCCGCCGATCAACTGGCTGGCCTTGGCGTAACTGTCCCGCGCCTGACTGTTGAGCGCCTGCACCCCGGTCAACAGGCTGGTGGCCAGCCACAGCCCGGTCAGCACACTGAAAAACTGCACCGGGTGCCGCCGCCAATGGCTGAGCAGCGCCCGCAGGCTGTGCCAGAAAACCCGCACCTCAGTGCTCGCCCGCGCCGGCCAGACGCCCGCCATGCAACAGCGCGATCCGCCCCAGGCGACTGGCCACGCGCTGGCTGTGGGTGACCATCAACAGGCTGGTGGGGGTATCGGCCAATAGCTCCAGCAACAGCTGCAGCACGTCGTCGCTGGTGGCTTCGTCGAGGCTGCCGGTGGGTTCGTCGGCCAGCAGCAGCCGCGGTTTGCCGGCCAGGGCGCGGCCCAGGGCCACCCGCTGTTGCTGGCCGCCAGACAGTTGCTCCGGGTAGCGCCGCAACAGATCCCCCAGGCCCAGGCGCTCCACCAGTTGCGCCTGCCAGCGCTCATCGAAACGCCCGGCCAGCAGCGCCTGGAACCCCAGGTTGTCCTCCACCCGCAGGCTGCCGATCAGGTTGAACTGCTGGAACACCAGCCCGACCTCGGTCCGCCGCCAGTTGGCCAGCTGGTTTTCATTCATCCGCTCCAGTTGCTGATCGCCAATGCGGATGCTGCCGCGATCGACCTTGTCCAGGCCGGCGATCAAATGCAGCAAGGTGCTCTTGCCACTGCCCGACTCACCCATCAGCGCCAGGCTGCCGCCCTGCTCCAGGTGCAGATCGACACCCTGCAACACCGTCAACGGGCCCTGGGGCGTGGCGTAGCTTTTGCAGACGGCTTGTACATCGAGCATGGGCGGGCTCTGGCAGCGGAAGGAAGGCTCAAGGATAGCGCTTGTCAGAGCATGAGGGTTTGCGGTGCATCACTATGGCCTCTCAGCCCGCGCGCCCCGCTCCCGGGCTGACTTCATCCAGGCCTACAGTTCCACGTATCCTCTCGCCTCGCTGAACGCGACGATTTCTCTCGGCGGCGTCACGGTATTCAGCGGCTTGCGCCAGTAACCAACACCATGCCATTGCCCATGCTTGAAGCCCACTTCGGGATAGGTGCCGATATGGGTGAAGCCCAGTGCTTCATGAAGACCGACACTGGCGGCGTTGGGCTGGGCAATGCCGGCGTAAGCGGCATGGAAGCCTTGTTGCTCGAGGATCGGCAGGAGCCGCTGGTAGAGTGCGCGGCCAATGCCACGGCGGTGTGCCGCGGGGTCGATATAGACCGTGACATCCACCGACCAGCGATAAGCCTCCCTGGCGCGATGCTGACTGGCATAGGCATAACCAACGACCGCGCCGTCCAACTCCGCTACCAGATAGGGATAAGTCGCCAGTGTCGCCTCGATCCGCCCCGCCATCTCCTCGATCGTTGGCGGGATGAGCTCGAACGAGATGACCGTATCCGACACCATAGGCGCGTAGATTGCCTGAATGGCCGGAGCATCGGCCGGCGTCGCTATCCTGATCTTGCCCATCCTGTTTTCTCCTTGCCGTTGCTCGTCATATGCCGTGTGAGCTGGCGAATCTTATCGGTTTCAGATCCGATGCAGAGCATGGGGGCGGACAATCCAAAGCGACTTGCCTTGCACGAACCCAGGACGACGGAGCTATAGAAATCAGCAGCCGCCAGGACTCGGCCGAGCTTACTGCACCGGCCAAGCATTCATCAGCAACAAATTCTGCGCATGGTTCAGGCCAATACGCCGGTAGCGTTCATCGAGCATCTGCGTCAACAGATCCAGCCGCGCCCAGGGTTCAACCTGCGCTCAGCGGTGTCGAAGGCAAAACGGACTGTTCGAACCGCGGATGGGCAGTGGCTGCCCATCCTGGCTAAAAGCAACCCCATGGAAGTGACTGCGGCGCCGCGGCGGTTTGCCGGGTGAACCCTGTCCGGCGTCGCGTCATCCCCGCAGGCCAGCTCCATGAGCGAGCCCTTGTCGGTGGGCGTTACTTCGGTTGTTCCACGACCCGCAGATAGGGTTTCAGCGTCTTGAAGCCTTGCGGATATTTCTTCCTGGCGTCCTCGTCGGATACCGAGGTGGGAATAATCACGTCCTCGCCCGGGCGCCAGTTCACCGGGGTGGCGACGGTGTGCTTGGCATTCAGTTGCAGGGAATCGAGCAGGCGCAGCACTTCATCGAAGTTGCGCCCGGCGCTCATCGGGTAGATCAGCATGGCCTTGACCTTCTTGTCCGGGCCGATGATGAACACCGAACGCACGGTGGCGTTGTCCACGGCAGTGCGCGCGCCGCCGCTGGCATTGGGGTGGATCATGTCGTAGAGCTTGGCCACCACCAGGTTTTCGTCGCCGATCATCGGGTAGTTGACCGCATGCCCCTGGGTTTCCTGGATGTCGCCAATCCAGGCCTTATGGTCGCTGACCGGGTCGATACTGAGCCCGACGATCCTGGTGTTGCGCTTGTCGAATTCCGGCTTGAGCCTGGCCATATAACCGAGCTCGGTGGTGCACACCGGGGTGAAGTCCTTGGGGTGGGAGAACAGGATTGCCCACTTATCGCCGATCCACTCGTGGAAGTGCAGCGGACCTTCGGTCGTGTCGGCAGTGAAATCGGGTGCTTCGTCGCCAATGCGGATTGCCATGTTTGGTCTCCTTGCAGTGACTGGGAGGGGTAGCTGTGAGGGTGCCGACGGGGCGGCATTCGGGTATCTGGAACCTGTCGGCGCGAATCAGTATAGGAGACGCGCCAGGGCCGGGTGAGCGCAGACAAAAAAGCCCGGCAGTGTCGCACTGCCGGGCTTTGTAGGTTACTGCCCTGATCCAGATGCAGGTTACCCCCTGCAACACCGTCAACGAGCCCTGGGGCGTAGCGTTTAAAGACGTCTTGCACGTGCTGCATGGGTTGGCTCGTCCAGCCGAAGATGGGGCTCAAAAATTGCGCGTGTCGCAGGCGGGTCGGCTGAAACCTTCGAGGCCCTAAGGCAGCCCATGAACCAAGGCCGCCCCTATCGACCACGGGCGACGAACTATAGTATTGCGCCCCTTTTCTTCATCGCAGGACGCAAAGATGAATTACACCCAGGCCCAACTGAAATACCGGCTGTCCATCGCCGCAGGCGCATTGCTATTCACCGGCGCCTTGATCTCCACCGTGTTTTCCACCCTGAAAATGCTCCACTGGCGCATGAACAGCTACAGCGACGCCGCGGTGCTCCTCAACCGCCAGGTCAAGGACTTTGTGTCCATGGTCCACAACAACACCCGGCCCCTGGACTGGTTCTGGGACAACAGCCCGACCCCCGACTTCATCCACCTGAGCAACCCGCCCCACTGGAAATTCCTGGTGATCTACCTGCTGATTTTCGTCGGCGCAGCCCTGTTCACCTGGGGCCGGACCCTGATGCGCAAAGTCGAAGAAGTCGAACCGCTGATCCAGGCCAAGCTCAATGCCCCAGCAGAAGAAGGTGTCGCGGTCATGACGTTGCAGCAACTGGAGGAGTCGACTCCGGTGGAAGCCGTGCCGTCGTTCTTTTCGCAGGTTCGACTGCTTTGTGTGCTGCCGTTGGGGATAGGGGTGGTTTATCTTGGGGTGCTGTGGATGTTGCACATTCTGTAAGACTGGTGATGGGGGATTGAGTTCTCTGGGCTTGGTGATAGATGTCCGTGGGTTTCGCCAAATCACGGAGACCTTTTGAGAGCTTTTCTAATGTATGAAGGAGCAAACCACAAAGTGATCCACATGCTGCAATGATCACAGCCGGCAGCAAACGGTCAGATGCAGTCACTCAAAACATCTACTAAATGGGGGTCGATTCACTCAACGAATTTTTCATACGCACGTTTTTCACACAAAGCGTCCCATGTTTTCTGTGGAATCAATTTGCTTGCCCAGCCGTAGTACCCCCAAGTTTTGGCGATATCTTTCTGCCAGCAGGCATCGCACATTAACGAATGGAAATGAACGTCGTTATTCATAATGTCTTGATAAATAACATGCAGACTCTGCGGATTATTACAATAGCATTTGAATTTCTTGTCTCTTTTACGCTCATGAAGCGGCCCTACGAGCCGCTCATAAATTTTTGGATGGCACTTTTTAAGGCGTTGATTTACCGAATCCAGAATATCAGTTCGATCTTTATTAATAGCGTTGTCACGAAGATTCAGCAGGCTCTGCTCAGAGTCATATCGTCCCTGGTTGATTCTGGAAACAATGCCACTCATACATGACCTCCATTTGAACAGATACCCGTTAAGCTTTCCGTTTCATATTCAACAGACACCTAGCCAATCCAGACAGACGCTTCTACCTGCGACAGAATAATCGAACTGTGAACCGCCGCTACGACATAGGGCAGTCATGTGATCGCTCTCCAGCAGCGTCGATACCAGCGCTCGTTTGACTGACTCTCTCGCAGTTTTTTAAGATCCTCTGCAACCTGCATGGCTTGCTCAAGAAGCAAAGCGTTCTCTTCATAAACACTTGGATCACTGGTGCCTTGGTACAATTGCCCACCCTCCGAAACGTCTCTCACGACACTATCCGCAAGCTGGTAGAACCTGACAATGAGGGCCGCTTGTTCCGCGTCTAGGCAACCAATATTTTGAATGTTCCCAGCATAAACCCTGCAATAATGGTCAGCCACCGATATCCTATATTCCTCGGCCAGCCTCGACGGGTCGTTGCGATAAAGCTGGGCGCGCATTTTCAAGTCCTGCAAGAAGTGACGATGCCTAGTTATCTCCGTGAGCGCCATGATCTCCGAGTAAATAGCTCGACCAACAGTGCTGTGCTCCCGAGCCAGCTTCAGCCACCACGCAAGGATAGCCAATACGACAGGCAGTGAAAATTTAACTACTTCGTCCACGACGCCTCCTAGTTGCGAGAATTCCAAAAGGAAACCCTAAGAAATTCGTTGTCAGTATCTGTCAGTTTTCATTAAAGCTCATGCGGTAGCCCCTATTGGGGAAATATGAATCGCCCTTGCGATCGTAGACACATCGAGCGACCGCTATTGGCCGATTGCTGCCTTTGGCGAAGGTCAGGTTTGAGTGATTTTCTAATCCTCACGAGAGGCAGTAACCGGCCACCTTTGCTAAAGAGCATTCCAAAATGACTATATTAATCATAAGCGGGCCAGAACAATCTGTAGACTTACGAGTGTGTACCTCTTGTTAAGTGCCTGCTTGAATTAAAGCATGAATTACTTACTGTGATCGGTTGGCAATCGCATCATGATCGTGCCTGTTAGATATAAAAATGTTTGCTTTTTGAAACTACTTTCGATTAGCAAATAAGCATCATCTATACTCAAAAGAACGTGGACTTGTCCTTGGTATTGCTCGCTTTTGAAATCAATAACTTCTTCGGTCATTATCTTGTCAAATCTTAGCATGCCCGTGTAAAAGGAAAGCGCCACGGCCGAGCCAGCAAGTAAATAACTATAATCCCGTATTAGCGATCTTCTGAGGGCTACTCTTTTCCTATCTAAAATTCGTTGAACCTGGGTTGTTGGGCGAATTAGTATCCCGCATTTCAGTATTGCGGCTAAAGTTATGCCGCTTACCCACATCCATGTCATCTTACCAACAGTAGAGTAGTCAAATTTCAAGTACGAAAAATTTAACATAAAGCTGAATATAATAAAGAAAAATGTCCAATAAATGAGCTTCTCCGCCATATTGGTTTCTCTGTGCATTCTTCTCGCAGGTTTTTTTAGCCATCCCGGAAACTTTTTACTTGCCGCAAATGTTAAAGCTGCAAGGGGAGCAAGCACAGAGTAGTAGAACTGCGATATAGCGAAGGAGAACACTTTCGTGACCATGTAACAAAACGTTAGGTAGAACGTAAAGGTGGCAACAAAGTTTGTCAGAAACTTAAGCGATGCGATGGATACAATCTCGAAGGGTACCTCCATAAGAAACCCAATATAATGGACTGTGCCTAGTGAAAAAAATGCTAATAAGGCCTTGATCGCCGAGGCGATGGTAGTTTTGTCTTTTGGTAGTTTTGCCTGAGTCAGAATCTGTTTTAGCAAAGCGACATCTCGCTGATCAGCAGAGGGGGGCGGAAACTCCGACAGGTTAGTCCGCGTGCGTGGCGGGTAGCAAGGACGTTCGCCGGCGTCAGCAGATCCCACTTAACTGTTAAGCTCGAGTGCATCTGACGTTGCAAAAGGGATGATGTGAATGCAGTACCAGCGAGCGGAAGAGCTAGAAAGAGAGTTCAATATCCTGATTGGGTTGATGGCGGAGATGATCACAGCCCAGGCAGAACAACACGATCCGACAGTGAATAATCCAGCGTGGATGTTCAGTCAGCATGACTTAGCCAAGAAACTATTTCGGCACATGTGCTCGGCGCGCTCATTGCTGGAGCCCTCGCCATTTCGGAGTCAGACAGTTCCCCCGGGCAGTTTTATCGACCACTCGTCGATGGCGGTCCTGACTCGCTCTGCACTTGAAAACTACTTGGTAATGACGTGGCTTCTCAGCGGCGGTAATGAGTCTTTGCGAGAGTTCCGGCATAACGTGTGGGAGTATTGTGGCTGGAAAAAGCGGAGCAAGATGGCCGCGACTACGGATGATGCTCGGGTAGCTCGGCAGAGAGCGGTAGCAGATGCTGCAGCACTATGGCCGGTTATTCAGAGCTCGCCCCACTTCCAAAGCTATGCAGAGCCTCAGCAAGTTCGCCTTCGCAAAGGTAGTTGGGACGTAGGTTGGCATTGGAACGATTTAGCCGTAGATGCAGGATTACATAAGACCTATTTCACGTCGTACTACCCATTCCTTAGCGGCCATGTGCACAGCGATTTCATCGGAACGCTTCAGAGTGGCCAAGCGATCTCTTTAGGAGATCAGTACATGCTGGGATCAGCCAATCTACAGGTGATTCTGATGTTGATCGGCCATTTCGCGCACCACTATGCGAGCTTGTTTCCACCGGCTAAAAACGTGCTACTCAATGCAGGTGCCACACGCGAGATTGCGGAAAAGTGGAACATTCGCGCGGAAGATATGGATTTTCTCTACCAGCCAGATGAGTCGCCCTTATTTTCTTAGACACACTGACCGACTGCTTTTGGCCGTAAGCCGCCCCCTCACGAACAATTCTTTCGGCCAAAAACGGCCTCTCATATATACCCGTAAACCAAGTTTTATTCAGTTTCTAAGCTGCTGAGTTATAAACCTCATTCGTAGTAGAAAGCCTCGACTGGAGGTAGTCCGACGCAAACGAGTGTGCCAAGTCAGGGTAATTACTCACCCATCACTGTCGCTGCCAACTCTCCGACACAACCACTCAAACATCCCCACCAATGCACGGTTGCGCCGTTCAGGCGTCGCCCCTATAGTTCGCCCTCGCGGCAAAATCCGCGAACGACCTTGGCCGGTCGAATTACAACGACGCATCAGCGTCCAAAACACCATTGCAGACGCTTTTTTTGTGCCTGCGATTCTGTGTTATGGCGGCTGTGTGCGGGACACCTTCGGGTGTGCCGGTGTCGTTGTAAACCGGTCGGCCAACCCTCACACAGCTGCCACCCTCAATTTGCTTGGCCGCAAATGGTGGAAGCTCTACAACGAGTAACGACCATGGACGATCAATCGATTTCCCGCTTCACCCCCGTCGATACCCACGACGCCGACGCTCCCGTTTTCTACCTCGATAGCAACGCGCCCTTGAGCGATCTGGCGGCTTGCGCAGCCCATCGTTTCACCGTGGTGCGCGACCTGATGGACAGCCTATCCACGCTTAGCCTGAAAGATATTTCCGACTGCGATCTGACGCGGGTCACCCGAGGGGTGCATCTGCTCACCCGGGAGGGTTGCGCGGTGCTGGAGGTGATTCAGTGGCGCACGGCGCAGGAGCCCTGAGCGCTATTGAGCCTGGGAGGCTGTTTGTAGCCGCTGCCGAAGGCTGCGATCGGCTGCGTAGCAGGCGCACATCCGGCCTCCCGGATTTATCCGTTACACCGCGTGGCCGGGTTTGGCGGGCGCTTCGTCGGAGTGCCGCCCAGCCCGACCGCAGCCTTCGGCAGCACTACATGATTTTGGAAGCTGCCGGCCGGAACGATGTTAAGTTCACGAAAGGCAATAAAAAATGCTGATCATGGGCAAACTCGGGCGTTCTCGTGACCGCTGCGCTGGCGACTTATCAAATCCTGAATGCTGAGAACAAACAGCGTCGCAGGCGGCGTGGTCGCGGACTCGCTTGATGAGGAACTGGAGGAGTTTTCGCATTGGGACATTTTCTGACCGAGCCACAACTGACAGAAGTCAGAACCGCACTGTCTGAGCCATTCAACTATTTTCCGACCGATTACGACTACATCGCGCGACAGGTCAAAGGCGTCGATCCTGACGTGCTCTACGAAATCTTTTATTCAGAAGTGGCGCCCGTGTGCTTCTCCAACCTTGCAGCAGTCTTGCCCTCTGTCTGGACAGGCTTTGACCCCGACTGGCTCAGAGCCAGGATCGAGGAAAGGCTGGCGGCGCGGAAGCGTAATTGGTTACGCAGGCAGTTTGATAAGGCGCTGGTTCTATGGCTGAAGTACAACTACGACTACATGTGGAAGGAAATCTCTTGCAGGCTTTGAGGTTCGGTTATGAACTGACATTTGCGCATGATCGACAACAGAAATAAAAAAGGGTCGACACCAATAGGGGGCGTCAAATCAATGTGATTACGCCCCACCACCGTCCCTGATAACGCTCCGACACAACCACTCAAACATCCCCACCAATGCGCGGTTGCACCGTTCAAGCGGCGCCCCTATAGTTCGCCCTCGCGGCAAAATCCGCGAACGACCTTGGCCGGTCGAGCATAGGAACGCTTCAGCGTCCAAACACCATTGCAGGCGCTTTTTTTGTGCCTGCGATTTTGTGTCATGGCGGCTGTGCGTGGGACACCTTCGGGTGTGCCGGTGTCCTATGCCCGGTCGGCCAACCCGCGTACAGCTGCCACCCTTATTCGCTTGGCCGCGAAAGGTGGTTGCTCTATTCATAGGAGCTGCACCGATGATTGACCATCAAACTTCCCGCTTCACCCCCGTCGATACCCACGACGCCGACGCTCCCGTTTTCTACCTCGATAGCAACGCGCCCTTGAGCGATCTGGCGGCTAGCGCAGCCCATCGTTTCACCGTGGTGCGCGACCTGATGGACAGCCTGTCCACGCTTAACCTGAAAGATATTTCCGACTGCGATCTGACGCGGGTGACCCGAGGGGTGCATCTGCTGACCCGGGAAGGGTGTGCGGTGTTGGAGGTGATTCAGTGGCGCACGGCGCAGGAGCCCTGAGCGCTATTGAATGGTGTGTTCGGGCCGCGTTGCGGCCCCGACACTTGAGTCTCTGATCAAAGGCCACAGCACAGCCCTCACTGCCTGAAACGCTATTTGTAGCCGCTGCCGAAGGCTGCGATCGGGCTGGGCGGCACTCCGACGAAGCGCACGCCAAACCTAGCCATGCGGTGTAACAGGTAAAGCCGGGAGGCAGGATTTGCGTCTGCTGCGCAGCCGATCGCAGCCTTCGGCAGCGGCTACAGGGAGCGTCCATTCCATAGCGACGCGCCCTCTGAATGACACGCCCCGAAACATAACTCCAGACACACAATTCAACCTGCGCTATTATGCGCCTGGAGTTATAAAGCACCTCTCACCCCAATAAGGAGATGGAGGTGCAAAGCAGACAGTTGATCAAGGAGCTTGAAGCCGCAGGCTGGGTGCTGGAGCGCGTTACCGGCAGCCATCATCTGTTCAAGCATCCCTATCGGCCCGAGACCGTTCCGGTGCCTCACCCGAAGAAGGATCTGCCACGGGGGACGGTCAGGGCCATCCAGAAACTGGCCGGGCTGATATAGCCCTTTCAGCCTTCGCACCTTTTGAGGAGATCCCCGTGCAATATCCCATCTGCATCGAGTGGGGTGACGAGCACACTGCTACCGGCATCCAGATTCCTGATATTCCTGGGGCGGTAACCGCCGGCGACACCTTCGAGGCCGCGTACAGCGCCGCCATCGAGATCGCCCACGTCATGCTCGAAGAACTGGCCCGTGACGGGCAAGCCATTCCCCTGCCCTCGCCCACCGGCACGCACCGCGCCAACCCCGACTTCGAGGGGATGGGCTGGGGCATGCTGGATATCGACATCACGCCTTACCTGGGCAAAACCGAAAAGGTCAATGTGACCCTGCCGGGCTACGTGATTCAACGAATCGACCGCTTTGTACGGGAGCACAACATCAAGAGCCGGTCGTCTTTCCTGGCGGATGCGGCGATGGAAAAGCTGGGGCGTTAAGAACCGAGAAGCCCCCTACGCACAACCCCGGACGCGAGGCCGACCGGCAGGCCGCCCCGCGTTGCTTTGGCTTTTGATCTGAACGCTATGGTCCGAGATCAAAAAAATTTCGCCGAAACGGCTTGAGTTTCGACACGGTTGCTCGTTCCGGTGGGGCGGGTAGATCAAAATGCGCGCCCTGCCAGTCGGCGCTAAACCTGTAGCCGCTGCCGAGCCCTGGCGAGGCTGCGATAGGACCGAAGGTCCTCCAGCGGTCTCAAGATCCTGCGCCCGCTTCGCGGTCGATCGCAGCCTCGCTAGGGCTCGGCAGCGGCTACAGAGACTGCATTCTCAGCCAGGCCGGCCGGCAGGCCGCCTCGCGTTGCTTTCGCTTTTGATCTGAACGCCCCGTTAACCACGATGGCCGAACGCAGGTATTGAGCCGTGGGTAACCCGGCAGGGATGCCGGGTTAGCCGCCCCAGGCCATGGATGGCCTGTGGCGGCGGCCCACGGATCAATGCCTTCGTTCGGGCATGCCGAGCCTAGGCGAGGCACCGAGTGGTGGGGCAAAGCGTTTTGGTTACTTTGGACTGGGCCGGCTTCCGGATCTTCCAAAGTGACCCGCCGTAAGGGCGGAACCCTAAGTGGCCGTAACCGCAGGAATGGATATGTACACCGTCCAAGAAATGCAGTGCCAGAACAGACGCCATCGCGAGCAAGCTTCGCTCCTACAGAGGCCCACACCACCGCCATCGACCGTGACCGCAGGAATGGATATGTACACCGTCCAAGAAATGCGGCGCCAGAGCCGACGCCATCGCGAGCAAGCTTCGCTCCTACAGAAGCAGCCGTGGCCGCAGCAACGAATATGTGCCCAAGAAGATCGAGCCCCTACTGCACCGGCAAAAAATTCATCAGCAACAAGCTCTGCGCATAGTTCAACCCGATGCGCCGATAGCGCTCGTCAAGCATCTGAGTCAGCAGGTCGAGGCGCGCCACAATCTTCCCAAACTCCACAGCAAAACTCAGATTGCTGCCCTCCTCCGAAATCTCATTGGAAAACAGCAACAACTCCCCATTGGCCCCCTGCCGCTGACTGAGCATCCAGGTGGCCTTTTCAATATTGCGCGCAGCGTTACTGACAAACTGCGGATCGATAGTGTCGGTCATGAAAAACTCGGTGCGCCCGCCATGGGCAGTCACCAGCATGCTGCCGATCGCATAGATAAAGGCCCCAACCCGGTCGCCACGAAACTCCGGGCTCAAGGCATAACTCAGTGCCGCCAGGTCGCGACGGTTGCCCAGGGCCGGCAAGCCCTTCTGCTGCTCGATGGCCTGGCGGATATCCCGCGCGGCACTGGTGGCATCGGTATACCCCCACTCGCGCCACTGGTTGGGGTTGCGCAGGTAGAGCTTGTTCATCAGCAGGTACAGGCTTTGCAGGTTGTCGCGCATGCTCAGGGTGGCCATGCGGTCGACACTGGTCTGGAAGAACTCCTGGGGTTTGCCATTGCTGAACTGGTGGGCCATGTCACGCCCCTGCTGCTGGCTGCAGCCACTGGCGCAGACCATCAAGACAGCCGCCAGCCACAGTGGCTGGCGCAGCATACGCAGGCAAAACACGCGCAGAAAACAACGAGAAAGCGGATAAACCATCGGCACCGTTCTGGACTCTGGCCGCGCGGGGGATCGGCGCGGCCTGGCCCTGAATAGAACCGCAAAAACGCAAAAAGTGCGGTGGCCCGAGCCTCAGCGCAATTGCAGCGGGTCCACCAGCCCGACGGCGATGGCCATGCCCACCAGTTCCGGCAGGTGTTCGGCCTGCATGCGTTTCATCACCCGTGACCGATACAGGTCGATGGTCTTGACGCTGACCCCCAGCTGCTCGGCGATCTCGCGATTGCTGTAGCCCTGCACCAATGGCAGCAACACGTCCTTCTCCCGCGGCGTAAGACTCTCCAGGCGCGCTTCGACCCGGGCCTGCCCGGCGTTGCGGCTGTGGCGGTCGTCGGCGCGGCTCAGGGCCTGCTGCACACTGTCCAGCAGCAGCTGTTCGTTGTAGGGCTTCTCGATGAAGTCCACGGCGCCGGCCTTGAACGCCCGCACCACGATGGGCACATCGGCATGGCCGCTGACAAAGATCAGCGGCAGGTGGATATCCCGCTGGCGCAGCTCTTCCTGGACATTCAGCCCGCCCATGCCGGGCATGCGCACATCCAGCAGCACGCAGGCGTCGAGGCTCGGGTCGCAGTGTTCGAGAAACTCCCGGCCACTGGTGAAGGGCACGGCCTTGAGGCCCACCGACTCCAGCAGCCAGACGGTGGAGTCGAGCATGCCCGGGTCGTCGTCGACCACATACACCAGCTGCTGCGCCGCACTCGTCATTGCCTTGCTCCTGTTGTCGGTTGGGTGGGTGAATCGGCTTGCGCCGGGGCCGTCGCCGGCAAGTGGCAGCACATCTTCAAGCCGCGGCTCTGGGGCTGGGCCTGCAAGTCGCCGCCGAAGCCTTCGACGATGCTGCGGCTCATGGACAGCCCGAGCCCCAGGCCGTTGGCCTTGCTGGTGTAGAACGGGGTGAACAGCTGCGCCAGCTGCTCGGCGGAGACGCCCGGGCCCTGGTCGCTGACGCTGACCTCGACCCCGCCTTCGCCACTGGCCTGGGCGCCGAGGACGATCTGCGAGCCCTGCTGCGGATGCACCTCGCGATTGGCCTCGATGGCGTTGCGCAACAGATTCAACAGGACCTGCTCGAGCAAGATCCGGTCGGCGTACACCGGCGGCAGATTATCCGCCAGGCGCAGCTCGATCGTCACCTGGCAGGCCTGCGCTTCCCAGGCGCACAGGCGCACCGTTTCCCGGGCCACCTCGGCGAGGTCCAGGGCCTGGACCCGGCGCCCGCCCTTGCGCAAAAAGGCCCGCAGGCGCTTGATCACTTCGGCGGCGTGGGTGGCCTGTTCGGCGATCCGCTCCAGGCCCTGGGCGACCTTTTGCACAGCCTGGGGTTGAGTATCCAAGGCTTGCAGATAGCGCTGGCTGGCGTTGGCATAATTGACCACCGCCGCCAGCGGCTGATTGATCTCATGGGCGATGCCCGAGGCCAGTTCGCCCAGGGTCACCAGGCGCGCGGTGTGGGCCAGTTCGTCCTGGTGATGGCGCTGCTGGGCCTCGCGCAATTCCCGTTCGCTCTGGTCGTGGGCCACCAGGGAATAGAAGCGCTCGCCACTGGCCGCGCGATGGGCCAGCAGCATCAGCGACACCGGCACCGACGCGCCGCCGGCCGGCGGTTGCAGGCGCGCCTCGATGCTCCAGCGGCCTGTGTGTTCGGCGCGGTGCCAGCCTTCGCGTTGCAGGCTGTGCAGCACCTCCGGGGTGAGGATGCTTGCCAGGTCCGGCATCGACTGCCCGGCCTCCAGGCCCAGGGTGCGCCGGGCCGCCGGGTTGAGGTAGGTCACCGCGCCGCCCGGCTGGATGAACAGCACCGGGTCGGGGTTGGCCTCCACCACTTCCGCCAGGCGCCGCTTGTTCTCTTCGGCCTGGACCCGGGAGGTGATGTCCCGGGACACCGCCACCACTTCCACCACCGCCCCGGTGTAGGTTTCGCGGATCGCCCGGCAGGCGGTCTCGAACCACAGGTAATGGCCGTCGCGATGGCGGATGCGAAAGGTCATGGTGTGGTAGCCGTCCTGCTCCAGGGCGTCCCGGGTGCGCTGCGTCAGCCCGGCCAGGTCCTGGCTGTGGAACAGGCTGCGGGCCAGGCGCCCGCGCAGCTCTTCGGGCCAGTAGCCGAGCAGGGTCCAGGAGGCCGGCGAGGCGTCGAGAAAGGTGCCGTCCGGGGTATGCCGGGAAATCAGGTCGGTGGTGTTCTCGGTGATCAGCCGGTACAGGCGCCGGGCCGTGGCCGACTCGCGCTCGGCGAGGATCTGCGCCGTGGCTTCGCGGCAACGGGCCAGGACCCGTTGCCGGTGCGGGTCGGGGATAAAGCTCCAGAGCAGCACCCGCTCGCCCCACTGGGCCTCGACCTCTTCGATGGCCCGCTGCTGCTCCAGGCACGCACGGACCAGGGCCGGGTGATTGACCGGCAGCAGCGCCGCGACCTCGCTCGACGCCTCGGCATCCAGCCATTGCCGGAGCGCCGGATTCAGGTCCAGCGGCCGCGCCTCGGCGTCGAGCAACAGGCTGGGTTGCGGGTCATGGCCGAGCCAGGGCGAATCCGGCAGCCGGCCTTCACGCTGCAGGTGCAGCCAGCGGCTCAAGTGGGTGGAGGTGGGCATTGTCGATAAACCTGCGGGCTGGATCAGCGAATTATTAATATAGTAGAAATACTATACAACTCAGGTAGTACTTCCATATCCATTGCCAAGCAGTATATAAAAGCCTCCGGATAAGTCACCGAGCGCCGTTAAAAACGGTCTCGGCCAATAGAGCTAACAATCAGCCACCGGGTACCCGAACCATGTCCATCTACGAGCAAGGCCTCGCGCCGACGGCCGTCAACCATATCGCCCTGTCCCCTTTGAGCTTCATCGAGCGCACCGCCGCCGTTTACCCCGATTACCCGGCGGTGATCCACGGTTCGATCCGCCGCACCTGGGCCCAGACCTACAGCCGCTGCCGGCGCCTGGCCTCGGCCCTGGCCGGGCGCGGGATCGGCAAGAACGACACGGTGGCGGTGATGCTGCCGAATATCCCGGCCATGCTCGAAGCCCACTTCGGCGTGCCGATGATCGGCGCCGTGCTCAATGCCCTCAACGTGCGCCTGGACGCCGAGGCCATCGCCTTCATGCTGGCCCATGGCGAGGCCAAGGTGCTGATCGCCGACCGTGAGTTCCATGAGGTGATCCACGCCGCCGTCGCCATGCTCGACCAGCCTCCGCTGGTGATCGACCTCGACGACCCCGAGTACGGCGAGGGCCAGCCGGTCAGCGAGCTGGACTACGAGGCCTTCCTCGCCGAGGGCGACCCGGCATTCGCCTGGCAGTGGCCGGATGACGAATGGCAGGCCATCGCCCTGAACTACACCTCAGGCACCACCGGCAACCCCAAGGGCGTGGTCTATCACCACCGCGGCGCCTACCTCAACGCCCTGGGCAACCAGATGACCTGGGCCATGGGCAACCACCCGGTGTACCTGTGGACCCTGCCGATGTTCCACTGCAACGGCTGGTGCTACCCCTGGACCGTCACCGCCCTGGCCGGGGTGCATGTGTTCCTGCGCCGGGTCGACCCGCAGAAGATCCTCAACCTGATCCGCGAGCACCAGGTCACGCACCTGTGCGGCGCGCCCATCGTGCTCAATGCCCTGGTGAACATGCCGGACTCGGCCAAGGCGGCCATCGACCACCCGGTCAATGCCATGGTCGCCGGGGCCGCGCCACCGGCCAAGGTGATAGGCGCGGTGGAGGAAATGGGCATCAAGGTGACCCACGTCTACGGCCTGACCGAGGTCTACGGCCCGGTGACCCTGTGCGCCTGGCACGCCGCCTGGGACGAGTTGCCCCTGGAACAGCGGGCGCAGATCAAGTCGCGCCAGGGCGTGCGTTACCCGACCCTGGAAGGGGTGATGGTGGCCGCCCCGAAAACCCTCGAACCCACGCCCCGCGACGGCCAGACCATCGGCGAGATCTTCATGCGCGGCAACACGGTGATGAAGGGCTACCTGAAGAACCCCAGCGCCACCGCCGAGGCCTTCGAGGGCGGCTGGTTCCACACCGGCGACCTGGGGGTGACCCACCCGGACGGTTATGTGGAGATCCGCGACCGGCTCAAGGACATCATCATTTCCGGTGGCGAGAACATCTCCACCATCGAACTGGAGGGCGTGCTGTATCGCCACCCGGCGGTGCTGGAAGCCGCGGTGGTGGCGCGGCCCGACGAGAAATGGGGCGAGACGCCCTGCGCCTTCATCACCCTCAAGGCCGACCACCAGCAGGTCAGCGAGGCGCAGATCATCGCCTTCTGTCGGGAACACCTGGCGGGCTTCAAGGTGCCGCGCACCGTGGTGTTCAGCCAACTGCCCAAGACCTCCACCGGCAAGATCCAGAAGTTCGTCCTGCGCGACATGGCGAAAAACCTCTAGTTTGAATAGACAGAAACCCCGCGCACGTCGTTGTCCTGCTGGGAGTCGGCACGGCGGGGTCTAGCCTTTTTGAATCACCCGGCCCCGGCCGTTCAACCTCCACTTTTGCCCGAGGTTCCTGCAATGCCCGAATTCAACGCTCCCCTGCGCGACATGCGCTTTGTCCTGCATGAAGTGTTCAACGCGCCCAAACTCTGGGCCCGGCTGCCGGCCCTGGCGGAGACGGTGGATGCCGATACCGCCGATGCGATTCTCGAAGAGGCGGCCAAGGTCACCGGCCAGCTGATCGCCCCGCTCAACCGCAGCGGCGATGAGGAAGGCGCTACCTGGGACAACGGCCAGGTGCGCACCCCCGCCGGTTTCAAGGAGGCCTACGGCACCTATATCCAGGGTGGCTGGGTCGGCCTGAGCGGCAACCCGGCCTACGGCGGCATGGGCATGCCGAAGATGCTCGCGGTGCAGTTCGAAGAGATGCTCTACGCCGCCAATTCCAGCTTTGCCCTGTATTCGGCCCTGAGCTCCGGCGCCTGCCTGGCCATCGACGCCCACGCCAGCGAGGCACTCAAGGCGCTGTACCTGCCGCCCATGTACGAAGGTCGCTGGGCCGGTTCCATGTGCCTGACCGAGGCCCATGCCGGCACCGACCTGGGGATCATCCGCACCCGCGCCGAACCCCAGGCCGACGGCAGCTACCGGATCAGCGGCAGCAAGATCTTCATCACCGGCGGCGAGCAGGACCTGACCGAAAACATCATCCACCTGGTCCTGGCCAAGCTGCCGGACGCCCCGGCCGGGCCCAAGGGCATCTCGCTGTTCCTGGTGCCGAAGATCCAGGTCGACGCCCAGGGCAACCTGGGCCAGGCCAACGCGGTGAGCTGCGGTTCCATCGAACACAAGATGGGGATCAAGGCCTCGGCCACCTGCGTGCTGAACTTCGACGGCGCCACCGGCTGGCTGATCGGCGAGGCCAACAAGGGCCTGGCGGCGATGTTCACCATGATGAACTACGAGCGCCTGTCGATCGGCATACAGGGCATCGGCTGCGCCGAGAACGCCTACCAGAACGCCCGCACCTACGCCCGCGAGCGCATCCAGAGCCGCTCGCCCGCAGGCCCGGTGGCCAAGGACAAGATCGCCGATCCGATCATCGTCCACCCCGATGTGCGGCGCATGCTGCTGTCCATGAAAGCCATGACCGAGGGCGGCCGTGCCTTCGCCAGCTACGTCGGCCAGCAACTGGACCTGGCCAAGTTCGCCGACCAGCCCCATGAGCGGCACAACGCCGAGGCCCTGGTGGCGCTGCTGACCCCGGTGGCCAAGGCGTTCTTCACCGACACCGGGCTGGACAGTTGCATCCTCGGCCAGCAGGTCTTCGGCGGCCACGGCTATATCCGCGAATGGGGCCAGGAACAGCTGGTGCGGGATGTGCGCATCGCGCAGATCTACGAGGGCACCAACGGCATCCAGGCCCTCGACCTGCTGGGCCGCAAAGTGGTGGGCAACGGCGGCGTGGCCCTGCGCCTGTTCACCGGCGAGATCCGCGACTACGCCTACCTGCCCGGCGCCGCCTACGCCGCCGAATTGCTGGACGCCGTGCAGCGCCTGGAAGACCTCAGCGACTGGCTGCGCGAACAGGCGGTGCAGAACCCCAACGCGGTGGGCAGCGCCTGCGTCGAGTACCTGCACCTGTTCGGCTACGTGGCCTACGCCTACCTGTGGGCGCGCATGGCCCAGGTGGCCGAGCACAAGCACGCCGAGGACGAAAGTTTCTACGGCGCCAAGCTGGCCACGGCGCGCTTCTACTTCAGCCGCCTGCTGCCGCGCATCCTCAGCCTGGAGCAGAGCATCCGCGCCGGCAGTTCCTCGCTGTTCGGCCTGGAAGCGGAGCAGTTCTAACCCCCTCGGGCGGGGCCTCCGTGCCCCGCCCTGCTGCACGGCGGCTGATGCAAAACCGGCGGTGGCCTTGCATACTGCGCGCCCCGAACACCGCCCAAGGAAGAAACGTGTTGGCGCCTGCCCCGATCATTGCCCGGCCAGCCATGCTGCTGCCCGACACTGCGCACCTGATCCGCACCTTCGCTACTCGCCCATTCCAGCCTGGTGATCCGGCCCTGTCCGCCACCGGCAGTGGCTTGCCATTCCCTTGAATCCGGCACGCCCCGTGCCATCCCCTTTCCTGTCTTTGTCGAGTACGCCCATGCATCGCCTGTTCACTTTGTGGTTATGGATCAACGCCGTCCTGAGCGGAATCGCCGTAGCGGCCCCGCTGTCCGTGATGGTGTTTACCGATCTGCAACTGATCGTCCCCCGGGACGTCAGCGGCACCCTGTTCGGCGGGGCCATGGGCTTTCAGCTGTACCTCGGCATCTGGCTCCTCTGCGCCCTCGGCCTGGGCCTGGCCCTGCTCACGCGCATGCCCGGCGCCCGCCTGGCCTGGATCGTCGCCGGCCTGGTGCCGCTGCTGCTGGGCGCCTGGTGGCGGATCAATTACCCGGACGATGCCGACGGCAACCTGATCTTCAGCCCGCAAGCCTGGGAGCTGGACTACGCCATGGCGATCGGCTGCGCCTTGGTCTTCAGCGGGCTGTACTGGTACCGGCGTGGGCGCCTCAAGCCCCGCCCGGTCGCCACTAGCGCGGATGTGCTGCTGCCCCGGACCGTCGGCGCGCTGATCCTCGCCAGCGTGTTCCTCCTCCCACCGCTGAACTTCATCAAGCAGCAGGCCTTGCCCAACTGTGCGTTCAACAAGGCCGGGCAACAGCTGACGGTGTGCCTGGGCGATGACCCGAACGAACAGGTGATTGTCGACTGAAAGAGGGCTGTGGCCCCGGCTCGAACAGCCCGGCGAGCAGCGCACGTCGCTGCGCCGGAAACCGGGCCCGGGCCGCCGGTAAATTGCATTGCGTCGCCTACCGTCGCAGGATGTCTGCCCTGACCCACAACCGCTCAAAGGACGTGCTCATGACAATTCGTGCTGTGGTTTTCGATTTTGGTGGCGTGCTGTTCGACTGGAATCCGCACCATCTGTACCGCCAACTGATCCCTGACGATGCCCGCCGCCAATGGTTCCTCGACACCATTTGCACCCAGGCCTGGAACACCCGGCAGGACGCCGGGCGAACGCTGGCCGAAGCGACCCGCAGCCTGGTGGCCGAACACCCGGAACATGCGCCCCTGATCGAGGCCTATTACGGGCGCTGGCCGGAAATGCTCCGCGGCCAGCTGGATGACGGCGTGGCCTTGCTGGAAGACCTGCACCTGGCGCAGATGCCGCTGTTCGGGCTGACCAACTGGTCCCAGGAAACCTTCCCCTATGCCAGGGACAACTATCCGTTCCTGCAGCGTTTTCGCGACATCGTGGTGTCCGGGCAGGAGCGGCAGATCAAGCCTGACGCAGAGATCTACCACACCACCCTGCAACGCATCCGCGCGCACCTGCCAGAGGTAGCGCCTCAGGAGCTGGTGTTCATCGACGATCACGCGCCGAATATCGTCGCCGCCAACGCCCTGGGCTGGAATGCGATTCACCATCAGTCCGCGGCTGAAACCCGTCGCCAGTTGCAGGCGTTGGGGTTGGGGTTGTCGGTTTGAACTGAGGCGGGCGCGCCAGTCTGTCAGGTCGGCGGCTGGTACCGCGCGCGGTAGCGGCCGGGGCTTTCGCCGGTCCATTTCTTGAACGCACGATGGAAGGCGCTGGGCTCCTGGAAGCCGGTGCGCTCGGCGATTTCGCCAATGCTCGCGCGGCTCTGGCGCAGCAGTTCGACGGCCATGCCGCGGCGCACTTCGTCCTTGATTTCCTGGTACGACACGCCTTCGCGCTCCAGGCGCCGCCGCAGGGTGCTGGGGCTGACCTGCACCTCGCCGGCGAAAGCTTCCAGGGTCGGCCACTGGCTGTAGTGACTGCGGCGCAGACGTTGATAGACCTGGGTCGCCAGGCCGTGCTGGTTGCGAAAACGGATCACCAGCCATTGCGGCGCGCTGCGCAGAAAGACCTTGAGCGAAGCCAGGTCCTGGACCACCGGCAAGCGCAGGAAACGGCTGGCGAACTCGATTTCGGTGCGCTCGGCGCCGAAGGTCAGGTTCGGTCCCCAGAGCAAGGCATCGTCGCTCAGGGACAGGCGCGGATAACGGAAGTCGGCGCGGTCGATGGCAATGCGCCGCCCGCCGAGCCAGCACAGCAGGCTGATCATCAGCACCAGGAAGGTCTCTTCGCCAAAACGCCCGGTGGCTTCATCGCGAGGCTGGCTGTCGAGGCTCAGCACCGCGCGCTTGCCGCGCACACTGAGGCTGCCGCGAAAGTCGCGCAGGAACAGGCCGAAGTTGGCCAGGCACTGGCGCAGGGCCTTTTCCAGGGTCGGCTCCTGGATCAGCCCACGGCAGATCAGGGCGAAAGCCCCCGGCGGCAGGCCGTGGGAATCGAGCCGGAAAAACTCGTCTTGCAGCTCGCGGATCTGGATCAGCCACAGGGCCGCGAACGCGCTGGCCGGCACCCGCGCCTCGGGCTGGCCGAGCAGGGCCGGATCGATGCCCGCCTCGGCCAGCACCGCGGCCAGGCGCTCGGGTCGCTCACGCAAGGCGTGGACCATGACCTGCACGAAGTAGACCGCGACCGAATCCTTTTCCCGCATGGAATGACTGCTCTCTGTGGCTGTGGACATGGCAAAAAACGCCAGCGCGGCTGAGCGCTTTTGGCATAGGCCGGGGTCGGCGCGGGCACTAGACTCGCGCCTCGAAGGTTGCATTGCAAGACGCGTTCGCGCTGCTCTGCGACACGCCCGGACGAAGAAAGAGAAGCCAAGATGAATCTGCAGAATATCGGCGTGATCGGCGCCGGCACCATGGGTAACGGAATCGCTCAGGTCTGTGCCCAGGCCGGGTTCGAAGTGACCTTGCTGGACATCAGCGACAGCGCCCTGCAAAAGGCCCTGGCCACGGTGAGCAAGAACCTCGACCGGCTGATAGCCAAGGGCAGCCTGGACGAAGTACAGAAACAGGCGACGCTGGGGCGCATCCGCACCAGCACCGACTACGCCAGCCTGGTCGACGCGCACCTGGTGATCGAGGCCGCCACGGAAAACCTCGAGCTGAAACTGCGGGTGCTGCAACAGATCGCCGCCCAGGTGGCCAGTACCTGTGTGATCGCCTCCAACACCTCGTCGCTGTCGATCACCCAGCTCGCCGCCAGCGTCAGCGCGCCCGAGCGCTTTATCGGCCTGCACTTCTTCAACCCGGTGCCGGTGATGGGCCTGATCGAAGTGATTCGCGGCCTGCAGACCAGCGACGCGACCCACACCCTGGCCCTGGACATGGCCACGCGCCTGGGCAAGGTCGCGATCACCGCCGGCAACCGCCCGGGCTTCGTGGTCAACCGGATCCTGGTGCCGATGATCAACGAGGCGATCCTGGTGTTGCAGGAAGGCCTGGCCAGCGCCGAGGACATCGACGCCGGCATGCGCCTGGGCTGCAACCAGCCGATCGGCCCGCTGGCCCTGGCCGACCTGATCGGCCTGGACACCCTCCTGGCGATCCTTCAAGCCCTCTACGATGGCTTCAACGACAGCAAATACCGGCCCGCGCCGCTGCTCAAGGAAATGGTTGCCGCCGGTTACCTGGGGCGCAAGACCGAACGCGGCTTCCACCGCTATGGCTGAGCGTTGCTCGCGTTTTGCCGAAAGCCGCGACAAGGCCCTGGAGCTGTTCGCCAGCAAGGGCTTCGGCCAGGTCGGCATGCGCGAGCTGGCGAGCCATCTGGGGCTGACCCCGGGCTCGCTGTATCACCATTACCCGAGCAAGCAGCACCTGCTGCTGGACCTGATCGAAGAGTTCTACGACGAACTGCTCGATACCCTGGGGCGCATCGAACGGCGGCGCAAGGCGCCGGACGATCGCCTGCGCACCCTGATCCGCGCCCACCTGAAACTGCACCGGGAACTGCCCCGGCATTTCCGCCTGGTGGAGCGCGACAGCGGTTGCCTGAACCCGGACCAGCAGGAGCGCGTGCGCCAGCTGCGCGAGCAATATGAACGCCGCCTGCTGATGCTCCTCGGCCCGCTGCCGCGGCTCGGCGACGCGGTGCTGCTGGCCACCGGGCATGCCATCGCCAGCCTGCTCAACCATGCGCCCGGCTGGCTGGCCGAACAGCCGTTGGCCGAACACGAGCGCGAAACCCTGCTGGAACACCTGCTCAGCGGCGCCCTGGAACGGCTGTTGAACAGCTCGCCGCAGAGTGCCGTGGCCTGACGCCGGGCCGGGGCGATCCTGCCCTTTTCCGCCCACGTCCTGGACGTCGAAGTGCGCAGCGCCGCTTGTATTTATTCTTCGTAAGCCGCGCCCTGCTGATTGCCAAACGCGCTATATCGCCGCGCCAGTTGCTTGTCCCGCCTGAATATATTTTTTCCCGATAACGGCTATTCAAAGTTATTCAGTGGCCCTTGCGTTTGCCCCGAGCCCGGCCTGCTTAACTGCAAAAGCTGCCGGATAGCGCAGTCTCTACAACCTCCCACGGAAGGCAACGCCATGAGTTCATCCTCGCAACATGTCATTCCGCCCTATGGAGTGGCGATTCAGAAAGCAATCTCCCTCGGCAACCTGCCGCAGATGAAGTCCCTGCTCAAACAGCGCGATAAATCCCAGAAAGAATCCAAGGATCTGAGCAGCGCTTACGAGCAGTTGGCACAGGAAGTCGCCCGTCTGGAACGGCGCTAAGGCCGTTTCCATTTTCTAATGCAATGGAGGCAATCATGTCCGGTTCCACTACGTCCCCTGTTGGCCTGTTTCCGCTCAGCTACCGGATCGGCAATCCGACCCCGGGCGCGCCGAGCCTTACCCTCGACCTTCTGGTCTACACCCCCGAGCAGACCGTGCGCGGTACCTCGGTGGTGACCCAGGCCACCAACCCGCCGCTGGACCTGCCGTCCGATGTGTGGGGGCAATACACTTACCTGACCGTCATGCCACCCAGCTCGAGCAAGATCCTGGTCACCGCCCAGGGTAACCAGGGCGGGCCGGGCTCGAACTCGATCGTCACCTTCAAGATTCAGCTGGTGGTGGACCACGACTGGAAGAACGGCATCGCCAACTACCAGTACTACAACGGCCAGCGCTGGGTATCGGTGGAGAACGCACCGGCCCACCTCGTCGAGTCGGTACCCTCCTACGCCTTGTCAGCCCTGCCAATACCACTGGAACCCGGCCCGGTCCTGCTGCCGTATCCACCGATCACCCCGCTGTATGCCGCGCCGATCCATGGCGCCATCGCCAGCGGCGACCTGACCCAGATGAAGAGCCTGGCCAGCCTGGCCCAGCAGCAACTGGACCAGTTGCCCCAGCTGCGCAGCGCGCTGGATGCGGCCAAGGACGAGATCGGCCGGCTCGAGCGGCGCTGACCACGGCGTGCCAACCCACCGACTTCCCTGAACAAGAACAAGGAGTTGCACCATGCAAACTGGACTGTTCCATACCCGTATCCAAGCCACCACGGGGCTGTTGGGTGCCCCGGCTCTGACCCTCGACCTGTTGGTCAACACCGTGCAGAAAAAAGTCAGCGGCGTGGCCCGCGTGTTCAAGAGCACTTACCCGCCGGTGAACTTCTTCGCCGACGTGTGGGGCGACTATTCCAAGGCACAGCTGCACCCGTCGACCGAAGGCCACATCATCCTGAGCCTGACCGGCAACCCCAGCGGCCCGACCAGCCAGATCGCCGCGACCTTCCACCTGCACGGGATTCTCGGGCTCGACTGGGCCAGCGGTTTCGCCAGCTACAAATACTGCTACCAGGGCAACTGGCAGGACGTGCAGCACGCCACGGTCAGCCAGGCGTCGATCCCGCACCCCGAGCCTGTGCCCCATCACCCCGTGCCGCTGTATGCGGTGGCGGTGCAGCAGGCGCAAAGCAGCGGTGACCTGGCGCAGCTCAAGGCGGTCGTCCGCCAGGGCGAGCAGCAACTGGCCAGCAGTGATGCGCTGCGCAGCGCCTTGCAGCAGCTGAACGCCGAGATCGCCCGCCTCGAAGCTCGCTGAGCAGTGGCGTCCGGGCCTGGCCTTCCTTCCTCGGGGCCAGGCCCGGTCTTCCATTGCAAACCATGTGTCCGCTCGGGCCGGCACCGCCAGGGACGGCGCGGACATCCACCAGGTTCGTGCCGCGCGCCTGTGTGCGCCCAAAGGACTGTCCATGTCAGCCAATCGCCCCGCCCGCTACCTCAGCGAAACCGACCTCAAGCGTTACGTACCGGTGCATGTGGTCTGGGAAATCACCCTCGCCTGCGACCTCAAATGCCTGCATTGCGGCTCGCGCGCCGGCCATCGACGCCCCAACGAACTGAACACCCAGGAATGCCTCGACGTGATTGACGCCCTCGCCGCCCTCGGCACGCGGGAGGTCACCCTGATCGGCGGCGAAGCCTATTTGCGCAAGGACTGGACCCGCCTGATCCGGGCCATCCACGACCACGGCATCTACTGCGCGATCCAGACCGGCGGGCGCAACCTCACCCCGGCGAAAATGCAGGCCGCGGTGGAGGCCGGGCTCAACGGCGTGGGGGTTTCGCTGGACGGCCTGGCGCCCTTGCATGACGCCGTGCGCAACGTCCCGGGCTCCTTCGACAAGGCCGTGGACACCCTACGCCGGGCCAAGCAGGCCGGGCTCGCGGTCAGCGTCAACACACAGATCGGCGCAGCCACCCTGCCCGACTTGCCGGAGCTGATGAACCTGATCATCGAGCTGGGCGCCACCCATTGGCAGATCCAGCTGACGGTGGCCATGGGCAACGCGGTGGATCACCCGGAACTCTTGCTGCAACCCTATCAACTGCTGGAAGTCATGCCGCTGCTCGCGCGCCTCTACCGCGAAGGCCAGGAACGCGGCCTGCTGATGAACGTGGGCAACAACATCGGTTACTACGGCCCATACGAGCATATGTGGCGCGGTTTCGGTGACGAGCGCGTGCACTGGAGCGGCTGCGCCGCCGGGCAAACGGTGCTGGCCCTGGAAGCCGACGGCACGGTGAAGGGTTGCCCGTCACTGGCGACGGTGGGGTTCTCCGGCGGCAATGTGCGCGACATGAACCTGCACGACATCTGGCACTACAGCGAAGGCATGCATTTTGGCCGCCTGCGCTCGGTCGACGACCTCTGGGGCTATTGCCGCACCTGCTACTACAACGACGTGTGCCGCGGCGGCTGCACCTGGACCTCGCACTCGCTGCTGGGCAAGCCGGGCAACAATCCGTACTGCCACTACCGCGCCCTGGACCTGCAGAAAAAGGGCCTGCGCGAACGCATCGTCAAACTCGAGGACGCCGCCAAGGCCTCGTTCGCGGTCGGGCGCTTCGACCTGATCACCGAACGCATCGACACCGGCGAGACGGTCAGCAGCGTCAGCGACAGCGGCCAGGTGATCAAGCTGGCGTGGATCAACCAGGGGCAGAAATCCCCCGAGGAAGGACGCCTGCCCACCCGGTTGGCCCTGTGCCGCAGCTGTTGGCAATACATCCATAGCCACGAAACCACCTGCCCGCACTGCTCGGCCGATGTGGCCAGCGCCGAGGCCGACTACCTGGCCGACCGCGCCCGGCAGCAGGCGATCATGGATCGCCTGACCGGCCTGCTGGGGATGCCCCAGACCCGACTGGTATAGCGCCACCCCAGGCTCGCCGCCGACTCGGCGGCGGGCCTGACAGGGAGTGCACCAAGGGTGATAACCCGTCACCGCCCCATGAGAAAACCGTCTAAGAACAAGCCCACTGCCACCCAGGTTTAGGCTTTGCTAGTGGAGGTCTCAATCCATCGGTTTTTTGCCAGCGGGCCGGCTTATCCGGCGCGCCCGCTGCCCTGCCATCCGGGAGTCACCAGCATGAAAATCAATCCCTACCTGATCTTCAACGGCGATTGCGCAGCCGCCTTCAAGTTCTACGCCCAGAGCCTGCAAGGCACCCTCGAAGTGATGATGACCTTCGGTGAAAGCCCCGCCCGCGAGCATGTTCCCGCCGAGTATCACAACCTGATCATCCACACCCGCCTGCTGGTGGGCGACCAGGCCATCATGGGCTCGGACAGCACGCCCGATCGGCCTTACGCGGGGATCCACGGCTGCTCGATATCGCTGAATGTCGACAGCATCGCCGAGGCCGAGCGGGTGTTCGCCGCGCTGGCGGACCAGGGCACTGTGCAGATGCCGTTGGAGGCCACCTTCTGGGCGGCGCGTTTCGGCATGCTGGTCGACCGCTTCGGCGCCTCGTGGATGATCAACTGCGAAAAGGACCAGTGACAGGCGCTGGTGGTTAAGCCCAAGGTGCCGTGGCGATCCGCGGCACTTCAGGCTTCGCCCTTGGCCTCCATCACCTGCAGCGCCCCCAGGCGCTGACGTATGCCTTCGCTGGCCATCGGCCCGGCCTGGACCGTGCAGTGCTCCAGCGGCACCGGGCGGCCATCGACCAGGTCAGCCATCATCGGCCGCACCGGCCGGCCGGTGGCGCGCTCGACGATCTGCACGCTTTCCCCTTCCGGCGCGTAATGGCGATTGCCCCAGGCAACGAACGCCATCAGCACCACACGAAAATCCTCGCCCCGGGCCGTCGGCACATACTGGTAGCGCAGCGGCCGCTGGCTGTAGGCCTGGCGCTCGAGCAAGCCGGCCTCGACCAGCGAATTCAAGCGCCGGGTGAGCATGTTGGGGGCGATCTCCAGGCTGCGGGAAAACTCCTCGAAACGCCGCAGGCCATGCAGGGCGTCGCGCATGATCAGGATGCTCCACCACTCGCCCACCCGCTCCAGACTGCGGGCAATCGGGCATTCGTCGTGAAGGAGGGTCTTGCGTTGCATGGCGGTTCCTCGGAGTTCGCAGTTGCGTATTTGTGGTTCGGGCATGTTACTTTCATGATGATAGTGACGTCCATAGAGCGACACACCCCACTCGAGATGAAGGAGCTGAAGGTCATGAATAAACGCATTGTCGTCACTGGCATGGGCGCATTGACCCCGCTGGGCTGCGGCGTCGAACAGGTCTGGCAACGCCTGCTGGCCGGGCAATCGGGTATCCGCCGGCTACCGGAAGAACTGATCGGCGACCTGCCGATCAGCATCGGCGGCCAGGTTCCGGACCGCATCCAGGACCCGCAGGCCGGCTTCGATCCGGACGCGCTGCTGGCGCCCAAGGAACAGCGCAAGATGGACCGCTTCATCCTGTTCGCCCTCGCCGCCGCCCAGGAAGCACTGACCCAGGCCGGCTGGGCACCGCAGACCGCCGAAGCCCAGGAACGTACCGCCACCATCATCGCTTCGGGCGTGGGCGGTTTCCCGGCCATCGCCGACGCCGTGCGCACCACCGACAGCAAGGGGCCGCGGCGTCTTTCGCCGTTCACCATTCCGTCCTTCCTCAGCAATATGGCCGCCGGTCATGTGTCGATCCAGCATGGCCTGAAGGGGCCGCTGGGCACGCCGGTGACGGCCTGCGCCGCGGGTGTCCAGGCCATCGGCGACGCCGCACGGATGATTCGTGCCGGGGAGATCGACGTCGCGGTCTGCGGCGGCACGGAAGCCACGATTCACCGGGTCAGCCTGGCCGGTTTCGCTGCCGCGCGCGCCCTGTCGAGCGATTTCAACGACACCCCGGAACGTGCTTCGCGGCCCTTCGACCAGGCCCGTGACGGCTTTGTGATGGGCGAAGGCGCCGGCCTGCTGGTGATCGAGGAGCTGGAACACGCCCTGGCCCGCGGCGCCACGCCGATCGCCGAACTGGTGGGCTACGGCACCAGCGCCGACGCCTATCACATGACCGCCGGGCCAGAAGATGGCGACGGTGCCCGCCGCGCCATGCAACAGGCGTTGCGTCAGGCCGGCGTCGAGCCGTCCCAGGTCCAGCACCTGAACGCCCACGCCACCTCGACCCCGGTGGGCGACAAAGGCGAACTGGCGGCGATCAAGAGTGTGTTTGGCAACAGCAGCGAGCTGGCCATCGCCTCGACCAAATCGGCCACCGGCCACCTGCTGGGCGCTGCCGGCGGGATCGAAGCGATCTTCACCATCCTGGCGCTGCGCGACCAGATCGCCCCCGCCACCCTCAACCTGGAAAACCCGGATGCCGGCGCGCAAGGCCTCAACCTGATTCGTGGCCAGGCGCAGCCGCTGGCGATGGAATACGCCTTGTCCAATGGCTTCGGCTTTGGCGGGGTGAATGCCAGCGTGCTGTTCCGGCGCTGGGGGTAAGGCCGGGATTGTTCGCCGGGCATAACGTGGTTTCAGTGCGGCTTCGCTGAAACCTCGATGTGCCCGGCCAGCCTTGTGCAACGGGGTATTTTCAGTCGGCTGTCGACACGTCCGGCACCTTCGCCAGGTTGCCGTGCATGTCGTCCGATCTCAAAGGCAGGGAGGATGGGCGGCTGCGAGCCAGCCTCGAACTGACCAAACTGTAATGACGCTGAATTTATAGCGGCTGGATCGGGCTTTCCCTAGGACGATCGTGCCAACCCCCCCCTTGCCTGGCCCACACCCTCCACATGAATGAGTAGCTTGGGCGCAGATTCCGGGGCACGCAGTCACCAGGCTCCGCAATCCGAGCGAAGAAGAACAAGAAGACTTCAGCTCTTGTTTTTTTTCATGACTTTTTAGTTTGTGAGGGAAAACGAACCATGGCGATATTCGACTACAAGGGCCAAGACGGCCGCGTGCTCATTTCAGATGCCTGGAACCTTGCCACCTACACCAGCGGTGTAGCGACGGTAGGGGCGCTCTACAATCTGCCCGGGGCAGTCCTGGGCGAAGGCAACACCTTTGTCCTGCCCAAGGGCTGGCGCGAGATCAGCGCCAGCGACCTGGGCATCGACGGCAGCCACCTCGACCTGACAGGCAGCTTCAAGGGCGAGAACGTATCCGGCTCCCAGGCCAAGGTATTCGGCCAATACGACGAGAGCGGCAAGCTGGTCAAAATGGGCTTTTCGATTGCCGGCACCAACTCGCCGATGGACCTGCTGGGCTATCCGGCGATGATCGACAACTCCTATATCCACGGCTACGACTACCTGCTCGACTCGATCAAGAACTACGCCACTCACCATAACCTGACAGGCAAGGATGTACTGGTCACCGGCTACAGCCAGGGCGGCTCCGTGACCAACAGCATGTACCTGGGCAGGGACACCCTGGCCGACGGCTTTTTCAAGGATTCGGACTACTTCGGCATGGCCTCGCCCAAGGCCAGCAACAGTGACGGCATCTTCAACTTCGGCTTCGAAAACGACATCGTGCATCGGCTCATCGGCGAACAGACCGACCTGAGCGGCGCCATTCTCGCGGCCCTCAAAGGCAGTGATGCCAACTACACCTCGACCACCGACAACATCGTGCTGTTCGACACGGTCTACGCCCTGCCCACCTGGCCCAACGGCCCCTTCTCCGTGGTCAATCCCAACGGCTGGGTGGCGCACCTCGAAGGCATCTTCATCAACCCTATCCAGCGCATCGGCCAGTCGACGTTCTACGACTACATCGAGCGCGACAGCACCATCATCATCAGCAACCTCGACCCGGTCAGCCGCAGCTTTACCTGGGTCAGCGACAAATACTCCGCCACCTCCAACCACTTCGGCACTCCGGCCTTTCTCCTCGGCACGGACAGCGCGGACAAGTTGCAGGATGGCCGCAACGATGACTTCCTGGACGGCTTCGCCGGCAACGACAGCTTCAAGGTCAGCACCGGTACCGACATCGTCGCGGGCGGGGTGGGCGACGACAAAGTCTTCCTGCAGGGTACGGTCTCCAGCTACGAAGCCGTGCGCCTGAGCGATGGCAGCCTGTTTCTCAACGACACCGGCGGGCGTTACGGCCTCAAGGAGCTGCACGACGTCGAACATGTCGAGTTCGAAGGCCTCCTCGGCCAGGCCTTGACCCCGGCCTATACCGTGACCAGCAGCAAGCTCAACTTCGAAGGCCTGTTCGGATCGGACAAGAGCTACGCCAAGGCCACCGAAGGCACGCAGTTGGCAGACCTCCTGAAGGGTACCGCCGGCCGCGACCTGATCTTCGGCCAGGGCGGTGACGACCTTATTGAAGGCGGCGCGGGCCATGATCTGCTGCACGGTGGAAGTGGCAACGACACCCTGCTCGGCGGCAGTGGCAACGACGCCCTCTACGGTGGCTCACAGAACGACATCCTGGTCGGCGGCCTGGGCAACGACACCCTCAGTGGTGGCGTGGGCAGCGATCTGTTTGTCTTCGACCAGGGCGGGTTCGGCCATGACCTGATCAGCGACTTCAACGTTCACCAGAACGGGTTCGATCAGTTGGTGTTCTCCAAATCCCTGTTCGCCTCCGCGGCTGCGGTCATCAGCGCCACCAGCCAGCAAGGCAGCGACAGCCTGATCGTGGCGGGAGACAGCAGCATCACCCTGGTAGGGTTCAACGCCGCGCAACTCAGTGCGGATATGATCAGCCTGGTCTGATGCTCGATGGGCACGCCCTCCATTCGTGTGAGGGTGTTGCTCCAGCCGGCTTTGGCCACTTCAGAAACACAAAGGGTCCACCTTGGGGTGGGCCCTTTTTTGATCGTCCATTCTTCATTGAGAGCACTTGAGCCATCGGCAAGCTCACCCCACACACATCCAACGAAGGCTCTGCTCTTGAGCCTGTATCGATCTGTTCCGTCAGGCCGCTCCGGATACGCCGGATGGTTTGTTACGGGCAGAAAAAACCCGGCTCGATGGCCGGGTTTCTGTTCAGTCAATCCTGCACTCGCAATACCGATCGGTAACCGCGAGCACTATGTCCTCAGGCGCATCACGAGCTCGCCATCAAGCACTTCGCCCGTCTCTAGAAACCCCTCGGAGGCATAAAGATTGCGCGCCCCGATATTCTCCGGCGCGACGCCCAGCGTGATATCAGGACCTCCCGACAAACCTCTCAGGTATGCCAGCAGTGCGCGCAGAGCTGCGCGTCCATACCCTAAACCTTGGTGCTGACGATCAATCATCAGGCGATAGAGCCAGCGACCGTTATCGTCCGGGTCGAGGGCATGCATAAGGAAGCCGACCATTTTTCCAGAATGAACGGCGCGCACCGCTAAGGGTTCACACCAAGGACATTCGGCAGCTTCTTCCAATGATTCGGCGTTGCTGGCAATAAAGTCGATCTGTTCGTCACGCACTTGCAGCGCGCAACATTCTGCTTCTTCATCGCGAGTGGATATCGGAGCAAGAAGCACAGCGGGGTAAAGCGTACGCATTGGGTTTTCTCCGCGGGGCAGTGATCGCCCCTCCAGCATTTCGTTGATGGTTCAGTAGCGAAAACATCGTTGGAATCTGGGTCATAGGGCACCTCCTTTTTTCTCGCGGATGGAAACCGATTGGCTGATCCGGCCAAGCGGCGGCGAAATTCTAGAAAACTTCACTTTAACGACGCAAGCGATAGCCATGTTTTGAAAAGAGGGCCTGGTCACCTGAAGCACAAGCCCATGCAAATCCAGGATCCCTGGACGAAAGTTGATGAGCGCTCCGAGCAGAGCGAGCCGGCCGCTGCTTTCGCATGATTAAGGGTTAGTATCTCCGCTGGAAACTTCAGCAACGAAGGTTCGGCCCGATTCAGCCGATCAGCGTTCAACCTGTCATGGAAAACGGGAAGTGCTATGAACAAACATAAATTGCCCCTGCTTCTACTAGCAGTACTCGCAGCGGGCACGGGCGGCTGCAAACAAGAGGTGGCGGCTGCCTATAACGGGCCGTTCGGCCTGCAGATGGGCATGACCGCCGAGCAGGCCCGGACAGTCACCGAGGTTCTGGGCAGCAACGATCGGCGCAACCTCATGCTGGTCGAGCACCCGCCGAGGCCGATTGCCGGGTTTGATCAGTTATCACTCAAGTTTGGTAAAGAAGCCGGGCTGTGCGAAATCTACACAGCGGTCGAGATGCCGGAGAATGCGCAGGACTCGGCCATTCGCGCCCGCTTCGAAGAATTGACTCGTCTACTCACCCAGCGCTATGGCGCGCCCTCGGTAGCCATCGACCAGGCAGTGGATGACGAGCGAGAGCAAGTCCTGGTGTCCCAGTGGCTGGCCTCCCAAGGGGCGAGTCTGGAAGGTGCGCAGGAAGCCGTGCTGACCGTCGGCAGACGCGATGTCGACCCCATCAGTATCAGCCTGTCTATTTCCGGCCCTGGGTCCGAACAGTGCCAGCAGGAGCAACGTCAGGGGCCGACCGACGCTTCTTGAATGGCGTCCAGGCATCACCAGGCACGCTGGCTTTTAAACCTCTGACCGCATCACTTCTCGGCTAGTCCTGACAGCTACGTCCCTTTTCTTCTTGCAAGGAGGCATAAAGAAGCCCGCACTGAGCGGGCAAAGGGATGATCTGAATTTCACGCCCCTGACTCAGGGTCACTCGCGGGCATGCCACGAGGCTCATTGTCCTTTTCGTCCCGTGTGTCTGCACCAGGATCATCGAAGCGACCACTTTTCCCTGCTTCCGGGTGCTCACTCGACACCGAGTTGTTTACATCTACGTCGATCATCTCTTCATCGACCGGCGCTTCATCGTTCGCAGGCAATGGAACCTCAGGCTCCTTACGCTTTGGATCATGGCCCGCGTTGCTATTCGTGGCTCGCGTTACGCCCTGTTGCGACCAGCTACCGGGGGCATTCTCGTTAACTTTCATGCTGGCTCTCCGTTCTCAATGCTCGGGAAATCCGTGCCTTAAACGTGAGAAACGACAGCCCCCTGCAAGTGCCGAGAAATGGATAAACGGCGGTCAATAAAAAAACCGGCTCGGTGGCCGGGTTTCTATTCGGTCAACCCTGCGCCCCCAGGAATGACGGGCAAGCACCACCAGCACGTTGAACAAGGTTTGACGCTCGGTAACGCAAGACAAAGGTGACAGCAGGATCAATACGTGGCCGACGACACCACACCACGTCAATACCAACAGAATGAGAGCGAAGCGGTATCAGCTACAAACGTGAACGGTAGATCAATGAGAGCCAGTGGCCCTATGAACTGGGCGAGCTGATACTCAGTTTCTAATCCCTCATAGCAGTCATATGAACCATGTGAAACCGCGGCAAACCAAGCGCAGCCACTCAACTGCGAAATAGCCAACATCAAAATGAGCTTCCGTAGCACGTAATTTCCTTATTACTTTTCCACTGCTTGCTTCATAGACGCTCTCGAACAGAGCCAGTCACCCCTTCCCTCCAACCCCGCCCTCACCTCGGCAATCAGTGAATGAGTGCAGCGAGTCTTGTTGGACCGGTACCGCCATTCTGGATTGACTATGTCAGCACTACGCCAGGCACAGCTAGAGCACGACGACCGTATGCCACTACCGGTGAACGAAGATCTCATTGAAACGGAATAGCTGCAGGCGAACGCTGAGCGTCTGTTGATGGGCTACCGGATCGCCCACCCAGGGTATGCATCGATCAAAACTCATCGCTTGAAGCATACGTTTGGTCGCCGGCTTCATGCAGCAGGCGTGGCGGAGGAAAAGAGGGAGGCATGAAGAAAAAGGCCAAGGTCACTCGAAAAGTCACTATGGCGGAAACAACAAAGCCGCTCGAAAGCGGCCCAGTCATTGAATTATATGGTCGGGACGGAGTGATTCGAACACTCGACCCCTAGCACCCCATGCTAGTGCGCTACCGGACTGCGCTACGCCCCGACTAGGCGTGTTACTGGGTTTGCTTCTTAACGAAGCGCTCAAGAATATATCGCAAGCTTTTGAAATTTGGAAGTATTTTAAAAGCTGAAAATCATTTCTTGAGTACCACCAGAACGTCCTCCAGTTCGGAGATCATCTGACGGATCAATTGCTTGTACTGGGTGGTGTCGTCTTTGGCTTCATCACCGGAAAGGCGCAGGCGCGCTCCACCGATGGTGAACCCCTGATCATAAAGCAACGCGCGGATCTGCCGGATCATCAGCACATCCTGGCGCTGATAATACCGGCGATTTCCGCGGCGCTTGACGGGGTTGAGTTGAGGAAACTCCTGCTCCCAATAACGCAGCACATGCGGTTTGACCGCACAGAGCTCGCTGACTTCACCAATGGTGAAGTAGCGCTTGCCCGGAATGACCGGGAGCTCGTCGTTATGACTTGGTTCCAGCATAAGCCTCAACTCGGGCCTTCAACTTCTGCCCTGGACGAAAGGTGACCACACGGCGTGCCGTGATCGGGATTTCTTCACCCGTCTTCGGGTTGCGGCCAGGTCGCTGGCGTTTATCCCGAAGGTCGAAGTTACCGAAACCGGACAATTTGACCTGTTCGTTATCTTCGAGAGCGTGCCTGATTTCCTCAAAAAACAGCTCGACCAATTCCTTGGCCTCACGTTTATTCAGGCCCAGCTCTTCGTAGAGACGTTCGGCCATTTCAGCTTTCGTCAGAGCCCCCATACGTCACTTCCTTAACGTGGCGTTCAACCTGTGTTCGAGCGAGGTGAGGATATTTTGCGTCGTGGAGTTCACCTCATCGTCATTAAGAGTGCGCGATGGATGCTGCCAGGTCAAGCCAACTGCAAGGCTTTTTCTATGAGGATCAATACCTTTACCTTGGTACACGTCAAACAACCTGAGGTCTGTCAGCCATTCGCCTGCATTCTCACGGATTACATCCAGCACTGCACTGGCGGCAACATCGCGATCAGCCAGCAGGGCCAAGTCACGACGTACTTCAGGAAAGCGCGACAACTCACGGAATTCAGGCATTTTTCCCGAGGCGACTTCGGCCAGAACCAGCTCGAAAACGAAGACCGGACGGTCGAGACCGAGGGTTTTCGACAATTCAGGATGGATAGCGCCGATATAGCCAACCAGACGACCTTCACGTTCGATGCGCGCGGTTTGCCCCGGGTGCAGCGCAGGGTGCTTGCCAGGCACGAAAGTGAACGCATCGAGTGCGCCGGCAAAGCCCAGCACTGCTTCCACGTCGGCCTTGACGTCAAAGAAGTCCACGACATCGCGACCTTGTGCCCAGCCTTCCGGCAGACGAGTGCCGCACACCACGCCAGCCAGCATCGGCTCTTGCTTCAAGCCTTCCAGTTGACCGACGAAACGCAGGCCGCTCTCGAACAGACGGACACGGTCCTGCTGACGGTTCAGGTTGTGCTGAAGCGCCTTGATCAGCCCCGGCCACAGCGACGAACGCATGGCAGCCATGTCGTTGGAAATCGGATTGGCCAGCAACAGTGGCTCGACACCTGGATTAAACAACTCGAACTGTTTCGGATCGATGAAGCTGTAAGTAATAGCTTCCTGATAACCGCGAGCCACCAGCAAACGACGCAGCTCAGGCAGATCGCTACGAGCTTCGGTCTTGGCTTGTGGAGCCAGGCGCGCTTGTGGGTAGCGAACTGGCAGGCGGTTGTAGCCGTATAGACGAGCCAGCTCTTCGATCAGATCGACTTCCAGGCTGATGTCGAAGCGATGGCTTGGCACTTCAACGCGCCATTGCCCTGCTCCATCGGCGGAAATCTTCAGGCCCAGGGCACCGAGCAGACGCTCGACCTCCGGTGCCTCGATTTCCATGCCCAGCATCTGGGTGATGCGCTCGGCACGCAGGGTGATCGGAGCGATCGACGGCAGGTGCTGCTCACTGACCGCTTCGATAATCGGGCCGGCTTCGCCACCGGTGATCTCCAGCAGCAGGCCAGTGGCACGCTCCATGGCTTCACGGGCCAGTTGCCAGTCCACACCACGCTCGTAGCGATGCGAGGCGTCGGTATGCAAGCCATAGGAGCGAGCTTTACCGGCAACAGCGATCTGGTCGAAGAAAGCACTTTCCAGGAAAACATCGCGGGTGGTAGCAGCTACACCACTGTGTTCGCCACCCATGACGCCGGCAATCGCCAGAGCCCGGGTATGGTCGGCGATAACCAGGGTATCGCTGCGCAAGGTCACTTCCTGGCCGTCGAGCAAGACCAGCTTCTCACCCTCTTCGGCCATCCGTACACGGATGCCACCGTTGATTTCGGCGAGATCGAAAGCATGCAGCGGCTGCCCCAATTCGAGCATTACGTAGTTGGTGATGTCCACAGCCGCATCGATGCTGCGTACGTCAGCGCGACGCAGACGCTCGACCATCCACAGTGGGGTCGGCCTGGACAGGTCGACATTGCGGACGACCCGGCCCAGATAACGCGGGCAAGCCGCGGGCGCCAGCACTTCAACCGGACGCACTTCGTCGTGCGCAGGCGCGACGGATAGCACCACTGGACGGGTGACTGGTGCGGCATAGAGTGCGCCAACTTCACGGGCGAGCCCCGCCAGCGACAGGCAGTCACCGCGGTTAGGAGTCAGGTCGACTTCAATGCTGGCATCGTCCAGTTCCAGGTACTCACGGAAATCCTTGCCTACCGGCGCATCGGCCGGCAACTCCATCAGACCGTCATTGCCCTCTCCCACCTGCAGCTCTACCTGGGAACACAGCATGCCGTTCGACTCGACGCCGCGCAGCTTGGCCTTCTTGATCTTGAAGTCGCCAGGCAGCTCCGCGCCGATCATGGCGAAAGGGATCTTCAGGCCCGGGCGCACGTTGGGCGCACCGCACACGACCTGGAAGGTTTCCGTGCCATTGCTGACCTGACAAACACGCAGCTTATCAGCATCGGGGTGTTGCTCGGTGCTGAGCACCTCGCCCACCACCACGCCACTGAAAACACCGGCGGCCGGCGTCACGCTATCGACCTCAAGACCGGCCATCGACAAACGAGCAACCAGCTCGTCGCGACTTACCTGCGGGCTTACCCAGCCGCGCAGCCATTGTTCACTGAATTTCATCCTGCTCTCCTGAAAGATTCGTTACGGGCGTGCGACCTAGCGAAATTGCGCGAGGAATCGCAAGTCGTTGTCGAAGAACAGGCGCAAGTCATTCACGCCGTAACGCAGCATGGCCAGACGCTCGGCGCCCATACCGAAGGCAAAGCCCTGGAACTCTTCCGGATCGATCCCGGACATGCGCAGCACGTTCGGGTGAACCATGCCGCAGCCCATGACTTCCAACCAACCGGTCTGCTTGCAGACACGGCAACCTTTACCGCTGCACATCACACACTCCATGTCGACTTCGGCGGACGGCTCGGTGAACGGGAAGTACGAAGGACGGAAACGCACCGCCAGTTCTTTTTCGAAGAACACCCGCAGGAACTCTTCGATGGTCCCCTTGAGGTCGGCGAAATTGATGTCGCGGTCGATCAGCAGACCTTCGACCTGGTGGAACATCGGCGAGTGGGTGATATCGGAGTCGCTACGGTACACACGGCCTGGGCAGACGATGCGAATCGGCGGCTGCTGCGATTCCATGGTGCGGACCTGTACCGGCGAGGTATGGGTGCGCAACAGCATGTTCGCATTGAAGTAGAAGGTGTCATGCATCGAACGGGCCGGGTGGTGGCCAGGGATGTTGAGCGCCTCGAAGTTGTGATAGTCGTCTTCGACCTCAGGGCCTTCGGCGATGCCATAGCCGATATGGGTGAAGAACTGTTCAATACGTTCCAGAGTCCGGGTCACAGGATGCAGACCGCCGGAGACCTGACCGCGGCCAGGCAGGGTCACATCGATGGACTCGGCGGACAGTTTGGCAGCCAGTTCGGCTTCTTCAAACAAAGCCTTACGCGTATTGAGAGCCTCTGTAACACGCTCCTTGGCAACGTTGATCAGGGCGCCGACCTGCGGACGCTCCTCTGCCGGCAAATTCCCCAGGGTCTTCATCACCTGAGTCAATTCACCCTTCTTGCCAAGGTACTGAACCCGGATTTGCTCCAGGGCATTGATATCTTCAGCGCTTTGCACAGCCTCTAGTGCTTGAGAGACCAGCGCATCCAGGTTTTCCATGTACAGACTCCAGATACAAAATAGGGGAAGAGCTTGTAGGCTCTTCCCCTATTTATGACGTTTAACACCTGGGCCCACAGAGGTGAGCCCGGGTGACTGTCGGGGGTACTTAAGCCAGAGTGGCTTTAGCTTTCTCGACAATCGCAGCAAACGCCGCTTTTTCGTTCACTGCCAGATCAGCCAGAACCTTACGGTCGATCTCGATGGACGCTTTTTTCAGGCCAGCGATAAAACGGCTGTAGGACAGACCGTTGATACGAGCACCAGCGTTGATACGAGCGATCCACAGAGCGCGGAACTGACGTTTTTTCTGACGACGGTCACGGTAGGCGTATTGGCCTGCCTTGATTACCGCTTGCTTGGCAACACGGAATACACGGGAGCGCGCGCCGTAGTAGCCTTTAGCAAGTTTCAGAATTTTTTTGTGACGTTTACGGGCAATGACGCCACGCTTTACACGAGCCATGAGTTACTTCCTCTATTCTTGATCCAAAAATTAACGAAGGCGCAGCATGCGCTCGACTTTTGCCACGTCAGACGGATGCAGCAAGCTGCTACCGCGCAGTTGACGCTTACGCTTGGTCGACATTTTGGTCAGGATGTGGCTCTTGAAAGCGTGCTTGTGCTTGATACCGTTAGCAGTTTTCAGAAACCGCTTAGCAGCACCACTTTTGGTTTTCATCTTTGGCATGTTCGGATACTCCGCATTCAGTTGATAAACATAATCAGAAGGCCTGCCGTGCCCTGTTGATTACTTCTTCTTTTTCGGGGCGATGACCATGATCAGCTGGCGTCCTTCCATCTTAGGATGCTGTTCGACCGAACCGTACTCTTGCAGGTCAGCTTCAACCCGCTTGAGGAGTTCCATCCCCAGCTCCTGGTGGGCCATCTCACGGCCGCGGAATCGCAAGGATACCTTGGCCCTGTCCCCGTCACTCAGGAAACGTACCAGGTTGCGCAGTTTTACCTGGTAATCCCCTTCCTCCGTCCCTGGACGAAACTTGATTTCTTTTACCTGAATCTGCTTCTGGTTCTTCTTCGCCGCGGCAATCTGCTTCTTCTTCTCGAAGATCGACTTGCCGTAGTCCATCACACGGCAAACCGGTGGGACTGCGTCGGCGGAGATTTCCACCAGATCAAGCTTGGCTTCTTCAGCAATACGAAGCGCTTCATCAATCGAGACGATGCCAATCTGCTCGCCGTCAGCGCCAATTAACCGAACCTCGCGTGCCGAGATATTCTCGTTGATCGGGGCTTTCGGTGCAGCTCGTTTATCTTGTCTCATTTCACGCTTAATAATAATTACTCCGAATCTGGGCGACCACGCCGGGAAACCGCTTGTGCAAGGAACTCCGAGAATTGAGCGACGGGCATCGAGCCCAGGTCAGCACCTTCACGGGTACGCACAGCGACAGTCTGCGTCTCGACTTCCCGATCTCCAATAACCAAGAGATAGGGAACCTTGAGCAAAGTATGCTCGCGGATTTTAAAGCCGATCTTTTCATTTCTCAAGTCGGACTTGGCACGAAATCCGCTTTGGTTGAGGGTTTTTTCCACTTCGAGGGCAAAATCTGCCTGTTTATCAGTGATATTCATCACCACGGCCTGGGTCGGAGCCAGCCACGCAGGGAATGCGCCTTCGTAATGTTCAATCAGAATCCCGACGAAACGCTCGAAGGAACCGAGGATCGCCCGGTGCAACATCACCGGATGTCTACGGCTGTTATCTTCGGAAACGTATTCAGCGCCCAGACGGATCGGCAGGTTGAAATCGAGCTGCAAGGTACCACACTGCCAGACACGCCCCAGGCAGTCTTTCAGCGAGAATTCGATTTTCGGGCCGTAGAATGCACCTTCCCCTGGCTGCAGGTCGTATGGCAAGCCGGCGCTATCAAGCGCAGCGGCCAAGGCATTTTCAGCGCGATCCCACAGCTCGTCGGAGCCCACACGCTTTTCAGGGCGGGTGGAAAGCTTCATTTCGATGTCCTTGAAGCCGAAGTCGGCATAGACATCCATGGTCAGCTTGATGAATGCCGCGGATTCGGCCTGCATCTGCTCTTCGGTACAGAAGATGTGCGCGTCGTCCTGAGTGAAGGCACGCACACGCATGATGCCGTGCAACGCACCGGACGGCTCGTTACGGTGGCAGGCACCAAACTCAGCCAGACGCATCGGCAGCTCGCGGTAGCTCTTCAGGCCCTGGTTGAACACCTGCACGTGGCACGGGCAGTTCATCGGCTTGATGGCGTAGTCGCGGCTTTCCGACTCGGTAGTGAACATGTTTTCGGCGTAGTTGGCCCAGTGTCCGGATTTCTCCCACAGGCTGCGATCGACCACCTGCGGAGTCTTGATCTCCAGGTAGCCATTGTCGCGCTGAACCTTGCGCATGTACTGCTCGAGCACCTGGTACAGGGTCCAGCCGTTCGGATGCCAGAACACCATGCCCGGCGCTTCTTCCTGGGTATGGAACAGGCCCAGGCGCTTGCCGATCTTGCGATGGTCGCGCTTCTCGGCTTCCTCGATACGCTGGATGTAGGCCGCCAGTTGCTTCTTGTCCGCCCAGGCAGTGCCGTAGACACGCTGCAACTGCTCGTTCTTGGCATCGCCACGCCAGTAGGCGCCGGACAGCTTGGTCAGTTTGAAGGACTTGAGGAAGCGAGTATTCGGCACGTGCGGACCGCGGCACATGTCGACGTATTCTTCGTGGTAGTACAGGCCCATGGCCTGTTCGTTCGGCATGTCCTCGACCAGGCGCAGCTTGTAGTCTTCACCGCGAGCCTTGAACACTTCGATCACTTCGGCGCGCGGAGTGACTTTCTTGATGACGTCGTAATCTTTCTCGATCAGCTGCTGCATGCGCTGTTCGATGGCCGCCAAGTCGTCCGGGGTGAAGGGACGCTCGTAGGCGATGTCGTAATAGAAGCCTTCATCGATCACCGGACCGATAACCATCTTCGCGGTCGGATACAGCTGCTTGACCGCGTGGCCAACCAGGTGAGCGCAAGAGTGGCGAATGATCTCCAGCCCCTCTTCATCCTTTGGCGTGATGATTTGCAGGGTCGCGTCGCTGTCGATCAGATCGCAGGCGTCGACCAGTTTGCCATTGACCTTGCCGGCCACGGTGGCCTTGGCCAGACCTGCACCAATGGATGCGGCGACCTCGGCTACGGAAACCGGATGATCGAATGAACGTTGACTGCCGTCGGGAAGAGTAATAGTGGGCATGGCGCCTCCTCTCCTAGTGGTGACCCCTACCAAAGGTCACGTGGGTTGGGATGAGCCAGTACGCGGTTCGATCCAGGCCGTTCGTGACGAACGCCTGCCTCACAGTGGCAGGAGCCTTGCGGCCAACCGGTAAAACGAACCAGAGTGACTGGAGTTCAAATCAGAAAAATAGAGGCATAGACCGCGGTGGGATTGAAACTCGCCCAGAGCCTGAAAACACCCAAGCCGGGCATGCTAGCACAGATGAACGGTCATCGCGCCGTACTTCCCACCGGGACAGCGTAGCAGCGCTTTCTAAGCTACAAAGTGAACTTGATGTGTACCCAAGGTCTCAAATACACCGAGAATCGCCATTCTTGTACCAACCCCAGGAGAGCTCGACTCATGCGCCTCACCCAACTATTCGCCCTTGCCGCCCCTTTCGCCCTGCTGCTGCCACTGAGCGCGCAAGCCGCCTGGCCAGCCGGGGTACGCGCCGAATACATGAAGGATTGCACGGCTGCCGCCAGCCAGAGCGTTGATGTGAAAAGTGCGGAAAAGCACTGCGCCTGTGGTGCGGACAAGCTCAATGAGAAATTCACTACCGACGAAATCAAACAACTCATGAGCAAGCAGACTCAACCGGATCCGGCGCTGAGAACCAAGGCACTGGAGGCTATTGCCGCTTGCCGGGTGGTGAAATAAGTCTTTAAAGCGCGAGAGAGGGCCTTGAATCAGGTTCGATGCGATCTGAAAACCGACCTTTTTTCACAATTTACGCAGCTTTTACGGCTTTTTTTATCACCGAATATTTTCGCTGAAAGCCCCTTAAACCGGGGCCTTCAGCCGATCGGAGCAACAAAACGGACTCAAGCACCTGGGAATCGGCACGTCCAGGGGGCTCCCAAGTCGAACATTTCGACTATGATAGCCCGGTGTGCCCAGTTGGCCTGAGCAGCACAGTACTACTGAAAATATATGTTTCTTGGAGATACACCATGTCTAATCGCCAAACCGGCACCGTAAAATGGTTCAACGATGAAAAAGGCTTCGGCTTCATCACTCCTCAAGGTGGCGGTGACGACCTGTTCGTACACTTCAAAGCTATTGAAAGCGACGGTTTCAAAAGCCTGAAAGAAGGCCAGACCGTTTCCTTCGTGGCTGAGAAAGGCCAAAAGGGTATGCAAGCTGCACAAGTTCGTCCTGAGTAATTTCTCAGCGAGCTAAAAAAACCCCGTCCATGTGACGGGGTTTTTTATGCACGGTGCAAAAACGCCGACAGGATCAGCCGCAGTTGACCCGAGTGATCACCAGGTTGTTATCGGTGTTGAGGTTCAGCCGATCGGAACGGTATTCCAGGGTGATCATGTCATTCGGCTTGAGAATACGGGCGTTCTGCGCACCTGCGCGAGTGCGTGCCTGCTCCAGCAGCTCAGGCGAAGCTTTTTTGCCGATGGCGAATTCGGCCGCCTTAGCCTCACAGCGACTATGGCCGCTCTCGGTCGCTACCGGATCCTTATCCGGCGAAGAAGTGCTGCACCCTGTCAAAACGACTGCAGCCAACAAGGTACCGAATGACGCGAGCTTCCAAGGCATGAAGCCTCCTTTTCAAAAATAAGCAGAGATAGTGCGACAACCACTCTGACTATTGGTTTCACAAACGGACTGGCCAATGGCCTCTTGGCCAAGACAGCGGGCAAGTCTGCATCAGGTACGACCACGTTTTCATGCAGCAATCGTGACCGGATATGAACAGACTCAGTAAATATCGATGTAATCGAACGGTGGCTTCGGCCAGTTCTGTTTCAATGCGTTAAGAATCTGCGTCACCCAGACCTCATCGCTAGCCGCTACAAGGCCGACATAACCGGAGCCGGCGGCCCAGGTTTCCAGCCTGAACAGCAGGCCGTCGATTTCCGCGCCACCGACCACGCCCGACGAGATATAGGCAATGCCCGTCTTGGTCACTCGCAGCTGGGTATGCACATCGTCACTGGCCGACGCCAGCAACTGGCGCACCGCCTCGAAGGTCAAGGCATCAGGGTTGTTCAAATCGATCTGCACACGGGCACCCTTTGAAAACAGACAATGACCAAGTGTCGCACAGCCCTCCCCTCATGCCTAAGTCGGAGTGCGAAAAGCCCGCCAAGGTGTTTAACTCTACAAGACCGGAAGCCCTCGACAAGCGCCTGTCCGGCCCGCCCATTTCCGAGCTTGCGAGACATCCATGGCCACCGTGACGATCGACGCCGACATCAAAGCCAAATGGCCCGAAGGCCACTGCTCCTATAGCCCCGGCAGCCCCGAAGAGCTGGCGATCATCGGCATCGACTTATTGATCAGGGAGCTGGGCACTGAAGCGGCCCAGACGTTCATCGAGCAGATATTCGAGAAGTATCCCGGCGAGCACTCGGGCACGCCGGATACAGGGAAGGCGTAACACCCGACAGGCTGGCACCTGCCGGGAATATCACTTACTTCAGGCGAGCCAGGCGCTCGGTCAGCAGATCGAAGAAGCCCTGGGCATCGCCATTCTCCACCCAGAACACGTTCTTCTCCTGCTTCAGGCCGTCGTACCAATCGACGATGGTCTGACCGAAGGTTGGGCCCTCACGGCTGTCGATCACCAGGTTGGCCTGGCGCCCGCTGAACAGCTCGGGCTTGAGCAGGTAGGCAACGACGGTCGCGTCATGCACTGGGCCACCCGGAATGCCGTAGTGCTCCATGTCACCCTTGACGTATTCGTTGAGGATATCGCCCACCACCTTACTGGCATTGTTGTTCAAGGCCGCGATCTTCTGCAGGCGCGCATCGCTGGTCAGTACCTTGTGGGTGACGTCCAGCGGCAGGTAAGTCAGCTTCACACCGCTCTTGAGCACCACCTCGGCAGCCTGCGGATCGGCGAACAGGTTGAACTCGGCCACCGGGGTGATGTTGCCGCCATTGAAATGCGCCCCGCCCATGACCACCACTTCCTTGATGCCTTGAGTGATATCCGGTGCCTGGATCAGCGCCAGCGCCAGGTTGGTCTGCGGCCCCAGCATGGCAATGGTGATGCTGTGGGGCTTGGCGGCGCGCAGGGTGTCGATCAGGTAATTGATCGCACTGCCCTCGGCCAGGCCTTTTTTCGGCTCATGCACCGTGACCCCGGAAATGCCTTCCTTGCCATGAATGTTCTCGGCATAGATCGGCGTGCGCAGCAGCGGCTTCGGCGCACCAGCGTACACCGGCACCTCTTCGCGCCCCGCCCACTCACGGGCCAGGCGCGCATTACGCGAAGTCTTGTCCAGGCGCACGTTGCCGGCCACCGTGGTCAGCGCGCGGATCTGCAGCTCTTCCGGCGACGCCAGGGCGAACAGCAACGCAACCACATCATCGGCACCCGGATCGGTATCGATGATCAGATCGATTTTTTCTGCCGCATGGGCGCTGGTAGCAGTGAACAGGGACACGAGCAGAACACTCCGGATCAGGTGCTTCAGTAGCTGAGCATAGCGGTGCATGGCGCACTCCTTTGCGTGGTTGAACAGAGAGAGGCAACGCTCAGAACGTCACCCCGGCAATCAAAGCAATGTTGCAATAAGGCTGACACTCGCCCGTCCGGACGATGGCCCGCGCCTGGCGGCTGAGCACCTTGAACTCATCGTGGCCCAACAGCTTGCGCGCGCCCAGCGCCCCTTCGGTGCTCAGCGCCTCAAGCGCCTGCAAGACCGGGGACTGTCGATCCAGAATCTCCTGCGCCAGTACATGGCCCTCCACCTGCATCTCGCAAAGCACTACCTGCAAGGTGCTGAGGAAGTCCGGAATGCCCTGGGTCAGGGCCAGGTCGATCAATTCGACGCCCGGTGGCACAGGCAGGCCGGCATCGCCGATGACCACGATATCGCCGTGCCCCAGGGAGGCGATCAGTCGCGACAGGGCGACATTGAGCAAGGGTGTCTTTTTCATGCGGGAGAGAACGCCTGTACGTCGGACAACGTGGGAATGGAAGGTTGCGCACCTGGACGAGTCACCGACAGCGCCGCCGCGACCTGGCCGAAACGAATCGCCTCGGCCTCGCTCTTGCCGGCAGCCAGGGCTGCGGCAAAACCGCCGACGAAGGTGTCGCCGGCGGCCGTGGTATCGACCGCCTTGACCTTGGGTGCAGGGAAATGCTCGAAACTCGTGCCATTGGCGAACAGCGAACCCTGGGACCCGAGCGTGATGATGACCTTGCCGGCCCCGGCAGCGATCAGGCGGGCGGCCGCGGCTTCGGCGCTCGCCAGGGAATCCACTGGCAAGCCGCTGAGGGCCGCGGCCTCGCTTTCGTTGGGAATCAGATAGTCGATGGACGCGTACCAGTCCGCCGGCAACGGGCCACTGGCCGGTGCGGGGTTGAGGATCACTGTCTTGCCCATTTCACGGCCGCGCTTGAGGCTATGCCCCACCGTGGGCAGCGGCACTTCGAGCTGACAGATGATCACGTCGGCCGCCTGCAGAACCTTGTCGAAGCCGCTGACGACCTCTGGCGTGAGCTGACCGTTGCCACCGGCCACGATCACAATTGCGTTCTGGCTGCTGTCGTCCACCACGATCAAGGCGACGCCACTGGAGCCGGGGACAGCGGTGACGGCCTGGCAATCGATCTGTTCGGCGAGCAACGCCGAACGCAATTGCTCGCCGTAGGCATCATCACCGACGCAACCGATCATCGACACCTGGGCGCCCAGACGGGACGCCGCCACTGCCTGGTTCGCCCCCTTGCCACCGGAAACCGTGGCGAACGACTGGCCGATCAGGGTTTCACCGGCACGCGGCAGCCGCTCGGCCCGGGTGACCAGGTCCATGTTGAGGCTACCTACTACCACTACTTTTGCTGGCATACATCGATACTCACAATTCGATTCAACGGTACTCGGCGAATGCGCCGACCACGGGCGCCGTCGACTCGCGCAGGACAATGCTTGGCGTGACGATCCGCTGGTCGGTCGGCAATCCAGGCGCAGCGATACGACGCAGCAACAGCTCCGCCGCCTGCTCGCCCAGTTGCAGGATCGACTGGCCGACCGTGGTCAGCGCCGGATACACATAACGGCTCATCTGGATGTCGTCGAAGCCGATCACCGACAGCTCGCTCGGCACCCGGATATTGCGCTCCGCCGCCGCGCGCAGCACACCGATGCCCATCATGTCGTTGCCGGCGAAGATCGCGCTGGGCGGGTTGCGCTCCAGCAACTGGGCCGCCGCGTGATAACCGCCGGTGCTGGTGAAGTCGCTCTGCAGGATACGCTCCGCAGGCACCTCCACGCCGGCTTCGCGCAACGCCCGCTGGAACCCCGCCAGACGCAGCTGCGCCACGCTGGTGTAGTCCGGACCGCCGATGCAGGCGATATCACGATGGCCCAACTCGAGCAGATGACGGGTCGCCAGGTACGCGCCGTATTCGTGGTCGATCCGCACCAGGTCCGCATCCACCCCTTCCAGCCCCCGGTCGACGATCACCATCGGTGTGCGCACAGCCGCCAGGCCCTTGGCCAGCCCACCGTCGCCACCAGCCGAGGTCACAATCAGGCCGTCGATGCGTTTTTCCAACAGCACCCGCAGGTAGCTGCGCTGTTTTTCCGGGTCATCGTCGGAGTTGCAGAGAATCACGCAGTAGCCGTTGCGCTCGCAATAATCCTCGATCCCCCGGGCCAGTTCGGCGAAATACGGGTTGAGGCTGTTGGGCACCAACAGGCCGATGGTCGCCGTGGTCTTGGCCTTCAGCGAGCGCGCCACGGCGCTGGGCACGTAGTCGAGCTGCTGGATCGCCGCCTCGACCTTGATCCGCACCTCCTCGCTGACCGGGCGTGTCTTGTTCAACACGTGGGAAACCGTGGTGTAGGAGATCCCCGCGAGGGCCGCCACATCTTTGATCGTTGCCATGACTCAGCTCCGCCGGCTTGCGCGCTGGCTGCGATAAGTATCCAGCACCACCGCAATCACGATGACCGCGCCGGTGATGATACGTTTGGTCGGCTCGGTCGCGCCGATCTGCGCCAGCCCCGCGGCCAGCACCGAGATAATCAACACCCCGAAAAAGGTGCTGATCACCGATCCGCGTCCGCCCATCAGGCTGGTACCGCCGATCACCACGGCCGCGATCACTTGCAGCTCCAGACCGGAGCCGGCATTCGGGTCCGCCGCCTCCAGGCGGGAAATCTGGAACAGCGCGGCGATGCCCGCCAGCAGTCCCATCAGGCTGAACACCAGGATCTTGTAGGGCTTGGGATTGATGCCGGCCAGGCGCACCGCTTCCTCGTTGGTGCCGATGCCGATCAGGTAACGGCCGAACACCGTACGCGTCAACACCGCCTGGGCGATGAAGATGATCAGCAAGGCGATGATGAAGGATGGCGAGATGCCAAAGGCGATCGGGTTCGACAACCAGGCGAAGGCATCACCGATATAGGCCGTGCGCGAGCCGGTCATCTGGTAAGCCACGCCGCGGGCCATTTCCAGCACGCCGAGGGAGACGATGAACGAAGGAATACGCCAGGCCACGGTGATCGAGCCGGTGATAGTCCCGGCCAATGCCGCGCAGCCCATGCCCAGCAGTGCCGCCGGGATGACACTCCAGCCCCAGCCGAGAATCGCCACGCTGACGGTGGAGGCCGCCAGGGCCAGCACCGAGCCCACGGACAGGTCGATGCCGCCGATGATCAGGACAAAGGTCATGCCCACCGCCAGCACCATCAGGTCCGGGATCTGGTTGGCCAGGGTGCTGAAGGTGTCGTAGGAAAGAAAGTGGCTGCTCAGCGTCGAGAACAGCGCAATCATGGCCAGCAAGGCACCGGCCAACCCCAGGTAGGTGCCGAGGCCGTAGTAGTTGCCGCCACGTTTGCCGGCCAAAGATGCAGTTTTCATGGGAGGTCCCTAGGCGCCGCTTCGTTGAGCAACGCATCACGTTTTTGATAGCCGGCGAAAGCGGCGGCAAGCAGTTCATCCTGGGTCCAGCTGTCGCGCTCGAAGGTATCGATCAGGCGCCCGGCGGACAGCACGCCAATGCGATCGCAGATCAGCATCAGCTCCCGCAAGTCACTGGAAACCACCACCAGCGCCTTGCCCTGCCGAGTCAGTTCGCCGAGCAGGCCGTAGATGTCGAACTTGGCGCCGACATCGATGCCGCGGGTCGGCTCGTCGAACAGCAGCACCGCGCAATCGCGCTCCAGCCAGCGACCGATGACCACCTTCTGCTGATTGCCGCCGGACAGTTCGGACACCAGCTGCGCCGGCCCCGAACTGCGGATGCGCATGGCATCGATCTGCCGCTGCGCCAGTGCCGATTCGTCACGGCCATTGACCAGGCCGCCACGGGAGATTTCCGGCATGTTGCCCAGGGCGATATTGGCGCTGATGGATTGCGTCAGCAGCAGGCCTTCACCCTTGCGATCCTCGGTGATCAGGGCAATGCCGTGGGCCACCGCGTCGACCGGCGAACGGATATTCGCCACCTGCGCCGGAGAACCCAGGGCAACCGTGCCGCTGTCAGCCTTGTCGGCACCGAAGATCAGGCGCAACAGCTCGGTGCGCCCGGCCCCGATCAACCCGGAGATACCGAAGATCTCGCCGCTGCGCACCTCGAAAGACACGTCCAGCACCTTGTCGGAACGACTCAGGCCGCTGACCGTCAGGGCCGGCGCACCAATCTTGCGCGGACCGAGATCGATGTGCTCGCCCAGCTCGCGCCCCACCATCAGGTTGACCAGTTGCTCGCTGTTGTAATTGGCCATCGGCTCGACGCAAACCAGGCAACCGTCACGCAGCACCGCAATGCGCTGGGCGACCCGGGCCAGTTCTTCCAGGCGATGGGAGATGTAGATGATGGCTACGCCACGGGCCTGTAGACGGGTGATCTGCTCGAAGAGCAACTCGACTTCGCGGGCCGTGAGCATCGCGGTCGGCTCGTCGAGGATCAGCACATGGCAGTCGCCGATCAGGTTGCGCGCGATCTCCACCATCTGCTGGTGGCCGATCCCCAGTTCGCCGACCAGGGTATCGGGATCGATCGCTTCCAGGCCGACCTGGACCATGGCTTCGATCGCCGCCTTGCGCAACTGTTTGCGATTGATCCAACCGCCGCGGCTGGGCAGGTTATCGAGGAACAGGTTCTCGGCCACCGACAGGGTCGGCAACAGGTTGAGCTCCTGCATGACCATGCGGATACCCAGCTCCTCGGCCTGGGTGCGACTGCCGGGACGGTAAGCCTGACCGTTGAAACGCATCTCTCCGGTGGTCGGGGTCACCAGGCCACCGATGATTTTCGACAGGGTGCTTTTGCCTGCGCCGTTTTCCCCGGTCAGCGCCAGCACCTCCCCGCGCATCAGCGTCAGGTCGATGCCGGTCAATACCGGTTGCGCGTAGGTCTTGCCGATACCGCTGACCGAAAGGACAGCGTTCACAGCGGAAACTGACATAAGAAACTCTCCATGCGCCCGCCTGTTCAGGCGGACGCCGTTGCGCCGCCAGAACGATTACTGGGTGACCAGCTCAACCGGAGTTTCGATCACGCCATTGGCGCCGCCGTCCACCTTCTCGCCCTTGAGAATCTTCAGGGCTGTCTCGATACCGAAGACTGCCTGCTTGGCGGCGAATTGGTCGGCGGTCGCCAGCACGCGACCGTCCTTGAGCATCGGCTTGATGGCATTGATGTTGTCGTAGCCGACCACCTTGACCTTGCCGGCCTTGCCCGCCGCACGCACCGCCGAAACGGCACCGACGGCCATGCTGTCGTTACCGGCCAGCAGCGCCTTGAGGTTCGGGTATTCGCTGAGCATGGCGGCGGCGACACGGTTGCCGGCGTCGATTTCCCAGTCACCGGATTGCAGCGAGACCACCTTGATCTGCGCGGCCTCCATTGCATCCTTGAAGCCTGCGGTGCGCTGCTGGGCGTTGGTGGTGGTCGACACGCCTTCGATGATGCCGACTTCGTCACCGGCCTTCAGGTCCTTGGCCAGGTACTCGCCCACCAGGCGCGCGCCCTTGCGGTTGTCGGGGCCGACAAAAGGCACGCTGATGTTTTTGCTCTTGAGTACCGCCGGGTCCAGCTGGTTGTCGATGTTGATCACGGTGATACCGGCGTCCACCGCCTTCTTGATCACCGGCACCATGGCCTTGGAATCCGCCGGGGCGATCACCAGCGCGTTGACCTTGGAAACGATCATCTGCTCGACGATACGGATCTGGTTGGCGGTGTCGGTTTCATCCTTGATGCCGTTGGAGACCAGGTCGAAATCGGCGGCATGGTCTTTTTGATACGCCTTGGCGCCGTCTTCCATAGTGAGGAAGAATTCGTTGGCCAGGGATTTCATGACCAGGGCGACCTTGGGTTTTTCCGGGGTCTCGGCGAATGCCGAAGAGAGAGGAAGCGTAGCGGATGCGGCAGCCAGAACAGCGACAGCGAGAAGACGTCCAGCGAATGGCAGCTTCATGGGTTCACTCCGATCTTATGATTATTGTGAGCAACGCTTGCGCTGGAGTACGCTCGACGACCTTCAGGCCCCGATGAACGCGGCTTGAAGCGAACCTGAGGCGGGTGTGACTCTTATTCGCCCAGGGCCTGCGCAAACGTTTGCGTAGAACGAACTATGCGAACCCTGCCGGGATTTGTCAACGGGAAAGCCAGCGCCCATGAGTACCGCGGAACGCCAGGACAGGCGCCCCGCCAAAACAACACGCAATCATGCGGTGGTGCTGACCAGCCCGCCCGCGCCCGACGAAGAGTCCTTGCTCAACTCCTTGACCAGGTTCCCCACCACTTCCTGCAACGCACCGCTGGTATCGGCGAGCTGGCCTTGAATCGCCATCACCACAGTCGCCTTGGCTTCCGGGGTCGGGTAGCTCGCCGCCTGGGCGGCGGCCAACTGCTGCTGTTGCTCCTGCAATTGCGCCTGCAGTTCTTTCATGCGCTTGAGCAGCATTTTTACCACCAGACTCTGATTGTCCCCTTCGGACTCTTGAGTCTCGGCCTTCTCGGCTTCGGCACCGGACGCCACCCGCAGCTTGCCGTCTTCGTCCAGCCCCAGGGCTTGTGCAGCGTTATCGGCGGCGCCCTGGCTCAGAGCATCGATAGTGGCCGGCGATTTACCGTTGATGGTGATGGCCCCGGCAGCAGGGAAACCGACAGAAATAGACATGTGAGCTCCATAAAGAAACGATCCTTGAAGGGCATCGGCTGCAAGGACCAGCTCTTTAATTCAGGGTTTTCCTCATGCCAATCAGAACTGTCGGACAACCGAACGCGAATCTTCCGACTATTCGGAAAACCGGACAGCAAAACGTCCCGTGCATCCGGTAAATAAAAATAAATTGATATAAATCATTAAGTTAAAAGAGTTTTGCGACCACAGTCCGGCTGGTACAGATCCTGCTCTTCCTTTTCGCCCGCGGCATTCAGATCTGTCTCGGGTGTATCTAGATGAACCTGCACCAGCACCGTCTCACTACTAGAGAGAAAATAATGAAATCTGCTTTCAACACCCTTGTTCCGGGCGCCTTGGCCCTCCTCTTGCTCCTTCCGACTGCATTGCAGGCCAAGGAAGTCGAAACCCAACAGAAGCTGGCCAACGTGGTCGTGCTCGCTACCGGCGGCACCATTGCCGGCGCCGGCGCCAGTGCCGCCAACAGCGCCACCTATCAGGCCGCCAAAGTCGGCATCGAGCAGTTGATCGCCGGGATCCCCGAGCTGAGCCAGGTCGCCAATGTGCGCGGCGAACAGGTCATGCAGATCGCCTCTGAAAGCATCACCAACGAAAACCTGCTGCAACTGGGCCGTCGTGTCGCCGAGCTGGCCGACAGCAAGGACGTCGATGGCATCGTCATCACCCACGGCACCGACACCCTGGAAGAAACCGCTTACTTCCTGAACCTGGTGGAAAAGACCGACAAGCCCATCGTAGTGGTCGGCTCCATGCGTCCGGGCACCGCCATGTCCGCCGACGGCATGCTCAACCTGTACAACGCCGTCGCCGTGGCCGGTAGCAAGGAAGCCCATGGCAAGGGCGTGCTGGTCACCATGAACGACGAGATCCAGTCGGGTCGCGACGTCAGTAAAATGATCAATATCAAGACCGAAGCCTTCAAGAGCCCATGGGGCCCGCTGGGCATGGTGGTGGAAGGCAAGTCCTACTGGTTCCGCCTGCCGGCCAAGCGTCACACCTCGGGTTCGGAATTCGATATCAAGACCATCAAGAGCCTGCCTGACGTAGAAATCGCCTATGGCTATGGCAACGTCAGCGACACCGCCTACAAGGCCCTGGCCCAGTCCGGCGCCAAAGCCATCATCCACGCCGGTACCGGCAATGGCTCGGTGTCTTCCCGCGTAGTGCCTGCCCTGCAAGAGCTGCGCAAGAATGGCGTGCAAATCATTCGTTCGTCCCACGTCAATGCCGGCGGCTTCGTACTGCGCAACGCGGAACAGCCTGACGACAAATACGACTGGGTCGTGGCCAACGACCTGAACCCGCAGAAAGCCCGCATCCTGGCCATGGTCGCCCTGACCAAGACCCAGGACAGCAAGGAACTGCAGCGGATGTTCTGGGAATACTGATTGACCCGCCCGACCTGCTCAGGTCGGGCACTGCCCTACCCCGCACTCGCCCGCCCCGAGTGAGTGCTCCGCCCCAGCTGGCCGGCTCTCTTCCTTTCCCGCCGATAAAAAACTCAATCGTTTTGCAGTAATCCGCGGATATCGCTGTCAGAAGAACTTCTTGAATTTTAAGCGGTTGCGAAATTTCCTACAGTAAAATACTGTACGCGCATACAGCTTAATAAGGAATGTTCCGTGCCCGCCGCAGCAACTACCCCACCAAGCTCTTATGAACGCCTCGGTTTGCGCGTTCAGAAAATCATCAATTCGCCCAACGCGCAAAAAGCCAAAGCCGCCCTGATCTTCCGTCAGCCCGACGAGGTGGTCGACGAGTGGGAGCGCCTGCTCGAAGAAATCGCCGAAAACGACAACGTCACCCTCGCCTATCGCGATGACGGCGGTGTGCAGATTTTCTGGGTCGTGCCGAAGGAAGACTGAGTCGATGAGTGTCCGCTGTTTTGCTGTACTGCTGTTTTGTGTTGCCCTGAATGCCCACGCCGATGCACCCCGCACCTTCAACGAAGCGAAGAAAATCGCCTGGAAGCTGTACGCCCCGCAATCCACCGAGTTCTACTGCGGCTGCAAGTACAGCGGCAATCGGGTCAACCTCGCCGCCTGCGGTTACGTACCACGCAAGAATGCCAACCGCGCCGCGCGCATCGAGTGGGAACACATAGTTCCTGCCTGGCAGATCGGCCATCAACGCCAATGCTGGCAGCAAGGCGGGCGCAAGAACTGCACCCGCCACGACCCGATCTATCAACGCGCCGAAGCCGACCTGCACAACCTGGTGCCGAGCATCGGCGAGGTCAACGGCGACCGTAACAACTTCAGCTTCGGGTGGCTGCCGGCGCAGTCCGGCCAGTACGGCTCATGCCTGACCCAGGTCGACTTCAAGGCCAAGAAGGTCATGCCGCGCCCGTCCATTCGCGGCATGATCGCCCGGACCTACTTTTATATGAGCAAGCAGTACAACCTGCGCCTGTCGAAACAGGATCGCCAGTTGTACGAAGCCTGGAACAAGACCTATCCGGTACAACCCTGGGAGCGCCAGCGCAATCAGAGCGTGGCCTGTGTGATGGGGCGCGGCAACGAGTTCGTAGGCCCGGTCAACCTGAAGGCCTGCGGCTGATTCCGTCCGGATTACCGATAAACACCTGGGGCATGGACAGCCCCTTCAAGATGACTGAGCGCCGACCAGGCCGGTCGCTCAACGTCGCTGCGACGACCTGGCCTGGCACTCAGAAGAACGGCTTACTGCGCGACGCGGTGCTCGATCACTTGCGGTTCGATATTGCGCTTCTTGGCCTTGGTCAGCTTTTCGACCAGCTCGGTTTTCTTGGCTTCGGCTTCGGCCTGGGAATCGAACGGGCCGATCAGCACCCGATCCTTGCCCTCTTCGACGACGACATAGGAAACGATCCCGTGCTCGATCAGCCAGCCAGCCAGATCGCTCGTCGCCTGAGGCAGGGTGCCGGCGACCAGCACATCCCATTGCGGTTTCGTGGCGGCCTGCGGCGGCTGTGCCTGGACGACCGGCGCCACCTTCTTGTCGACCTCGACCTTCTTGCCCTCACCGCATCCCGCCAATGCCAGGACCGCCATCATCATCGCTACTGTGCGCACAACCTACCCCTTGAAAGTCTGAGGCGGCGATTTTAGCACCCCAATCCCCTGCGCAAACGCCACAAAATCAGCGCAAAACAAGGAGAATGATATTTATCGCCTCTGTATAGTTGCAGCTCGGGAATTAATACCGCGTCTGCGCGTCAGAAAGAGGCACCCACACAGTGGTACTTCGCAGTAATCTATACGCACTACTACCGACATCTGCACTGTCTGAATCAGGTGCCCTACAAAGCAATCAAGGAGAAGATCATGCTGATACTCACCCGCAAAGTCGGTGAAAGCATAAATATCGGTGACGACATCACGATCACCATTCTGGGCGTGAGCGGCCAGCAAGTCCGGATTGGCATCAATGCCCCGAAAGACGTCGCAGTCCATCGCGAAGAAATCTACCAACGGATCCAAGCCGGCCTCACCGCCCCGGACAAACGCGAAACACCTTGAGCGTCATGAGCGGCCAGCCCTTTGTCTCATCACAATGGCTGGCGCAGCGTCGTCGTTGATTGATTCCCCCGCAGCACACTCCCCTCTTCAAATGGCAGCGGCGCAGTTCAGGCCGCCAGCGCCAGCCCTGGCAAAGTGCGTTACCCAAGCCCTCCACCGATAGCGCTCCATCCCGGCAATCTGTCGATACGACTCGGCCGGGAGAAAGCCCTCCCTCGTTTTTGTATAAATACTCAGTAGCGTGGCAACGAGCAGGAGGAGTAATTTCAAGACCTACCGCCTCCGCGAGCCTGCCGAGGCTCCCCCTTGCCACCGGCAGACGCTTTACGAACAAGGAGCGGTCAATGCAAGAGTTCGCTTACCTTCTGATCACCAACGACCTGAATGCAATGCGCACCATTGCCGCCTGCTCGACGGAGGGGCTCTACGAAGTCAAACGCGGAATATTCACCTTCCGCTCCCAGGCCAACGTCGACTACCTGCACCGTGCGCTGGCCATCGTCAGCGACGAGTTCGGCATCATTCCTGTGCAGCAGGCCGAGTTCAAAACCAACCGGGCCACCATCAGCAAGGCTTTCAGCCAACTCTGCTAGCGCGCGCGGCGCTCGGTGATGCACAACAACCCACATCGAGCCAAAGCACACTCGACTCGCTGCTCCTTCCTCACCTCATGGCTGGCTGAACATGACCCCACGCGCCATGCCGCTGGCCGCCACCACCAGCAGCACGATCAACAGCGCCTGCAGATGGCTGATGCGCGCAAACAGCGTGGCGCGGCCGGTATCGATCGAGGTGCCGCGCCCCAGGGCGATTCGCCATTTGATCAACGTCACCATCGGCAATATTTCGAGCAACAGGATGATGATGAACAAGGTCATCTTGATGTGAAACAGCGGCTGGTGCAGGTAGTAATCCGTACCTTTTTCGTAGCCGGCAAAAGCCCGCAGTAAACCGGTGATCAACAACACCGCGGCAGCCAGCCCCCAGCCGTTATCGGCCAGCAGAGCCCGGCGCACGTCCGCCCCCTCGGTGACCACGCGACGCAACGCCGTACCACGATTGAGCACCGCCGCAAAGGCGACAGCAAAGGCCAACAGGTGTACAGCCGCGAGAAACCAGTGCATGAGCATCGCTCCACTCTCCATTGACGGATGACAAAAAACAGCCTGTGAGTATTAGTTCATAACCCGCAGCTTTGCCCTGCTCTACGTACAACAAAAAGGCGCCCGTCATGGGGCGCCTTTGTACCGCTTCCTCCGCCGTTCACGCACGCCGCTGAATCGCCACCTTGGCCCAAAGGGTAAAGGCGACATCCGGGGTCCAGCCGGCATTCGAGGTGTGCTCCTGGAAGCACAGATACAGATTGCCCTGGTAGGTCACACCGTCATCTTTGCGATAGTGATGATTCAGTTGCCATTCCGGATATTGCGGGTCAGGTACCCCGCCGGCAGTCTTGATACTCAGGTTAGTGCTCGGCAGCGACTGATTACCCTGGGTATCCGTGGCGCTGACAAAGTAGCTGTACAGCGTATCGGTTTTCAGACCTTCGTCCTTCAGGGTCAGCGAGGCCGTCTGGGCCACCGGCTTGCCATCGCGGAACAGGGTGTAGAACTCGATCGGACGAACACCGTGGGCAGCACTCCAGCTCAAGGTCACGCTGTTCTCCGTCTGTGCAGGAGAAACCAGGTTGCCCGGCGCCGAAGGTCGCTCCTCGCCGCTGCCGCCATGGATCAGCGGCGCATAACGATCACGGAACTCCCAGTTGTAACGGACGCCGTACCTGTTGATGCCGTTATCCCAGTTGACCGACCAGGTCATCAGCCCCTTGATCGACAAGCCGGCACGATCCAGACGCTTGAAGGCGTTGCTCACCGACGCGGGGTCAATGACATACCCGCTCGCCGCTGCGTCGACGTTGGCCGGCAGACCGATCACGAACTTGTCGGCAGGGATGGCGATATAGCCACGCGTACCGGTGACCAGGCTCTCGGTCAGATAAAACAGAAAGTCTTCCTTCAGCGCGTCGTCATTCTGGGCTATCCAGACCCCCTTCCCGCCGTTGGCTTCCTGGACCCACAGACCGTCGCCGCCCTGGTTGTAGTACTGCGGCGCGATGAAATCGTAGTAGCCATCCAGCGCCTGGATGTAACCGACATACTTGCCGCCGGTGACGAGGTAGGGAAACTCTGGCGCCATGCTGATGATGAAATGCTTGCCCTCACCTGCGTAGTGATCCTTCACCAGCTTGAGCGCCGCCGGCAGCACAGTCTTGTTGTCGGCAAAATCGATGGCGCTCTGTTCCAGGTCGATGTCCATCCCGTCGAAACCATAGACTTCCACCAGACGGATGATTTCGTTGGCCAGCGCTTGCTCATTGCCCTTGTGCAACTCGATATGAGCATCCGCACCGCCAAGGGAAATCAACACCGCCCGCCCCTGGCTGTTGAGCACGCCAACCTGGCGCCGGAACTCCTCATCCGACAGGTTGTAGGGCTTGAAGGTGGGAATGCCGTTGCCTTTCATGAACGCCACGGCCACCACGTTGTATTCCTTGGGTACATCCACCAGGTCGAGATTGGCGAACTGCCCCTGCTGGTAACCGTCACTGGGGCCTGCCGGCCAGTTGTGCCAGAAACCCATGAGAATCTTCTTGCCAGCGATCGACGGCATCAACGATGCCGAATCATTCAGCTGAGTCTTTACCGATGCAAAGTTGATCTTGTTCACGTTCTAATCCTTCAGAACCATTTAAAGAGAGTGACAACTTCTGCTGTTATTTGAAGTCGACGTCGAATGCCTGATAGAACGCATTGCCGGTGTTGGCGACAATCCACGCCAGCACAATCACGTGATGGCCTCTCTTGCTCCTGGGCAGGGTCACTTGATGTTCGACCTTGGCTTTCATTTCATCGCCATGCTGGTCATACGGAACTTGTGTGTAGAAGTCCTTGAAGAAAGCCTGCGGCTCCAGTTGTGCACGGCTGATACGCTGTTTCGGATCCCAGCCATCCTTGGTGATGAACCAGCTGTAACCGCGGGTCACATGAGGGGCGGTGTACTCCCACTTGACCTGGAACACCTGCCCCGGGTCGACGTTGAGCAACGGCCAGGAGAACGCACGGCCAAGCTTCTTCGACATTTCTTCATTGGTGAAGTTGAGGCAGTCACGCTCGTCGGTCTTGCCGCCGCTGAGGATATGCCCATCAGCCGGCGGCACAACGCTGGCGACATCGCTCTCGTATGGTTTCTGGAAAGGTCCACCCACCAGGTCCGGGAAGTTTTTGCCACCTTCCATCTCGTTGACCTGCCAGGTGCCAAGCAGCCCCAGCTCGACGGCGACAGCGCCACGACTGGAGGGGGACACGACACGCCCGTGTTTCAGTTGAACTAATGGTTTATTCATGATGCTTCACTCCATTGATCAAATAAAACTCCTTCTTGAGGAGAACTTTTAAGCTAGTCCAAATCAGTGTTTTGTCTACTGACTCCCACACACAGAGCTCCGAGCCAATTGTCGCACCTCAATAAAGGCGGGACATCAGAAAATAATTACAGCGCAAACCTACAGAGAGAAAGGCAAATAACTTACACAATTAAATAAGAGAACAACTAGCTTTGTGTTAACTAACCGTTCAGGACAAGCAATGAATATCCCCAAGAAAGCATAAACCCGACAAAAGCCGGGTTCATGATCTGCTTACTGGATAATGCTCAGAAAGGAATTACAGGCAGGTCGCCAATGCTGCCAGTCTACGCTTGGCAACCCAATTGTCCTGGGTCGCGTAATAACTGACAGTGGTACCCGAAGCCTGCCCCCGAATATCGGCAAAGGACTCCGCCGAACGGGTATAGACCGTGTATCCACCCACCTTGGCAGACTCCAGATAGGCCGACGCATCCACACCGAACACAGCTTCGTCCTGCCAGGCAAACTGCACACACTGCGCCACGACCTGCTCCGCCTTGGCCGACGAGAGCACCTTGTAGGGGCTCTTCGAACGCGCCTCATTCATCACCGAGCCGGCACACCCCGCCAGCAACGCCGCGATCATTACCGCCATCAACACCCGCATCATGCTACCTCGCCGTGAAAACGCGACTGTACCACTCACATGGCAAGCGATTGGCACTCGGCCGCGAGAAAACTGTTCGCCAATCATTTCGCCCACTGGCTGCAAAAGCAAAAGCCCGCACAAGGCGGGCTTCTTCATGAATCGATAACACCTCGGTTAAAGGCGGCGTAAAAACGAACTCACAATACTTTTGGTGGCGGCCGTTGCATCCAGCTCGCTGGCAGCCCCATAGGCATGCCAGGCGACGGCCGCAATTTCATTCAAGGGACGGGCATCCCCGGCATTGGTCACGGCCACCTCGAACACGTGATGCCGCACATTGCCGGCTTCGAACTCCAGGATGTAAAGAGGCTCACTGGCATCCAACCCTGTCTCTTCCCGCAACTCACGTAGCGCGGCAGCGGCGAGAGACTCCCCAGGCTCGACCTTGCCACCCGGTAAAGACCATTTGGAGCGATCCTTGCGAACAAAAAGAATGTGCCCTCCGTGTGCACAAATAACCGTCGCTCTGCTCTTCATACCTGCACCCTACCCGACCACGCCCTGCCCGCATTGCACAGGGAACGTACATACAGACCGCAATCGACTTAAAAGTGTCACAAAAATGTCATTAAATACGTAAGCATTAAGGATGCCAAGAAGACAACGGCATTGCCTGGAGGGAGCAAGCATGTCGGCGACTCGAAGAACGGCAAAGCCTACCCATACAAACAGAGACATTTACCTCAAGTAAAAACTGCATGCATCTCTATAGGTATCAGTGCATTCCAGGATCGTGGATGAGGAGAAGTCTCGGGACTCTTTCCATGACAACGAGTTCCCAATCCACATGACCTGCTTGTAATTGCTGCCGAGATCAAGATGCATATTCAAATATCTACCCCCGGAGGTCACGTAGATACAGTTATTTATAAAGCCAACTTTATCGACACCTTGGTGAGTCAGTACAAAATAGCTTTTCTCGAAGTTGGTAACGGCTTCCATGACACCATCAACCAACACACCTACCCATTCAGCACCCTCACTCTTGGCTGGCGCGCTAAAAACCCCCATCTCGCCCTTGATATCTCGTGGTGAAGGGCATGACTCCTGGTCACCCGACCAGTCAGGGATATTGAAGTAATTGCTACCGGGCGCGGCATGCACGAATGTAAACAGCTGTGAACACAGCAACATCCAACCCAACAATCTCAACACGTTCCATTCCCTCATAAATATCAGAGGGAAAGTTCTATCAGCTAGGACGATTTTAGAATGTAGGACGATTCCTAAAGTATTAGATTCTTCTCTTAAGACCAGCGGTCTCCACGCCGACGCACTTGACCGTGGTGGTCAGCAGAACAGGGATGCCGCACATACGTATGACCACATTCCAGCCGGTGAGCACCCTGCTCTTCATGAGATTCATGCCTGAGGAGCATTGCTGTACGAACAGCAAAAATTCCCACAGGAATATATCCAGCCCCTGATGGCCATGCCGACGAGAAGATGACAGGACACTATCAGGAGAGGCGCACCAAAAAAGAGATCGCGTACCTGGAGACGGGTGCCGATTTGGCCTTTTGAGTGGGAGGGTTTTGCAAAGGCTTTGAAAACCGCAGGCAACAAAAAAGGGCCCACCTTTCGGTGAGCCCTTTCAGACCGCCCAGCAGAGCGGATTTTGTTTGGTAGGCGCGATTGGACTCGAACCAACGACCCCCACCATGTCAAGGTGGTGCTCTAACCAACTGAGCTACGTGCCTGCTGTGAGGCGGCATTCTACGGAATTCCGGAGGGGTGTCAACACCTTTTTTGCAGCTAACCCTCTGAATATGCAAATTTTTATTTTTTGAGTCTGCCAAGAAGATTTTTCGATGGCTGGTAGGCGTTTTTCAACTCAGGTAGGATCCACGCAATCGTCAAGAATATTAAACAGAGGTTGCAGGATGGCGAACACTCCTTACCCACAGTCGTATTACGCGGCGTCAGCCAACGCTGCTCCAGCCCGCCCGCTGCTGCAAGATGACGTGGATACCGATGTCTGCGTGATCGGTGCCGGCTACACCGGCCTCTCCAGCGCCCTGTTCCTGCTTGAGAACGGTTTTAAAGTCACCGTCCTGGAAACGGCCAGGGTTGGCTTCGGCGCTTCCGGGCGTAACGGTGGGCAGATCGTCAACAGCTATAGCCGCGACATTGATGTGATTGAACGCAGTGTCGGCCCCAAGCAGGCTCAATTGCTTGGCCAGATGGCCTTCGAAGGCGGCAGGATCATTCGTGAGCGGGTCGCCAAGTATCAAATCCAGTGCGACTTGAAGGATGGCGGAGTGTTCGCCGCCATCACCAGCAAGCAGATGGGCCACCTGGAGTCGCAAAAGCGCCTGTGGGAGCGCTACGGCCACACCCAGTTGGAATTGCTGGATCAGCGTCGCATTCGCGAAGTCGTCGCCTGTGACCTGTATCAGGGCGGCATGCTCGACATGAGCGGCGGGCATATCCATCCACTCAATCTTGCACTGGGTGAAGCGGCGGCCGTGGAGTCCCTGGGCGGTGTTATCTACGAGCAATCCCCTGCAGTGCGCATCGAACGCGGCGCCAATCCGGTGATACATACCCCACAAGGCAAAGTCAGGGCCAAGTTCGTCATAGTCGCGGGCAACGCCTACCTGGGCAACCTGGTGCCGGAACTGGCCGCCAAATCGATGCCATGCGGCACCCAGGTCATCACCACCGAACCATTGGGCGATGAGCTGGCAAAAAGTCTTCTCCCCCAGGACTACTGTGTCGAGGACTGCAACTATCTGCTGGATTACTACCGCCTTTCTGCCGACAAGCGCCTTATCTTTGGCGGCGGCGTGGTGTACGGCGCTCGCGACCCGGCAAATATCGAAGCCATCATCCGACCGAAGATGCTCAAGGCCTTCCCGCAACTCAAGGATGTGAAGATCGACTACGCCTGGACCGGCAACTTCCTGCTGACCCTGTCGCGCCTGCCGCAAGTCGGACGCCTGGGCGACAACATCTACTACTCCCAGGGCTGCAGCGGCCATGGCGTCACCTACACCCACTTGGCGGGCAAGGTACTGGCAGAGGCCCTGCGCGGCCAGGCAGAGCGTTTTGACGCCTTTGCCGAGCTGCCGCACTACCCCTTCCCTGGCGGCCAGCTGTTGCGCACTCCATTCACTGCAATGGGCGCCTGGTATTACAGCCTGCGGGACAAGCTGGGATTCTGATAACCCTGCCCCTCTCCAGATAAAAAACCGCCCATAAGGCGGTTTTTTTTGAGCTTTGCAGAGAGGGAATATCGACTGCCTGAACGGCACAGAAAAAGCGGATTCCGAAAACAAAAAACCCCGGTCTTTCGACCAGGGTCTTTGCTATCGATCCGAAGAGCCTGTGGCTTCTTCGTCACCTGAGGGCGTTCAGTGTTCCCTCAAGTAGATATGGCGCAGCGGACGGGACTCGAACCCGCGACCCCCGGCGTGACAGGCCGGTATTCTAACCGACTGAACTACCGCTGCGTATCGCTTGGACTTGCGTCCATGTGAACCGTTTAAATCGTCTGGCTGGAAAGCTTCGAGGCTTTTCAATCTCAGAGCAGGAATCCCTGATCTGGAAAATATGGCGCAGCGGACGGGACTCGAACCCGCGACCCCCGGCGTGACAGGCCGGTATTCTAACCGACTGAACTACCGCTGCGCGTCGGTTGGACGCTTCCGTGGAAGCCTCCGCCTTTCTTTCGAAAGACACTCAAGAAGTGGTGGGTGATGACGGGATCGAACCGCCGACCCTCTGCTTGTAAGGCAGATGCTCTCCCGGCTGAGCTAATCACCCTTTGCTTCGTTGAGGCCGCGAAATTTACGCAGATACCGATGCTAAGTCAATACCCTGCTTGAAGTTTTTCTGAAAAAGACAAAATCACGACAATGCCTGCAAAAGGGATCAACAACGCCGGCGACCTCAAGCCGCGCTCGCTGCGCCCTTCACATGCCATCAATCGCGATAAATCATTTTCTTGCTCATGCCGCCGTCGACCACGAACTCCTGGCCAGTGACAAAACCGGAGTTCTTCGACAACAGCCACGCCACCATCGCCGCCACATCTTCGACCGTCCCTACCCTGCCTGCCGGATGCTGGGCATGATCGGCATCGCTCAAAGGTTCGGCCCGACGCGCCGCCGGATCCCGCGCATCGATCCAGCCAGGACTGACCGCATTGACCCGAATCTCCGGCCCCAGACTCATGGCTAATGCATGGGTCAAGGCCAGCAGGCCGCCCTTGCTCGCTGCATAGGCCTCAGTGTCGGGCTCCGATTGCCGGGCACGGGTAGATGCCAGGTTGACGATGGCTCCACCATGAGCGCGCAAATACGGCGCACAATGCTTGGCCAGGAGCATCGGACCGCTGAGGTTCACCGCCAGCACCCGATTCCAGTAAGCCAGGTCGAGGCTTTCCAGGGTGATGTTGCGTGGATCGGCGACCGCCGCATTGCACACCAGCGCATCGAGGCGCCCGAACTGCCCCAGCACTTCGGCGACCCCCAGGGCGACCTGCGCTTCATCCGCCACATCCATGCCGATGAACCAGGCGCTGTCACCCAGGACCTTGGCCACCTGGGAGCCGCGCACGCGGTCCAGATCGGTCAACACCACCTGCCAGCCTTCGCTGATCAGCCAGGCAGCGATGCCCAGGCCAATACCGCGCGCCGCGCCAGTCACCAGCGCGACGCGGCCGTTGGCAATGCTCTGCTGTTCGGACAACTCGATCACAAGGCTGCCAAGCCGCGCGCCAGATCGGCTTGCAGGTCCACCACATCCTCAAGGCCGACAGCGATACGAATCAGGCTGTCACGAATGCCCGCCGCTTCACGCTCTTGCGGCGCCAGACGACCGTGAGAGGTGGTGCTCGGGTGAGTGATGGTAGTCTTGCTATCGCCCAGGTTGGCGGTAATGGAGATCAGGCGAGTGGCGTCGATAAAACGCCAGGCCCCTTCCTTGCCACCCTTGACCTCGAAGCTCACCACCGCACCGAAACCACGCTGCTGACGCTTGGCCAGCTCGTATTGCGGATGGCTTGGCAGACCGGCGTAGTGCACCTTCTCGATGCCGTCCTGCTGCTCCAGCCATTCGGCCAGGGCCTGGGCGTTGGCACAATGGGCGCGCATACGCAGGTTGAGGGTTTCGAGACCCTTGAGGAAGATCCAGGCGTTGAACGGACTCAGGGTCGGCCCCGCGGTACGCAGGAAACCCACCACTTCTTTCATTTGTTCGCTGCGGCCAGCCACCACACCGCCCATGCAACGACCCTGGCCGTCGATGAACTTGGTTGCCGAGTGCACTACCACGTCCGCACCCAGCTTCAGCGGCTGCTGCAGCGCCGGGGTGCAGAAACAGTTGTCGACCACCAGCATCGCGCCCTTGGCGTGAGCCACTTCGGACAGCGCAGCGATATCCACCAGCTCGGCGAGCGGGTTGGACGGCGACTCAACGAACAGCAACTTGGTATTGGCCTTGATTGCCGCATCCCAGCCGGACAAGTCCGCCAGGGGCACGTAATCGACCTCGATACCGAAGCGTTTGAAATACTTTTCGAACAGGCTGATGGTCGAACCAAACACACTGCGCGAAACCAATACATGATCGCCCGCGCTGCACAAACTCATGACCACCGAGAGAATGGCCGCCATGCCGGTGGCCGTGGCCACGGCCTGCTCGGCGCCCTCCAGGGCGGCGATGCGCTCTTCGAACGCTCGCACGGTCGGGTTGGTGTAGCGGGAATAGACATTGCCCGGCACCTCGCCGGCAAACCGCGCGGCCGCATCGGCGGCCGTACGGAACACGTAGCTGGAGGTGAAGAACATCGGATCACCGTGCTCCCCTTCCGGGGTACGGTGTTGGCCGGCGCGCACGGCCAGGGTATCGAAAGCTACGCCATCAAGGTCGCTGTCCAGCCGACCGGCATCCCAATCCTGACTCATGCCGCCTACTCCTTATGTCTTTAGTGCTCTAAATCAGTTGTTGTACAGATCGATGATCGCACTGACCGCCTGGGTCTTGGCCTTGGAGGCATCGTTACGTGCGTTTTCGATCTTGTTCAGGTAGGCCTCGTCGACGTCGCCGGTGACATACTTGCCATCGAACACCGCGCAGTCGAAGCTCTCGATCTTGATCTTGCCGCCACCGACCGCTTCGATCAGGTCAGGCAGATCCTGATAGATCAGCCAGTCGGCGCCGATCAGATCGGCCACATCCTGAGTCGAACGATTGTGTGCGATCAGCTCGTGAGCACTCGGCATGTCGATGCCGTATACGTTCGGGAAACGCACGGCAGGCGCCGCGGAGCAGAAGTAGACGTTCTTCGCACCGGCTTCACGGGCCATCTGGATGATCTGCTTGCAGGTGGTGCCGCGCACGATCGAGTCATCCACCAGCATCACGTTCTTGCCACGGAATTCCAGCTCGATGGCATTGAGTTTCTGGCGCACGGATTTTTTCCGCGCGGCCTGGCCCGGCATGATGAAGGTCCGGCCGATGTAGCGGTTCTTCACGAAGCCTTCGCGAAACTTGACGCCCAGGTGGTTCGCCAGCTCCAGCGCTGCGGTGCGGCTGGTATCCGGAATCGGGATGACCACGTCGATATCGTGATCCGGACGCTCGCGCAGGATCTTCTCGGCCAGCTTCTCACCCATGCGCAGGCGTGCCTTGTACACCGACACACCGTCGATGATCGAGTCCGGACGCGCCAGGTAGACGTGCTCGAAGATGCATGGAGTCAGTTTCGGATTGGTCGCGCACTGGCGGGTGTGCAGCTTGCCGTCTTCAGTGATGTAGACCGCTTCGCCCGGCGCCAGGTCGCGGATCAGGGTGAAACCCAGCACATCCAGGGACACGCTTTCGGAGGCGATCATGTACTCGACGCCTTCGTCGGTGTGACGCTGACCGAAAACGATCGGGCGAATACCGTGAGGGTCGCGGAAACCGACGATGCCATAACCGGTGACCATAGCCACTACCGCATAACCGCCAACACAACGGTTGTGCACGTCGGTCACGGCGGCGAACACGTCTTCTTCGGTCGGTTGCAGCTTGCCGCGCTGGGCCAGCTCGTGAGCGAAGACGTTGAGCAGGACTTCCGAATCGGAATTGGTGTTGACGTGGCGCAAGTCAGATTCGTAGATCTCCTTGGCCAGCTGTTCAACATTGGTCAGGTTACCGTTATGCGCCAAAGTAATGCCGTAAGGCGAGTTGACGTAAAACGGTTGAGCTTCGGCCGAAGTCGAGCTGCCAGCGGTCGGATAACGCACATGGCCAATACCCATGTGACCGACCAGGCGCTGCATGTGCCGTTGATGGAAAACGTCACGGACCAGGCCGTTGTCCTTGCGCAGGAATAACCGGCCATCATGGCTGGTCACGATACCGGCAGCGTCCTGGCCGCGGTGCTGGAGGACGGTTAGCGCGTCATACAGCGCCTGATTGACGTTCGACTTACCGACGATACCGACGATGCCACACATGCGACGCAACCCCTACTTAATGAAACTGAACTGAACACATCTTACTGAGGCGTTTTGGCCGGTAAGAGTTGTTCCTTGAACGGTATTTCAGCGGGTACGCTGATACCGCTGGCCAGCCACTGACTGCTCCACCCCAATATGAGGTTTTTTGACCAGTCTGCAACCAATAGAAATTGTGGCACCAGTCGCGACTGCTGCCACCAGGAATCCTGTTGTACCGGCCCCAGGCTCAATAGCCCGACTGCCACGACCACCAGCAACGCGCCACGCGCCGCGCCGAAGGCCATGCCCAGGAATCGATCGGTCCCGGATAGCCCGGTGACGCGAACCAATTCGCCGATAAGATAATTGATCATTGCGCCCACGATTAAAGTGGCGACAAACATGATGGCACAGCCCGCGATCACGCGAGCAGAGGGAGTCTCGATGTATCCGCCGAGGTATTCGGACAGAGAGCCACCAAACATCCAGGCAACGACTCCTGCGACGATCCAGGTAAGCAGCGACAGCGCTTCTTTGACGAAGCCGCGGCTCAAACTGATCAAAGCGGAGATGGCGATGATTGCAACGATCGCCCAGTCAACCCAGGTAAATGGCACAGTGCAGCCTACAGACGGATAAGGCGGCGCATTTTAACAGAGCGCATGGCCGTCGGTAAGCTGCGATTCACTGTGCTTTGCAAATCAAGGCGATAGCCTTAACCGCGTTCAGGCTGGAAGCGCACGACAAAACCCTTGAGGTTCTGCTGACGGCTCAGCAAATCGCGCAGGCGGTCTGCCTCGGCCCGCTCGATCAACGGACCAACGAATACCCGGTTCTTGCCATCGGCGGAACGGATATAGGCGTTGTAACCCTGGCTGCGCAAGGTTTTCTGGAGGTTTTCAGCACTTTCCCGACTGGACAGGCTGGCCAGTTGCACCGACCAACTGACCGACAGGCCATTCGCATCGACACGGCTTGGGGTCGCATCGGGCTTGGCTGGCGCCGCGGCAATCGGCTGGGCCGGAGCCGGCTTGGGCGCGGGTGCAGGCGGTGGAGCCACTGGCTTGCTCGCAGCGACTGGCGGCGGCGCCGGAGTCGGGGCTGGAGCTGAAACAGGGGCACTTGGAGCAATCGGCATCGAAGGCGCGGCCTGCTGGGCCACCTCTTCATCGGTGGGTACCGGCTCTTGTGGCAACGCCTGTGGCTCGGGCACCGCCACAGGCTCGACCTGGATCTGGGTTACCGCGGGGGCCTGAGGTGCTGCCGGCGCCTCGACATTGACATGCCGCTGCTCATCTTCGCGGGAAAACAGCATCGGCAGGAAAATCACCGCCAACGCCACCAGAACCAGGGCCCCAACCATTCGCTGCTTGTAGACGTTATCCAGCATAGCCATGTGCAGCTTCCTCCGTGGAGCGCCGAGCGAGCCACTCGAGCGCCTCGGCAACACAATAAAAAGATCCGAACAGCAGAATCTCGTCTTCGGCCGTAGCCTGCGCACACTGCCCTTCCAAAGCAGCGGCGACACTCTCGTAAGACGTTACCGAAGCCCCAAGGTTCTCCAGTGCCGCCTGCAAGTCCGCAACGGGACGCGCGCGGGCAGAATCCAGCGGCGCCACCGCCCAATGCTCGACACAGGCATCCAGACGGGCAACCACGCCTTCCAGATCCTTGTCCGCCAACAGGCCGAATACCGCCAGGCGCTTGCCCGCCACGGGGCGGCGCATCAGGCGTTCAGCCAGATATTCCGCGGCATGGGGGTTGTGCCCGACATCCAGCAACAGGTTCAGGCGCTTGCCCTGCCATTCGAGCTGACGGCGATCCAGGCGCCCGACCACTCGCGCCTGCCGCAAGGCTTCGGCGATGCGCCCGGCCTGCCAAGGCAGCCCCAGCAGCAAATAGGCCTGCAAGGCCAGCGCAGCGTTCTCCATGGGCAGATCGAGCAGCGGCAGATCCCGCAATTCGACGGCATTGCCCTGCGCATCGAGACCACGCCACTGCCAGTTCGCCTCGGTAATCCCCAGGTCGAAATCACGACCGCGCAGGAAGAACGGGCAGCTCAGCTCACGCGCCTTATCCAGCAGGGGTTGAGGGGGATTCAGGTCACCACAGAGCGCAGGCGCGCCCTGGCGGAAAATGCCGGCCTTCTCGAAGGCCACGGATTCACGGGTGTCGCCCAGGTAATCGGAATGGTCGACGCCGATACTGGTGACCAGCGCCAGATCGGCATCCACCAGGTTGACCGCATCCAGGCGCCCGCCCAGGCCGACTTCCAGCACCACCGCATCGAGACCGGCGCGCTGGAACAGCCAGAAGGCCGCCAAAGTGCCCATCTCGAAATAGGTCAGGGAAATTTCACCGCGCCCGGCCTCGACCGCGACAAAGGCCTCGCACAGCGAGGCATCGCTGGCTTCGACGCCATCGATCTGCACGCGCTCGTTGTAGCGCAACAGATGGGGAGAATTGTAGACACCGACCTTCAGCCCCTGGGCTCGCAGCAAGGACGCCACGAACGCACAGGTAGAACCCTTGCCGTTGGTACCGGTCACCGTGATGACCCGAGGCGCCAGCCTGCCCAATCCCATGCGGGACGCTACTTCTTGCGAGCGCTCCAGCCCCATATCGATGGCTGACGGATGCAACTGCTCAAGGTAGGCAAGCCAGTCGCCAAGGGTACGTTCGGTCATATGTTTGCAGGCACCGGTGGCACCACGATCGCTTCGACGGGCGCAGCCACGAACTCAGGCGTCGGCAAGCCCATCAGCTGAGCCAGCAGGTTGCCCAGGCGCGGACGCAGTTCCTGGCGCGGGATGATCATGTCGATGGCGCCATGCTCCAACAGGAACTCGCTGCGCTGGAAACCTTCCGGCAGTTTTTCCCGCACGGTCTGCTCGATCACGCGTGGACCGGCGAAACCGACCAGGGCCTTGGGCTCGGCGACAATCACGTCGCCCAGCATCGCCAGACTGGCGGAAACGCCACCGTAGACCGGGTCGGTCAGCACGGAAATGAATGGCAACCCTTCTTCACGCAGACGCGCCAGCACCGCGGAGGTCTTGGCCATTTGCATCAGGGAGATCAGCGCTTCCTGCATCCGAGCACCGCCGGAAGCGGAGAAGCAGACCATCGGGCAACGCTTTTCCAGCGCGTAGTTGGCAGCACGCACAAAACGCTCGCCGACGATGGCGCCCATGGAACCGCCCATGAAGGAGAATTCGAACGCCGATACCACCACCGGCATCCCCAGCAGGGTACCGCTCATGGAAATCAGCGCGTCCTTTTCACCGGTCTGCTTCTGGGCCGCGGTCAGGCGATCCTTGTACTTCTTGCCGTCGCGGAATTTCAGACGGTCTACCGGCTCCAGGTCGGCACCCAGTTCGGCACGGCCTTCAGCGTCGAGGAAAATGTCGATGCGGGCGCGAGCGCCGATGCGCATGTGATGGTTGCACTTGGGGCAAACGTCCAGGGTCTTTTCCAGCTCCGGACGATACAGCACCGCCTCGCAGGATGGGCACTTGTGCCACAGACCTTCAGGCACCGAGCTTTTCTTCACCTCGGAACGCATGATCGAAGGGATCAGTTTGTCTACTAACCAGTTGCTCATGCTTTCTTTCTCCAGTACCGGCGACCCGAACGCTCTGGTTCGCGGCCCCGCGTATGCCCTTGAGCTAAATTCATGTGTGCGGCGATGATCTGTTCGCTACCGCGGTCAGCGCGAGCTTGACCTGCCTGTACCGAACGGCTCCTCAGCCATCCCGGCAACCCCCGGATAGAGCGGTTGCCACTTCGATTTCGGCCCGCCCAGCGATGGTGCCGGCCTGTTTTGTACAGTGGTGTTATGGACGGCGGCAGACTGCCAGCCGTCACATCGACTAACAGCTGCCGCGAACGGCCTGCATAAATGCGCGAATCTTTGCGTGATCCTTGATGCCCTTGCTCTGCTCCACCCCACCGCTGACATCCACCGCGTAGGGGCGAACCTGTGCTATCGCCTGGCCGACATTCTCGGCAGTCAAGCCACCGGCCAGGATGATCGGCTTGCTCAAGCCTTGCGGTACCAGTGACCAGTCGAAGGCTTCGCCGGTTCCACCGGGCACGCCCTCGACATAGGTATCGAGCAGAATGCCGCTGGCCCGCGCATATGCTGCGCAACTGCCGGCAATATCGTCGCCGGCCTTGACTCGCAGCGCCTTGATGTAGGGCCGGTGATAGCCCTCGCAGTCCGCCGGCGTTTCATCGCCATGAAACTGCAACAGGTCCAGCGGTACTGCATCGAGGATCTCGCCCAGCTCGCAGCGGCTGGCATTGACGAACAGGCCCACGGTGGTCACGAACGGCGGCAGCGCGGCAATGATTGCCCGCGCCTGTTGGACGTTCACCGCCCGCGGGCTCTTGGCGTAGAACACCAGCCCGATGGCATCGGCCCCGGCCTCGACCGCCGCCAGCGCATCCTCAATGCGGGTAATCCCACAAATTTTGCTGCGAACGGCTGACATGTCGTTTAAACCTCAGGTCAAATCCGGGGAAAGTCCCGGATGGTAGCAAATGCTTTTCCGGGCGTCAGCCGTCAAGTTCCGAGAAGCCGGTGAGGAAATGTGGCCCGATGTATCGCTCGGGCAACTCGAACTCATCGTGGTACTCGACCTGCACCAGATACAGTCCGAAAGGATGCGCCGTCACCCCGCCCGTGCGGCGAATCCGGCTCTCCAGCACTTCCCTGGCCCACTCGACCGGACGCTCGCCCGCGCCGATGGTCATCAGCACCCCGGTGATATTGCGCACCATGTGATGCAGGAACGCGCTGGCGCGGATATCCAGGACAATCATCTTGCCGTGGCGGGTGACCCGCAGATGGTGGATTTCCTTGATCGGCGACTTGGCCTGGCATTGCCCGGCGCGGAACGCACTGAAATCGTGGGTGCCCACCAGATGCTGGGCGGCTTCGGCCATCCGCTCGACATCCAGCGGGCGGTGGTTCCAGGTGATCTCCTCGTTCAGGTGCGCCGGACGGATCTGGTCGTTGTAGATCACGTAGCGATAGCGGCGGGCAATTGCCTTGAACCGCGCATGAAAATGCGCCGGCATGACCTTGGCCCAGCTCACACTGATGTCGTGGGGCAGGTTGATATTGGCCCCCATCACCCACGCCTTCATCGAACGCTCGGCCTGGGTATCGAAGTGCACCACTTGCCCGCAGGCGTGCACGCCGGCGTCGGTACGCCCGGCGCAAGACAGCAGCACCGGCGAATCCGCCACCCGGGACAGCGCCTTTTCGAGGGTTTCCTGGACACTCGGGACACCGGAAGCCTGACGCTGCCAGCCGCGATAACGCGAGCCCTTGTATTCGACACCCAACGCGATTCTGAAAAAGCCTGCGGCCGCCATTTCGGCGGCCGCGTTATCTATATTTGCCAAGAACTTACAGCCTGCTGATATGCGCAAAGGCGGCCATTATAAGGCGCGCGCAGACAGACGCCATGCGCGGCCCGCTTTTAGTTGAGGTTTGCCGATTATGCGCCGGCGGGCATAAACAGGATTGCGTGAAAACCGGGACCAACGCTATATAGACAAATATATAGCGATAAGCATAAATCCACTCGACCGGGACCTGACCAATGACCGCCATCAACAAGGAGGCCGTGGGCCTCGCCTATACCCTGCAAGGCATGCTTCACGCCAAGCACAAGACCTGGGAAGCCATCACCCAGATAGCCGCACGCATCCAGCCAGGCATGCTCGAGTCCCAGGCTCGCGCGCTGGGGCTGGAGGTGCTTGCAGAGCTGGGCATGGACAGGATCTGGCACCCGGCGCTGGTGCGTTTTGGCGCAAACACCCTGAAGACCTTCAAGCAACGCTCCGAAGGCGATCCGGCACTGGGTGACAATGACATCTTCTTTATCGACCTGGGGGTGGTCTGGGACCGCCACGAAGGCGATTGCGGCGCGACCTTCGTCACCGGCAACGATCCCGAGATGCAAGCCTGCGCCGCGGCAGCCCAAACCCTGTTCGAACGGGTCCGCGATCACTGGAGCGAGCACAAGGTGGCCGGCCCCGCCCTGTATCGCTATGCCGAAGAACAGGCGAGCGCCATGGGCTGGGTGCTGAATCTGGAGATCAAGGGCCACCGGGTCAGCGACTTCCCCCATGCCATTTATCGAGCGGGCGACCTGGGCAACTTCGAGGCATGCCCCAATGTCGGCCTGTGGATTCTGGAAATCCAGATCGCCCACCCTGCCCGGCCGTTCGGCGCCTTCTACGAAGACCTGTTGGCCTGACAGCACAAGCACTGTCATTGACCCGGAAACAAAAACGGCAGCCTCGATGGCTGCCGTTTTTTTGCTGCTACCGCTGACTCAGACCAGACGCGCGAGCATTTCCTTGGCTTCGCTTTTCTGACCGTCGTTACCTTCGCTGATGACTTCGCCGAGAATGTCCCGCGCGCCATCGTTATCGCCCATGTCGATGTAGGCCTGGGCCAGATCGAGCTTGGTCGCCACTTCGTCGGCGCCGGAAAGGAAATCGAAATCCCCTTCGTCAGCACTGCCCGCGGCGTCTTCCGCGGTAAAGGTCGGCTCGGCCAATTCCGGCTGCTCAAGGCTTTGCGACAAGCGATCCAGCTCGGCGTTGACATCGTCCAGCTCGGACGCGAAAGCATCCTTGGCAGCGGGCTGGGCATCCATCTCGTCCGCCAGGGACAAGTCGAAGTCCGCAGGCAGTTCAAGATCGTCGAGCGCAGCTTCAGTCACCGTCGGCACTTCGGCAGCCGGCAGATCCTTCAGGTCGTCATCCAGGCTGAGAAGGAAATCCTCATCGGCTTGCGCCGCAGCAGGCAGGTCCTCACCCAGATCCAGGTCGAAATCCGACAGGTCGTCCAGGCTTTCCTTGGCTTCGGTTTGCTGCTGCAGCACCGACTCGAAACTCAGGTCGTCATCCAGCGGGAAGTCGTCCAGCTCGGGCTCAGCTTGAGTCGAAGCAGCAGGAGCAGCCGGTGCCGCTGGAGAGGCCGCCTCCAGATCGTCCAGGCTCAGATCGAAATCGGTATCCAGGTCATCGACAGCCGCTGCCGACGCAGGCTCCTGTGGCTCGTCGAGCAACAGCTCCTTGACGTATTGAGCATCCAGCGCCGCCGCTGCAGCAGCCGCGCCGAGACCTGCAGCCGCCACCGCAGCCATTGCCGGGAAACGGCTTTTCAGTTGCTCGACTTCAGCGTGGTTCTTGCCATTGGCCACCAACTGACGTTCCTGGGCCACAAAAGCGCTGCGATCGCCCTGATGGCCATAGACTTCCATCAGCTTCAAACGCAACTCGCTACGCTGTGGCTCCAGCTTGACGGCCTCCTCCAGGATCGCCGCCGCCTGGTTCAGGCGACCGCCATCGATATGGGACTGGGCCTGATCCAGCACATCGACCGGATGCTCGACCGCAGCAGCCACCGGCGCCGCGGTCACCATAGGCGCCACGGCTGGAGCTGGAGCTGGAGCTGGAGCTGGAGCTGGAGCTGGAGCCAGCTTGACGCTCGGCGGTGGAACTTCAAGGCCTTCGAAGCTGCTTTCCGGCAGATCCAGGTCCTTGGACAGCTCAGCCTCTTCGGACAGGGCACGCGCCATGCGCAGGTGTTTTTCTGCTTCCAGTTGAGCCTTGCGGCGACGAGCCAGCAACAGCAGCAACAACAGCACCAAGATTGCCCCGCCACCCGCCAGCCCCAAGAGGATCGGGTTGGTCAGCAAGTCATTGAATTTGCCTTCATCGGACGCCGGCGCTTGCGCCTGGGCCGCTTCAGCCGGGGCCTCGCCCGCAGCTGCCGCAGGATCGGTCACTGGCGCTGCCGGGGTCGCCGGCTGCTCGGCCAGTTGCGCCGGCATGGCCGCGGTCGGTTGTGCTGGCGCCACGGCACCCGCCCCTTCCGCCTGCAATTTGGCCAACTGGTCGTTCTTCAATTCGATCAGGCGTTGCAGCTTGTCCAGCTGGCTCTGCAGATCCGTCATGCGGCTTTTCAGCTCGGCATTATCGCGACGGGCCGCATCGAGGCTTTCCTGAGTCACTGCCAGCTTGTTGCTCAGCGCCTGGCTATCGCCAGCCGCACCCTTGCCCCGCGCCTTGCCCGATTCGGCAGACACCAGGCTCAGATTATCCTTGACCGCGCCTTGTGCAGGCGCCTTGTCCGCACCAGCGCGCCGAGTGCCGTCCAGTTGCTGCTGAGCGCCGCGTGGTGCCAGGCGACGCCCCTGACGCCACGCCGTATTCTGCGCGGCGACCTCGGCGATCGCTTGTGGCTGCGGCAGGCTGGTGCTCTGCACGGCATCGGGCAGGCGCAATACCTGCCCGGTTTTCAGCCGGTTGATGTTGCCGTCGATAAAGGCATCCGGATTCAGCGCCTGGATGGCCAGCATGGTTTGCTGGACCGAACCGCCATTACGGGCCTTGGCTGCGATTTCCCAGAGGGTGTCGCGGGCCGAGGTGGTGTATTGGGCAGGTTTGTTGGCACCGGTGACCGGCGCGGCAACCGCTGGAGCCTGCGCCGCGGATTGCGCGGCCGCCTCAGCGGTTTGCGGGGAAAACTTGGACGGATCGAGCAGGACGCTGTAGTCGCGCAGCAGACGGCCATTGGGCCACATCACCTGCACCAGGAACTTGACCATCGGCTCGGAGAGCGGCTGGCTCGAAGTAACCCGCAGCACGCTCTTGCCGTTGGCATTGAGCACCGGGGTAAAGCTCAGGTCATTGAGAAAGGCCTGGCGATCGACGCCCGCCTTGGCAAAATCTTCAGGCGAGGCCAGGCTCGGCACCACCTCGGCGGCGGTGAGATCCTTGACGTCCAGCAACTCGATTTCTGCGACCAGTGGCTGGTTCAGAGTCGACTTCAGGGTCAGCTCCCCGAGCCCAAGCGCCTGCGCCATACCGGAGGACAGCGCCGACGCGGCCGCTATTGCTAACACCAGTTTGCGAACTTGAACCATAGCCTCATCCTTTGTTTGAACATTCCTCGGCCAGCGAGAAGGTGTTGTAGCGCTGCCGTAAGGCATTGCGTGCGGCCTGAAGGGCCGCTTCGCGCGATTATGTCTGCATGCCTTGGAAGAGCGCGACGACAGCTCACCTCCAGCAACCAGCCAAGCATAGCGCCCAGCTAGAATCATTCTGCAAATTGTTGCCAAGTATCTTTTACAGAAGGTCTTTTATCAACAACTCAGCCAGCTGCACCGCGTTGAGCGCAGCCCCTTTGCGTACGTTATCTGACGTCAGCCAGAGATTAAGTTCCGCCGGGTCGTCGATCCCCCCGCGCATCCGACCAACGTAGACCACATCCTGCCCGACCGCATCGCCCACCGCGGTCGGGTAGTCGCCCGCCTCGACCAGCTCGATGCCGGGCGCCGCTTCAAGCGCGGCATTGACCGCGTCCAGGTCGATCGCCGTGGCTGACTGCAGAGTCACGCTATAGCTATCGCCAAAAAACACCGGGGCTTGAACACAAGTGACAGAAATCTTTAATAAAGGCTGCGCCAGCACCTCGCGCAACTCCCGGACCAGGCGTTTTTCCAACAGGGTGTGACCGTGCTCGTCGGGCGTGCCGACCTGCGCCAACAGGTTGAAGGCCATCTGCCGGTCGAAGAAGCGTGGCTCCAATGGGCGCGCATTGAGCAGTTCGGCGGTCTGCCGTGCCAGTTCGGTTACCGCTTCGCGGCCCTGGGTGGACACCGCCAGGCTGGCGGTCAGGTTGACCCGCTGTATCTCGAACAATGCCTGCAAGGGCGCCAGGACTACCGCCAGCGACGTGGCCGCGGCGCTGGGGCTGCTCAGTTGAACGGGCTTCTTCAGGCCAGCCAGCACGCGCTCGTTGGCTTCCGGCACCAGATTCGGCGCCTGGGCCGAAGGCAATGCGCCCGACAGGTCGATCACCGCGCAATTGGCCGCCGTGGCCCGCGGGGCGAAGCTCAGGGTCACCGCCGGGCCGGCAGCGAAAAACGCCAGCTGTACCTTGCTGAAATCGAACTCGTCGACCTCGCGCACCCGCACATTTTTTCCACGAAACGGCACCGAATGCCCCGCCGACTCACTGCTGGCCAGCAGGTGCAGGTTGGCGATCGGAAAATCGCGCTCTTCGAGAATCTGGACGAGGGTTTCGCCGACAGTACCGGTGGCACCGATCACGGCGATATCGAAGGACTGGTTCATGGTGCTACCTCTGGCGAAACGGGGGGAGCGGCACTTTACCCGGCGCTTGGGGGCGAGGCAATTTATCAGACCTGACACATCAGACTTTTCGCAAACATGCTCATAGCCAGTAATCAGCAGCGGCTCCGACATAAAAAAGCCCGCGCCTCTTGCAAGGAGCGGGCTCTTTCAACGCATCAGAGGATCAACGCTCGAGCAGGATCCGCAGCATGCGGCGCAGCGGTTCGGCGGCGCCCCACAGCAGCTGGTCGCCGACGGTGAACGCACCGAGGAACTGCGAGCCCATGTTCAGCTTGCGCAGACGGCCCACCGGGATGTTCAGGGTGCCGGTAACCTTGGTCGGGCTCAGCTCCTGCATGCTGATATCGCGCTGGTTCGGTACCAGCTTGACCCAAGGGTTGTGCTGGCTGATCAACCCTTCGATATCGGCGATCGGCACGTCCTTGTTCAGCTTGATGGTCAGCGCCTGGCTGTGGCAGCGCATGGCGCCGATGCGCACGCAGATGCCGTCGACCGGGATCGGGCTCTTGAAGCGACCGAGGATCTTGTTGGTCTCGGCCTGGGCCTTCCACTCTTCGCGGCTCTGGCCGTTCGGCAGTTCCTTGTCGATCCACGGGATCAGGCTGCCGGCCAGCGGTACGCCGAAGTTCTCGGTCGGGTAGGCATCGCTGCGCATGGCTTCGGCGACCTTGCGGTCGATGTCAAGGATGGCGCTGGCCGGGCTGGCCAGGTCATCCGCCACGGCGGCGTGGGTCGCGCCCATCTGCTTGATCAGTTCACGCATGTTCTGCGCGCCGGCACCGGACGCCGCCTGGTAGGTCATGGCGCTCATCCATTCCACCAGACCGGCTTCGAACAGGCCGCCCAGGCCCATCAGCATCAGGCTGACGGTGCAGTTGCCGCCGATGTAGTTCTTGGTGCCGGAATCCAGCTGCTGGTCGATGACCTTGCGGTTCACCGGGTCGAGGATGATCACCGCGTCATCCTGCATGCGCAGGCTGGAAGCGGCATCGATCCAGTAGCCCTGCCAGCCGGCTTCGCGCAGCTTGGGGAAGACTTCGCTGGTGTAGTCGCCGCCCTGGCAGGTCAGAATCACGTCGAGGGTCTTCAGCTCTTCAATGCTGTAAGCGTCCTTGAGCGGAGCAATGTCCTTGCCCACGGACGGGCCTTGGCCACCGACATTGGAAGTGGTGAAAAACACCGGCTCGATAAGATCGAAGTCTTGCTCTTCCAGCATCCGCTGCATGAGCACGGAACCGACCATACCGCGCCAACCGATCAGACCTACACGTTTCATCGCAACTACACCTATACAAAAGTGGGCCACCGTCTGAGCGGTGGGCCCGAAAGATTACAGATTCCGCAGCGCGGCGACTACTGCATCGCCCATTTCCTGCGTACCTACCTTGGTGCAACCGGCCGACCAGATGTCGCCAGTGCGCAATCCCTGGTCCAGTACCAGGCTCACGGCCTGCTCGATGGCATCCGCCGCGTCGTTCAGGTTGAAGCTGTAACGCAGCATCATCGACACCGACAGAATGGTCGCCAGCGGGTTGGCGATGCCCTGCCCGGCGATGTCCGGCGCCGAACCGTGGCATGGCTCGTACATGCCCTTGTTGTTGGCATCCAGCGACGCCGACGGCAGCATGCCGATGGAACCGGTGAGCATCGACGCTTCGTCGGAAAGAATGTCGCCGAACATGTTGTCGGTGACGATCACGTCGAACTGCTTCGGCGCACGCACCAGTTGCATGGCGGCGTTGTCGACGTACATGTGGCTCAGCTCGACATCCGGGTAATCCTTGGCCACCTGCTCGACCACTTCGCGCCACAGCTGGCTGGACGCCAGGACGTTGGCCTTGTCCACCGAGCAGAGCTTCTTGCCGCGTACACGGGCCATGTCGAAGCCGACACGGGCGATGCGGCGGATTTCACTCTCGCTGTACGGCAGGGTGTCGTAGGACTGACGCTCGCCGTTGTCCAGTTCGCGGGTGCCGCGTGGCGCGCCGAAGTAGATACCGCCGGTCAGCTCGCGGACGATAAGGATGTCCAGGCCGGAGACGATTTCCGGCTTGAGGCTGGAAGCATCGGCCAGTTGCGGATAAAGGATTGCCGGACGCAGGTTGCCGAACAGGCCCAACTGTGCGCGGATCTTCAGCAGACCACGCTCAGGGCGGATATCACGCTCGATCTTGTCCCATTTCGGACCGCCCACGGCGCCCAGCAGGACCGCATCGGCTGCCCGCGCACGATCCAGGGTCTCGTCGGCCAGCGGCACGCCGTGCTTGTCGATGGCCGCGCCACCGATCACGTCGTGGCTCAGCTCGAAGCCCAGGCTGTACTTGGCGTTGGCCAGCTCCAGCACCTTGACCGCCTCGGCCATGATTTCCGGGCCGATACCGTCACCTGGGAGAATCAGAATCTGCTTGCTCATGCTTTCCTCATTTGCTCTGTCGGTGTGCTGGTCGGCACGCCCGGAAAAATACTGTTGCCTGGCCCGCGGCATCCGCTCACTCGTAGAGAACGAAGCGCTGGCCCGAATATCAAACCCGTCATGGCTTTTTTTGGCGGTTCCGGCGAGCAAAAAGCTCGCTCCTACAGGCTGTGTGTCCTTTCCTGCCGGAGCGAGCTTGCTCGCGATCACTGCGTCACTTTAACGCCGATCAGGCGTCGCGAAACAACCACGGCTGGCTGGCCCGATGCTTGGCCTCGAAAGCGGCAATCGCGTCGCCATCCTGCAAGGTCAGGCCGATATCGTCCAGGCCGTTGAGCAGGCAATGCTTGCGGAACGCATCGATCTCGAATTTCAACACCTTGCCATCGGGACGGGTCACGGTCTGGGCCTGCAGATCGATCTGCAGCTGGTAGCCCGGCTCGGCCTCGACCTGCTGGAACAGTTCATCGACTTCAGCCTCGCTGAGGATGATCGGCAGCAAGCCGTTCTTGAAGCTGTTGTTGAAGAAGATGTCGGCGTAGCTCGGCGCGATGATGCTGCGAAAACCATATTCTTCCAACGCCCAAGGGGCGTGCTCACGGCTGGAGCCGCAACCGAAGTTTTCCCGGGCCAGCAACACGCTGGCGCCCTGGTAACGCTCGGCGTTGAGCACGAAGTCCTTGTTCAGCGGACGCTTGGAGTTGTCCTGGTACGGCTGGCCGACATCCAGGTAACGCCACTCGTCGAACAGGTTCGGGCCGAAGCCGGTGCGCTTGATCGACTTGAGGAACTGCTTGGGAATGATCTGATCGGTGTCGACGTTGGCACGATCCAAAGGCGCGACAAGACCGGTGTGCTGGGTGAAAGCTTTCATGCTGCGCTCCTTAGATCAATTCACGGACGTCGACGAAACGACCGTTGACGGCGGCGGCCGCGGCCATGGCCGGGCTGACCAGGTGAGTACGCCCACCGGCGCCCTGACGACCTTCGAAGTTGCGGTTCGAAGTCGAGGCGCAATGCTCGCCGGACTCCAAACGGTCCGGGTTCATCGCCAGGCACATCGAGCAGCCCGGCTCGCGCCATTCGAAGCCAGCTTCGAGGAAGATCTTGTCCAGGCCTTCCGACTCCGCCTGGGCCTTCACCAGACCCGAACCCGGGACCACGATGGCCTGCTTGATGGTCGAGGCCACCTTGCGGCCCTTGGCGATGACGGCCGCGGCACGCAGGTCTTCGATCCGCGAGTTGGTGCAGGAACCGATGAATACCCGGTCCAGCTGAATGTCAGTAATCGCCTGATTGGCGGTCAAACCCATGTATTTCAAGGCACGGACGATGGAGTCGCGCTTGACCAGGTCCATTTCCTTGGCCGGGTCCGGCACGTTCTGATCGACGGCCAGCACCATCTCGGGCGAAGTGCCCCAGCTGACTTGCGGCTTGATCTGTGCGGCATCCAGCTCGACCACAGTGTCGAACTTGGCGTCGGCGTCGGAGACCAGGTCTTTCCAGGCTTCGACGGCGAGGTCCCATTCCGCGCCCTTGGGTGCGAATGGACGACCCTTGACGTATTCCACGGTCTTTTCGTCCGCCGCCACCAGGCCCACGCGGGCGCCGGCTTCGATGGACATGTTGCAGATGGTCATGCGGCCTTCGACGGACAGGTCGCGAATCGCGCTGCCGGCGAACTCGATGGCATGGCCGTTACCGCCGGCCGTGCCGATCTTGCCGATCACGGCCAGGACGATGTCCTTGGCGGTCACGCCAAATGGCAACTTGCCCTCGACCCGCACCAGCATGTTTTTCATTTTCTTGGCGACCAGGCACTGGGTGGCGAGCACGTGCTCGACCTCGGAGGTGCCGATACCGTGGGCCAGGGCGCCAAAGGCACCGTGGGTCGAGGTATGGGAGTCGCCGCAGACCACGGTCATGCCGGGCAAGGTCGCGCCCTGCTCCGGGCCGATGACGTGAACGATGCCCTGGCGCACGTCGTTCATCTTGAATTCGACGATGCCGTATTCGTCACAGTTGTCATCGAGGGTCTGAACCTGCAAACGCGAGACCTGATCGGCGATGGCGCTGATGCCGCCCTTGCGCTCCGGCGTGGTCGGTACGTTGTGGTCCGGGGTCGCGATGTTGGCATCGATGCGCCAAGGCTTGCGCCCGGCCAGACGCAGGCCTTCGAAGGCTTGCGGCGAAGTCACTTCGTGGATGATGTGACGATCGATATAGATCAGCGCCGAGCCATCGTCGCGCTGCTTGACCAAATGCGAATCCCAGAGCTTGTCGTAGAGCGTTTTGCCGGCCATCAGACGGTTCCTCATCATTTTCTATGCCGCGGGTCTCTGACACCGGTCAATAACCCCTTGGCTTGTGAGGCTGATGCTATGGCGTTACATTAAATAACTCAAATTCATATTTTTTATACTTTGGATAACCAACTGGAATGCGACCATGGACCTGGCCAACCTCAATGCCTTTATCGCGATTGCCGAAACCGGCAGCTTCTCCGGAGCCGGTGAACGCCTGCACCTGACCCAGCCGGCCATCAGCAAGCGCATCGCCGGCCTTGAGCAACAGCTCAATGTGCGGCTGTTCGATCGCCTGGGCCGCGAAGTGGGCCTGACCGAGGCCGGACGCGCCCTACTGCCGCGGGCCTATCAGATCCTCAACGTGCTGGACGACACCCGCCGGGCGCTGACCAACCTGACCGGCGAAGTCACCGGTCGCCTGACCCTGGCGACCAGCCACCATATCGGCCTGCACCGCTTACCGCCCCTGCTGCGCGCCTTTACCCGGCGTTACCCGGAAGTGGCCCTGGACATCCAGTTTCTCGACTCGGAAGTGGCCTACGAAGAGATCCTCCACGGTCGCGCCGAACTGGCGGTGATCACCCTGGCCCCCGAGCCCCATGCGCTGGTCAAGGCCACGCCGGTGTGGAACGACCCGCTGGACTTCGTCGCCGCCCCCGAGCATCCGCTGGTGAGCAACGGCACGGTCAGCCTGGCCGATGTTGCCCTGCATCCGGCGGTATTTCCCGGTGGCAACACCTTTACCCACCATATTGTCCAGCGCCTGTTCGAGGCCCAGGGCCTGACCCCGAACATCGCCATGAGCACTAACTACCTGGAAACCATCAAGATGATGGTGTCCATCGGCCTGGCCTGGAGCGTCTTGCCCCGCACCATGCTCGATGAGCAGGTGGCGCGCATTCCTTTACCGGGCATACAGCTCACTCGCCAGCTAGGCTATATCCTGCATACCGAACGGACGCTGTCGAATGCTGCGCGGGCTTTCATGGCCTTACTGGATGCACAAGTCGATTGGCCAGGGACCAAGGCGTAAGCGTCCCGGCATGACTTATGCCACCTCCTTGATTGCCTGAACCCGCGCCTAACGCTCTTATCAGCCCAAGGCCCGCTGCTCATGCCCAAACCCGCTGACCGTCTACCGCCCATGCCGCGCATTCACGCGCTCGACCCCAAGCAGTCGGAGCAAAGCTGGGAGAGCGCTCCGCAGTTGCTTGCCGCCCTCAATGGCGCACGGCTGGGTGCCTGGTACTGGGACATCGAAAGCGGGCAAATCAGCTGGTCGCGGGGCACCCAGGCGCTGTTTGGCTTCGATCCGCGCCAGCCGCTGCCCAAAGACCTGGAATACCTCGACCTGCTGCCCGAGGAAGATCGCGCCAAAACCATTCGCGCCTTCCATTCGGTGCTGGCCGGCGCGCCGCTGGAGCAGGCGATGCATCACCGCATCCGCTGGCCCGACGGCAGCCTGCACTGGCTGGAAATCAATGGCAGCGTGCTGCCGGACAAGCACGGCAAGCCGCGGATGATCGGAGTGATTCGCGAAATCACCCACCAACGCCAGCGGGAACAGGCCCTCAGCAGCTCGGAAAAACGCTTTGCCACGCTGTTTCACCTGTGCCCGAACATGGTGCTGCTGACCCGCCTGGAAGATGGCCTGATCAGCGAGGCCAACCAGTACTTCGAAATCCTCTTCGGCTGGCCGCTGCAGCACGTCATCGGCCGCACCACCCTCGAACTGGGCCTGTGGGTCGACCCGGAACAACGCGCGCAAATGGTCAAGGCGGTGCAGAAGCGCGGCCAGGCCGCCACCCTCGAGGTGCAACTGCGCGCCAGCAACGGGCAGATTCACGACGGCATCCTCAGCGCCCAGAAAGTCGAGCTGGAAGGCCAGGCCTACCTGCTCAGCACCTTTCTCGACACCAGCGAACGCAAGCGCGCCGAACAGGCCCTCAAGGACAGCCAGGAGCGCCTCGACCTGGCGCTGGACTCGGCCCAGCTCGGCACCTGGGACTGGCACATTCCCAGCGGCATGCTCTACGGCTCGGCCCGCGCCGCACAGCTGCATGGCCTGGAGCCGATGCCGTTCCACGAGTCGTTCGATGCGTTTTTCGAGGGTGTGCCCGACGAAGAGCGCAACAGCATGCGCGATGCCTACCGCAGCCTGCGCGAAGGCCCGGCCGGCAATTATCAGTTGACCTACCGCGTACAGCTGGCCGATGGCTCGTCACGCTTTCTGGAAAGCCGTGCCCGCCTCTACCGCGATGAGCAAGGCAACCCGCTGCGCATGGCCGGGACCTTGCTGGACATCACCGAACAGGTCGAGCGCGAGCAACGCCTGGTGACGTCCGAGGAGAAGTTCGCCAGCCTGTTCCAGGTCAGCCCGGACCCGATCTGCGTCACGCTCCAGGAAACCGGACAGTTCATCGAGATCAACTCCAGCTTCACCCAGACCTTCGGCTGGACCGTCGACGAAGTGCTCAACCGCAGCGCCGACGAAATCGGTCTCTGGGACGATTCCGCGCAGCGCCTGCAACGGGTCGAGCAGGTGATCCGCGAACAGGCGCTGAACAACGTCGCGGTGCTGGTCCGGCACAAGGACGGGCAACCCCTGACCTGCATCATTTCCAGCCGGCAGATCACCGTCGACAAACAACCCTGCATTGTCACCACGCTGCGCGACATCACCCAGCAACAACGCTCCGAGGCCGCGCTCAAGGCCAGCGAAGAGAAGTTCGCCAAGGCGTTCCACTCCAGCCCCGACGCCATCACCATCACCGAGCGCGACACCGGGCGCTACCTGGAGGTCAACGACGGCTTCTGCCGGCTGACCGGTTACCGCGCCGAGGAAGTGATCGGCCGCACCGTGTATCAGGTCGGCATCTGGGCCGAGGAAAAACAGCGTTCGATCCTGCTTGCCGAGCTACAGCTCAAAGGTCGGGTCAATCACCTGGAAATGCTCGGCCGCAACAAGCGCGGAGAGATCCTGACGGTCGAGGTCTCGGTCGAGCCCATCACCCTCAACGAAACCGCCTGCCTGCTGCTCACCGCGCGGGATGTCAGCCTGCTGAAAAATGCCCAGGCACAGATTCGCCACCTGGCCTACCACGACCCGCTGACCAACCTGCCCAACCGCGCGCTACTGATGGATCGCCTGAGCCAGCAGATCGCCCTGCTCAAGCGACACAACCTGCGCGGCGCCCTGCTGTTTCTCGACCTGGACCATTTCAAGCACATCAACGACTCCCTCGGCCATCCGGTGGGCGACACCGTGCTGAAGATCGTCACCGCGCGGCTCGAGGCCAGCGTGCGCATGGAAGACACGGTGGCGCGCCTGGGCGGCGACGAGTTCGTGGTCCTGCTCAGCGGCCTGGAGGGCAGCCGCAGCGAAGTCAGCGAGCAGGTACGGGAGCTGGCCGATACCCTGCGCGAACTGCTGTCCGAGCCGATGTTCCTCGACGGCCAGCGCCTGCAGGTGACCCCGAGCATAGGCGTGGCCCTGATTCCCGACCACGGCTCGACCCCCACCGACCTGCTCAAGCGCGCCGATATCGCGCTGTACCGGGCCAAGGACTCCGGGCGCAACACCACCCAGATGTTCCACAACACCATGCAGAAAGCCGCCAGCGAGCGCCTGCGCATGGAAACCGACCTGCGCCTGGCCCTGTCCCGGGGCGAGTTCAGCCTGCACTTCCAGCCCCAGGTCGACGCCCGCGACAACCGCATCGTCGGCGCCGAAGCCCTGGTGCGCTGGCACCACCCCGAACTGGGGGCGCAATCGCCCACCGAGTTCATCAAGGTCCTGGAAGACAGCGGCCTGATCCTCGAGGTCGGCACCTGGATTCTCGACGAAGCCTGCCAGGCCTTCAGCCAGCTGATCGCCGAAGGTCTGGTGGACCCGTTCGATTTCAGCCTGTGCGTGAACATCAGCCCGCGGCAGTTCCGCCAGAACGACTTCGTCGAGCGCATAGAGCGCAGCCTGAGCCAATACCAACTGCCGTCTTCGCTGCTGAAGCTGGAAATCACCGAAGGCATCGTGATCCAGAACCTGGAAGACACCATCAGCAAGATGCGGCGCCTGAAAAAACTCGGCGTGAGTTTCGCCATGGACGACTTCGGCACCGGTTATTCGTCGCTGACCTACCTCAAGCGCTTGCCGGTGGATGCGCTGAAGATCGACCAGTCCTTCGTCCGCGATGCGACCCACGACCCCAACGACGCGGAGATCGTTCGCGCCATCGTCGCCATGGCCCGCAGCCTGGACTTGAATGTGATCGCCGAAGGCGTGGAAACCGCGGAGCAGCTCGAGTTCCTGCAAGGCCTGGGGTGCCATCTGTATCAGGGTTACCTGCACAGTCGACCGCTGCCGCTGGAGGGCTTGAAAGCCCTGCTGGCCTGAACGGACGACGACACAATCACCAGCCTGACAGATCAACGGGACAGCAATTGCCAGTGTCTGGCGCAACCTGTAGGGTCGCGTTTTTTGTGACGCCCCACGAGATCGATCATGCAGGATGCAACCCTCCCCCGCCCGGCCCTGCTGGGCATTGACCTTGGCACCACCAACAGCCTGATCGCCGTCTGGCAGGACGGCCGCGCCCAGTTGATCCCCAACGCCCTCGGCGATGTCCTCACCCCGTCGGTGGTCAGCCTCGATGAAGACGACAGCATCCTGGTGGGCAAAGCCGCGCGGGCCCGCCTGACAACCCACCCGGAACGCACGGTCGCCACCTTCAAGCGCTTCATGGGCAGCGACAAGCGCCTCGAACTGGGCGGCCGGTCGTTCAGCCCGGAAGAACTCTCGGCGCTGGTGATCGGCTCGCTCAAACAGGATGCCGAAGCCTTTCTCGGCCATCCGGTGCAGGAAGCGGTGATTTCGGTGCCGGCCTACTTCAGCGACGAACAACGCAAGCGCACTCTATTCGCCGCCGAACTGGCGGGCCTGACGGTGTCGCGGCTGATCAACGAACCGACCGCGGCCGCCATGGCCTACGGGCTGCATGAACAGAAGTTCGAACGCACGCTGATCTTCGACCTGGGCGGCGGCACCTTCGATGTCACGGTGCTGGAATACGCACTGCCGCTGATTGAAGTGCACGCCTCCACGGGCGACAACTTCCTGGGCGGCGAAGACTTTACCGAGGCCTTGTTGCAGGCCTGCCTCAAGGACTGGCAACTCACCCCGGCGCAGATCGACGCGCAGGGCATGGCCAGCCTGGGTGACGCCCTGGAGCAGCTCAAGTGCAAACTCGCCGACGGCACTCAGTCACTCAGTTGGCGTCATGGGGACCGGTCATATGAATGGACCCTGGACGAAGCGCTGGCGCTGAAGATCTGGGAGCCGCTGCTGGCCCGCTTGCGAGCACCCATCGAGCAGGCCCTGCGCGATGCCCGCCTAAAGCCCCGTGACCTCGACAGCCTGGTGCTGGTGGGCGGCGCCACCCGGATGCCGGCGGTGCAGCAAATGGTCGCCACGCTCTTTGGGCGCCTGCCTTACCGCCACCTCGATCCGGATACGATTGTCGCGCTGGGCGCCGCCACCCAGGCCGCCTGCAAGGCCCGGGACGGGGCCATCGAGGAACTGATCCTGACCGACGTCTGCCCCTACACCCTGGGGATTTCGACCAGTCGCGGCGAACAGGTCAGTGGAGCCTTTTCGCCGATCATCGAACGCAATACGGTGATCCCGACGTCACGGGTGCAGCAGTTCTACACCACGCACCCGCACCAGGCGTTTATCCGCATTGCGGTGTATCAGGGCGAGCGGCCCTGGGTGCGGGACAATATTTTCATTGATTCCTTCGACGTGCCCCTGACGCCCAGCGAACAGATCCAGTCCCTGGACGTACGCTTCAGCTATGACATCAATGGCCTGCTCGAAGTCGACGTCACCCTGCTGGCCAGCGGCGAACGCCATAGCCACAGCATCGACCGCAGCCCCACCGGGCTCGATGCGCAATCCCGGCAGGCCAGCCATGAGCGGCTGACCGCGCTGAAAATCCATCCTCGCGACGCCCTGCCCAACCGCACGCTGCTGGCACGGCTGGAACGGGCGTGGGCGCAAAGCCTGGGCGACGAGCGCGAACAGATCGCCGACTGGCTGGGCACCTTCACCGCCGTGCTCGGCGGCCAGCAACCGACGGAGATTGCCAGCCATCGAACCCAGCTGAACAAGGCGCTGGATCAACTGCGCCTCTAGCCGTCGAGCCGCCGCAAGCAGGCCTGCAAACCGCCAGGCAGCGCGTCTTCAGCAGCGCTGTCCGGCGGTACGCCATAGCGGTTGGGCAGTTTGTCGCCAGGAAAGGCGAACAGAATCAGCGCCAGGAATGGAAAGAACACCGACAGACCGCCCAGCACCAGCAAGGTCGGGATGCCACGGCCTATGTCATGCAGACGGCGCAGCATCGCCCCGAGCAAAAACACAGTGCCCAGCAACGACACAACGATCGCGGACAGCGATGTGCCGCTGAATAACGCGGCCAGCGGCGTGACCAGCACAGCGCCCAGCACCTGCCAGAAGAACGCTCCACGCCCCAGCCGTGTACCCAGTCGCCAGAAAGCCGTGGCCGGCGTCGGACGGCTGTCGCCCTTGGCCAGCAGCAGACGCTCGCTCCAGGACAGCAGCGCGCTGAAGGCAAAGCGCAGGCCGAGTCCGTGTTCCGGGTTGTCCTTGGCCCGCTGCATGCGCAGCAGCACTTTCTGCCGAGGCACACCGGCACTGCCATAACGCACCAGCCCCTTGAGCACATCGAGGGCCAGGTAAAAGGCCTCGCTGTCGATCCCTTCGTCTTCGGCCAGCGTCTGATGCGGCGGCCGTGGCGGCTCGCCCTTGATCAGGCCGTGGCGGAAGCCGTCGAACCAGTCCTGGGGGTTGGTGATTTCGGTAATCCGGTCGAGCAGGTATCGACGCTGCTGCGCATCGATCACCGGGTCGTGATACAGCACGCCACTCAAGAGCATGCGCCCGAGCAAATCGTCCGCGAAGGCCGGCAGGTCACCGCGCAGGCATGCAAACAGGCGCTCATTGCTCAACAACCGCACACTGTCGAGCGCTTCCTGGACGCCAAGCAACTGCCGGTCGAGCAAGGCATGCAGCGGATCGTCCAATTGCAGCCAGCCGAGCAAAGCGCTCAGGTCGCCCTGTTCGCGCTGCAACTGGGCAAGCTGCGGCTGCAGCCGGCTGAGCGGATGGGACGGATTGAGCGCCAGACGCGCCAGACACTGCGAGTCGATCAATTGCCACCAGCGTTCCGGCTGCTCCAGCAATACCATCAGGAACAGCGTATGGGTGTACCAGTGCCAGAGCGCCTCGCCCGTCCCTGGTGGCGGCAACACGACGCCGCGCTGGCTCAGTTGCAGCAGCAGGTTCAGTTCCGACAGATCGCTCGCGGCATCGGTATCGCTCAATTCGAAAGACTCGGCGATACGCTCCAGGGCGGCATGACCGTAAGGGCGCAATCGGCGCAGCCACAAACGGCAGATCTGGTGCGGCTCACCGGTTGTCAGCGCATCGGCCAGTTGCACCGAAGCAGCCCCCTCATCGATGAAGGTCTTCATCGCCAACGGAATCGGCGCCTGGTTCAACCAGCGCAAGTGCTGCCCGGCCTGGTCCTTGAACCCGCTCAGCACCAGGGCTTCGAGGGCATCCAGCGGCTGCGGTTCGTCCAGCACCTGTTGTAACAGCTCTGCTGCGCCACGGTGCAAGGCCCAGGCATGCCGGTACAGGCGCAACAACCGGGTATCGGTGTTCTGGCCAAGCAACTGCGCCAGCAAGGGCAACTCGTCACCACTCATCCGCCAATCGATAAAGGCCTGCGCCAACCCCTGCAGCTCGAGCCGGCCAACGCCGAGCCAACGGATCAGCGTCTCGGGACGTTGTGACGGGCTGCCGTATTCCTGGGTGACGTGGGCGAGATCGGTGGACCAGTCGCTGAAGTTCTCCAGACGATCAAAGGCCTGAATCAGCAGCGGCAAAAAGTCCGGCTGACGTTTGGCGCACAGCGCCAGCAATTGGCTCTCGGCCTTGGGATGACGATGCTCCTGCCACAGCCGGACCCAGCAAGGCAACGCCTGATCGTCCAGCCCCAGCAGGCTGTTCTGGCACGCCAACAGGTACAGCCAGTCCACATCATCCGGCGCTTCGCGCTGCTGCTCGATGCACAACTGCAGCAGCCCCTGGCCACCGATGCCGGCCTGGGTGAATTGCACCAGCAGGCGCTTGATGAACACTGCATCGTTCGGTAACGGCAGGCAGGTGTGTTGGCTGGCGAAGTCTTCGTACTCGTGGAGCGGTCGCCGGTCGAAGATGAAGTCGAGACTGCGCGCGAACCACAGGCTTTCGGTCTGCGCCGGTTCCGACCAACTCCCCATCAGCGCCGTATCGAATGGGTCCGGGGCCTTGATCCGGTTCAGATAGTCCTCGACATGCCGGGCCTGATCGAAACCCAGCTCCAGCAACTGATGCTCCCAGCCCATGCGCTGGGCCAGCAGGCCCGCGCAACGGTAGGAAAGCGGCCCGGCGTTGGCCGTCCGCTGGAACAACTCCCAGCGCAAGTCATCGAGCAGGCCGAGCGGCAGTTGATCCAGCGCCTTGATAAAAGCCTGCCAGGCATCGGGATCGAAGCGGCGAGCCGGATCATTCAGCAGCGCATCAAAATCGAGGATGGCTTGCGCAGGCGCAGGCTCGCTCTCCTGCGACGCCTCAAGCTCCTGCTCGTTGTCACGCACCAGCCGCAGAGCACTTTCGTAGGCCTGGCGCAGCGCCTGGAACCCTTCCGGATCGGTCTCCGGGTGATGCTCCGGCAGACGGGCCCGATAGGCATTGCGAATCAGCGTTTCATCGGTGGTAGGGTCGATGCCCAGCTTTATCCAGCAACTCATGACCAGTCGAACTCCTCTAGCGACGCCGGACGCTGCGGCAAGTCGAGATCCAGGTGCCAAGGCAAGTCCGCCAGACAATCCGCCATGTTTTCAGCGAGCCCGCGGGCAATCATCTGGCTGAGGGGGTTCTCCCCCTGTCGATCCAGCTCGTAAGCCAGTTCGTCATCGCTATTGCCCTGGCACCCCCAGAACGCGCGGCCAGCGAGGAATCCATTGAAATAAGCGAACCAACTGCCGTAGTGGTATTGCGCCCTGACCGCCAGCCGGCCGTGCAACCACAGGCTCTCGGCCAGATCGATCCACTGGTTGCGCACACCGCAACGCAAGAGAAACCCCATGCGCCCGTAATCCCAGGCCAGGATCCCACCCGGGCCACAAGCACCAAAGGTACGGCTGGCGAACTGGTGCAGGATGCGTTCACGGGGTTCGAGCGTCTCGAGCAGGGCCTGCCATTCGCTCGGCAGATAACGCTGCCAGGCGCGATACGCGTCGTCGAGGTGGGTGGCATGACCGTTGTCAGTCATCTTTTCCAGCATGCCCAGCAACTGCCGTCGGTCACTGATGCCCCAACTGCCTTGCAGGTCGATGGATTCCGGGCTGGGGTAGAACGCGGGGTTGTCGTATCCGGCGCGAGGGTTGAGCGCAACCATCGGCGCAGAGAGGCTCCACAGCCAGCGCTGTTGTATCTCGTCCATGAAAAAGGCTCCAGGCCGACCGGTGAGGAATGGGGGTCGGCAAAACTGCGGCGGATTGTAGAGAAAGCGCCACTACGCGGCAAAGGCGAACGATGATTTTCCCGGGCATAAAAAAGGCCCCGACTGGTCGGGGCCTTTTTCAGCGACTCAGCGCTTGATCACACGCTGGTGTGGCGGCGCAGGGATCAATGCTGCAGGGCTGGCTTCTGCGTCCCGTTGATCGGGATGCGCTTGGCTTTCGCTTCTTCCGGGATCACCCGCAACAGGTCGATGCTCAACAGACCGTTGCTCAGGCCGGCGGCCTTGATCTCGATGTGATCGGCCAGGCGGAAGGACAGCTTGAACGCACGCTGGGCGATGCCCTGGTGCAGGAAGGTGACGCCTTCGTTCGCGTCACGCTTGCCGCCACTGATGGTCAGCACGCCCTTCTCGACTTGCAGCTCCAGGTCTTCTTCCTGGAAACCGGCGGCGGCCACGACGATGCGGTACTGGTCGTCACCGTGCTTTTCGACGTTGTAGGGCGGATAGGTGCTGCCTGGCTCATTGCGCAGGGCGGTTTCGAACAGGTCGTTGAAACGGTCGAAACCCACCGAGGAACGGAACAGTGGCGCGAGGGAAAATGCAGTACTCATGGTTCAAATCTCCTGAAAACAATCAGCAAGTTTTTTTGTCTCCGCGACCCGAATTCGGCATCGCGTAACCCTTAGATAGGGACCGCCGATTGCATTTCAAGAGACTTTTTGCAGATTTTTTTCAGGCCGCCTCGGCCACTGGCAAGCCGAGCAAACGCGAGACTTGATCCGGCTCGGTTTCACGGCGCAGGACGGTAAACAGCTCCACCGCCTCGGGATAATTGCGGGTCAGCATCGCCAGCCATTGCTTCAGGCGACCCGGCGATTGGCGAGCGGTCATCTGTGCCTTGGCTTGCAACCAGAAGTCCTGGATCAGCGGCATCAGCTCGGCCCAGGTCATCTCAACGACTTCCTCGCCGGCACGTGCGGCGGCGATCTGTTTGGCCAGGTCCGGACGCGACACCAGGCCACGACCGAGCATGATGTCTTCGACGCCGCTGATTTCCCGGCAGCGGCGCCAGTCTTCGACGCTCCAGATATCGCCGTTGGCGAACACCGGCACCTTGACTACGTCCTGCACCCGTGGAATCCACTCCCAGTGCGCCGGCGGCTTGTAGCCGTCGACCTTGGTCCGCGCATGCACCACGATATGTTCCGCGCCACCTTCGGCCAACGCCGTGGCGCACACCAGCGAGCCATCCGGGCTGTCGAAGCCGAGGCGCATCTTGGCGGTCACCGGGATATGCGCAGGCACGGCACGCCGCACATGCTCGACGATCTGGTTGAGCAGCTCCGGCTCCTTGAGCAGCACCGCCCCGCCCCGGGATTTGTTGACGGTCTTGGCCGGGCAGCCGAAGTTCAGGTCGATGACTTCGGAACCGAGCTCGCAGGCCAGGGCGGCGTTTTCCGCCAGGCACACCGGATCGGAACCCAGCAGTTGCACCCGCAGCGGCACGCCGGACGCGGTCCGCGCGCCATTCAACAACTCGGGGCCGAACTTGTGGAAATAGGCCGGCGTAAGCAACTGGTCGTTGACCCGGATGAACTCGGTCACGCACCAGTCGATACCACCGACCCGGGTCAGCACATCCCGCAGGATGTCATCGACCAACCCCTCCATGGGCGCCAAAGCAATTTGCATGAATCACACTCAACGTAAAACGCGATAAAAAACGTGCGGCAGTTTACTGGGTTTCGCCGGGGAGCAGGTATTTCAACAGGTGGATGGTCACCGGCGGCGATGAAGCCATGCCGAAAGCTCAGCTCGCGCCTTGCAACGCCGGCCCATAACCTTCAAGAAATTCCGCCGGCATGCGCTTGGGCTTGCCGCTGGACAGCTCGATGCAGACAAAGGTGGTCTGGGCCCGCAGCAAGGTGGTGCCGTCGCTCGGACGCACCAGCTGGAAGCGCCGCGACATCTTCAGGCGCTGGTCCCAATCGACGATCCAGGTCGCCAGTTGCAGCTCGTCGCCTTCATAGGCCGCCGCCAGGTAGTCGATCTCGTGGCGTACCACCGCCATGGCCCGATCCAGGCGGCGGTACTCGCTCAGGTCCAGGCCCAGGCGCTGGGAATGACGCCAGGCGCAACGCTCGAGCCAGGTGACATACACCGCGTTGTTGGCATGCCCCAAGCCGTCGATGTCTTCGGCACCCACCTGCAGATCGATGATAAATGGCGTTGCCAGATCCCAGCCCATGCCCCACTCCCGGTCAGATTATTCGACCGGGGCAGTGTAACGGATTGCTCAGGCGGATTGGCGCGCTTGCAGGCTGCGGCCGGCCAACAGCGTCAGCACGCCCTCGATCACACGTGGGTCGGCCAATACGCGCTGATGCCCACCTTCCTTGAGGCGCAACAAGCGGCTGTCGAACCAGGCCTCGTGGATCAGATCGGATTCCTTGACCGGGACAAAGTTGTCGTCTTCGGCATGCACGATCAACCCGGGCATATCCAACTGGTAGTGCGCGACATCCATGGCCGCGGCGCGCATGCCGACATCCTGCTCCACCTGGCGGATAAAGGCCGAGCGCGCTTTGGGCGGCAGGCGCACATAACGGGCGAAACCGCGCAATACACCGAGTATCCGCGCCGGGGCGGCGATGCTGACCAGGGTCTCGGTACGCAAGCCCAGTTGCACCGCCAGCATGGCGCTGGCGCCCCCCATGGAATGGCCGATGACTGCGCGCAGCGGCGGCAACTCCGCGGCGGCTTCGAGCATGGCCCGGGCAAACAGCATCACATTGGCCTCGTGACCGGGAGAACGTCCGTGAGCGGGACCATCCAGCGCCACGACGCTGTAACCGGCGCCCACCAGTGCATCGATCAGGCTGGCGAATTGCGTCGGGCGCCCTTCCCAGCCATGCATCAGCAGCACCGCCGGCCCCTGGCCCCAGCGCAATGCCGAGAGCCCGAACCGCAGGGTGATGCGCTCCGAACGCGCCAGCAGCGGCAGCTCCCAGTCACGCGGCAGCCGCTCGCGCGGCGTCATGAATGCCAGCCGCATCTTGCTGGCGACCAGCGTTGGTGCAACCCAGCCCAAGGTGCCATTAACGCCACGAACCCAACTTAACGTGCTCATCGCTCCTCTCCTCAGGCCAGCGCCTCAGGTCATAGCACCGCCGACTTGGCAGCGCGCAGTAAACGGTCCGACAGCTCACCGGCTCCCAGCGCCCGGGCCAGGGACAAGCCACCCACCATCAGGGCCAGGTCGGCCAGGGCCTTGTCGATGTCTTCAGGCGTGGTCGCCAACTGAGCCAGCATCAGCTCGATGTGTTCATTCAGGACTCTTCGGAAATCATCCGGCAGGCGCCCCATCTCACCGACCGATGCGGGGATCGGGCAAGCCTGCTCGGTGGAATCGCGGTGTTTGCGCGACAGGTAGAACGCCGCCACCAGCGCTCGCCGCTCTTCGCCGGTCAACGACGCATCCATATCGGCGATCAGGCCCCGGCGCTGGGCCAGCAATTGGCTGAACGCTTCCAGCATCAGCGCGTCCTTGCTTTCGAAATGCGCGTAGAAGCCACCGACCGTCAGGCCCGCGGCGCCCATCACTTCGCCCACGCTCGGCTCGGCCGGGCCACGTTGCACCAGCGCGGAGCTGGCGGCCTGGAGAATGCGTTCGCGGGTTTGAGCTTTTTTATCGTTCATCGTTGCCTCCGAATATTACGATCAAAATATTATTCTCATAATAAATTTTCGCAAGTCGTTAGTGTGACCGCCGGTCAGAAGAACAGTGTGGGGAGAAAGGGAGAATTGGCCAAACGCCAGACAAACAAAAGGGCCATTCAATAATTGAATGACCCTTATAAATCCCGCAGAGCGGGTAATCGTGGCGTCCCCTAGGGGACTCGAACCCCTGTTACCGCCGTGAAAGGGCGGTGTCCTAGGCCACTAGACGAAGGGGACACAAACCCTTCTATACAACTGATCAGTGCTGAGATCTGATCGATTCAAGGCCGGTGTGGCCAAACCTTGAACTGTAAATTGGTGGAGCTAGACGGGATCGAACCGTCGACCTCTTGCATGCCATGCAAGCGCTCTCCCAGCTGAGCTATAGCCCCGGATTTTTCGCCTCGCGGCGGAGCGACATCTTGCAACATCGCTTCTGTAAAACTGGCGTCCCCTAGGGGACTCGAACCCCTGTTACCGCCGTGAAAGGGCGGTGTCCTAGGCCACTAGACGAAGGGGACGCAAACCCTTCTAACAACTGATCAGTGCTGAGAACTGATCGATTCAAGGCCGGTGTGGCCAAACCTTGAACTGTAAATTGGTGGAGCTAGACGGGATCGAACCGTCTACCTCTTGCATGCCATGCAAGCGCTCTCCCAGCTGAGCTATAGCCCCTCATCGTTGATGTCATCGCTGAGGACGGGGCGAATCTTAAGGGCGTATCGGAAGGCTGTCAAATTTTTTTTCAGCTTTTTTTAAAAAAATTTGCCGGCATAACAATCACTTACCGCCCTCCCCCGTAAATCCGGGGCTTTTGCGGACCGTTGTGCCCTCCGCCAACGACCGCAATTTCACTTCTTGCACAGTTTCGCGGGAGCCAGCGTGCCGGCTCCCGCGAATCAGAGTGCTGAATCAGGCGATCGCGCCCAGCAGTTTTTCCCACTCTTTGTTTTCTTTCTTCGACACGCCACCCAGCAGGTCGATGGCCTGGCGCAGGCGGAAACGGGTCAGGTCCGGCCCCAGGATTTCCATGGCATCGAGCACCGAGACCGAACTGGCCTGACCGGTGATCGCGGCGAACATCAGCGGCATGGCATCACGCAGCTTCAGCTCCAGGGATTCGACCACGGCCTGGATGGTCGCGGTGATGCTGTCCTTTTCCCACTGACGCAGGCTTTCCAGCTTCCACAGGATCAGTTGCATCAGCTGCCGTACCTGGTCGCCCGACAGTTTCTTCGACTCGAACAGCTTGGCATCCGGGGTCACGCCACCGGCGAAGAAGAACCCGGCCAGCGGTGCGATCTGGCTGAAGGTTTCCACCCGGCCTTGCACGTGCGGCGCGATCTTCATCAGGTATTCAGGGTTCAGCGCCCAGGTCTGCACGCGGCTGGCGAACTCTTCCACCGGCAGGTCGCGCAGCCACTGGCCATTGAGCCACGACAGTTTCTCGATATCGAAGATCGGTCCGCCCAGGGAGACGCGCGACAGGTCGAAGTTGTCGACCATTTCCTGCAGCGAGAACTTCTCGCGCTCGTCCGGCATCGACCAGCCCATGCGGCCCAGGTAGTTGAGCATGGCTTCCGGCATGAAGCCCATGCGCTCGTAGAAGGTCACCGAGGTCGGGTTCTTGCGCTTGGACAGCTTGCTCTTGTCCGGGTTACGCAGCAGCGGCATGTAGCACAGCTGCGGCTGTTCCCAGCCGAAATACTCGTAGAGCAGAATCAGCTTCGGCGCCGAAGGCAGCCATTCTTCGCCACGCAACACGTGGGTGATGCCCATCAGGTGGTCGTCGACCACGTTGGCCAGGAAGTAGGTCGGCAGGCCATCGGTCTTCATCAGCACCTGCATGTCCATGCGATCCCACGGGATCTCGACATCGCCACGCAGCATGTCCGGCACCACGCAGACGCCTTCGCTCGGCACCTTCATGCGGATCACATGCGGTTCGCCAGCGGCCAGGCGGCGGGCGACCTCTTCCTTGGACAGCAGCAGCGCGCGGCCGTCGTAACGTGGCGTCTCGCCACGGGCCATCTGCTCGGCGCGCATCTGGTCCAGCTCTTCGGCGGTGCAGAAGCACGGGAAGGCATGGCCCATGTCGACCAGCTGCTGGGTGTACTTCTGGTAGATCTCGCTACGCTCGCTCTGCCGGTAAGGGCCGTGCGGGCCGCCCACGTCCGGGCCTTCGCTCCAGTTGATGCCCAACCAGCGCAAGGCGTCGAAAATCTGCTGTTCGGACTCGCGGGTCGAACGCAGTTGATCGGTGTCTTCGATGCGCAGGATGAACTCACCGCCGTGCTGCTTGGCGAAGCAGTAGTTGAACAAGGCGATGTAAGCGGTACCTACGTGGGGATCCCCGGTAGGCGATGGCGCGATGCGCGTGCGGACGGTGGTCATGGCATGTCTCGGAAAGAATATGAAAAGCGAAGATCAAACAAGAGGCGAATGGTAACAGGCGATGCCGGCCCCGCTCCAGTGAGCAGGGCATTTAAGCCAAGGTCGGGGCTAATCGAAACGAATCTGTAGCCGCTGCCGCAGGCTGCGATAGGTCCGCAGGACCTCCAGCGATTTCAAGAATGCCAAGGCCGTAAGGGCCGATCGCAGCCTGCGGTAGCGGCTACAGGCAGCAATTGCAGATCAGACCGTCAGCAAACGCTCGCGCAGCTTGCCGATTTCGTCGCGCATCTGCGCCGCGGCTTCGAACTCCAGGTCGCGGGCCAGTTGGTACATCTTCTCTTCGAGCTGGCGGATGCGCTTGGTGATCTCGCTGGGCGAACGCAGTTCGTTTTCGTAGCGGGCATTTTCCTCGGCGGCCTTGGCCATGCCCTTGCGCTTCTTGCTGCGCGAACCGGGCACGGTGGCGCCTTCCATGATGTCGGCGACGTCCTTGAACACGCCTTTGGGGGTGATGCCATTGGCCAGGTTGAAGGCGATCTGCTTGTCGCGACGGCGCTCGGTCTCGCCGATCGCCCGTTCCATGGAGCCGGTGATGCGGTCGGCGTAGAGAATCGCCCGGCCGTTGAGGTTACGCGCGGCACGACCGATGGTCTGGATCAACGAGCGCTCGGAACGCAGGAAACCTTCCTTGTCCGCATCGAGAATCGCCACCAGCGACACTTCCGGCATGTCCAGGCCTTCGCGCAGCAGGTTGATCCCCACCAGCACATCGAAGGTGCCCAGGCGCAGGTCGCGAATGATCTCGACCCGCTCCACGGTGTCGATGTCCGAGTGCAGATAACGCACACGCACGCCGTGATCGGCGAGGTAATCGGTCAGGTCCTCGGCCATGCGCTTGGTCAGGGTGGTCACCAGGACCCGCTCTTCCACGGCCACGCGCTTGGTGATTTCCGACAACAGGTCATCGACCTGGGTCAGCGCCGGACGCACTTCCACCTGCGGGTCGACCAGGCCGGTGGGGCGAACCACCTGCTCGACCACCCGGCCGGCATGTTCGGCTTCATAGTTGCCCGGCGTGGCCGAGACAAAAATGGTCTGCGGGCTGACCCCTTCCCATTCGTCGAAGCGCATCGGCCGGTTGTCCAGCGCCGAGGGCAGGCGGAAGCCGTACTCCACCAGGGTTTCCTTGCGCGAACGGTCGCCTTTGTACATGGCGCCGACCTGCGGCACGCTGACGTGGGACTCGTCGATCACCAGCAAGGCGTCCGCCGGCAGGTAGTCGTACAGGGTCGGTGGCGCCGCCCCGGCCGGCCGTCCGGACAGGTAGCGCGAGTAGTTTTCAATGCCGTTGCAGTAGCCCAGCTCGAGGATCATCTCCAGGTCGAAACGGGTGCGCTGCTCCAGGCGCTGGGCTTCCACCAGCTTGTTGTTGCTGCGCAGGTATTCCAGGCGTTCCTGCAGCTCGACCTTGATCCCCTCGATGGCATCCAGCAGGGTTTCCCGCGGCGTCACGTAGTGGCTCTTGGGATAGAAGGTGAAACGCGGCAGCTTGCGGATCACTTCGCCGGTCAGCGGGTCAAAGGCAGAGATGCTTTCCACCTCGTCATCGAACAGCTCGATGCGGATCGCTTCCAGGTCGGATTCCGCCGGGTAGATATCGATCACATCACCACGCACGCGGAAGGTGGCGCGGGCAAAATCCATGTCGTTGCGGGTGTATTGCAGGTCGGCCAGGCGGCGCAGCAAGGCGCGCTGGTCGAGCTTGTCGCCGCGATCGACGTGCAACACCATCTTCAGATAGGTTTCCGGGCTGCCCAGGCCGTAGATGCAGGACACCGTGGTGACGATGATCGCGTCCTTGCGCTCCAGCAGCGCCTTGGTCGCCGACAGACGCATCTGCTCGATATGGTCGTTGATCGAGGCGTCCTTCTCGATAAAGGTGTCGGAGGACGGCACATAGGCTTCCGGCTGGTAGTAGTCGTAGTAGGAAACGAAGTACTCCACCGCGTTGTTCGGGAAGAACGCCTTGAACTCGCCGTACAGCTGCGCGGCCAGGGTCTTGTTCGGCGCCAGCACCAGGGTCGGGCGCTGCACCTGGGCGATCACGTTGGCGATGCTGAAGGTCTTGCCCGAGCCGGTCACACCGAGCAGCGTCTGGTGCGCCAACCCGGCCTCGATGCCCTCGACCATCAGGCGGATGGCTTCCGGCTGATCGCCGGCGGGCTGGAAGCGGGTGACTAGCTGGAATTCAGACATAACGTACCTCTGGGTTCACTCCAGCACGACGCCGCCGCACAGGAACGAGAAAGACCGCAAACGACGAGTGTCGCAGGGAAAATACTGGATTGTGCTGGATGTGGAGGCAAATTCCACAGCTTTCAAGGTAAAGCTCCCAAGCCCCTCTACGACTTTGACGTTGCAATAAGACTAACGGTCGAAAAATAAACCGAAAAACTTGCCGGAAAAGCCCTTTCAGCTGTCGCCGCGCACAGTGATGGCCTCTATACTAGCTCCCCGTTTGTGCACCGCTCTAGTGCATTCGGCTGGAGCGCGACACGTCCCTCCACACTCCATTCAGAGCCGCCGTAATAATGAGCCTGTTCTCCGCTGTCGAAATGGCACCACGCGATCCTATCCTGGGCCTCAACGAAGCATTCAACGCCGATACCCGTACCAACAAGGTCAACCTGGGGGTCGGTGTTTACTGCAACGAGGAGGGGCGAATTCCACTCCTGCGCGCCGTTGTCGAAGCCGAGACGATCCGCGCCGCTCAACATGCTTCCCGTGGCTACCTGCCGATCGACGGTATCGCCGCCTACGACCAGGCCGTGCAGAAACTGCTGTTCGGCAACGATTCGCCGCTGCTGGCCGCCGGTCGCGTGGTTACCACCCAGGCCGTCGGCGGTACCGGCGCACTGAAGATCGGTGCCGACTTCCTCAAGCAGCTGCTGCCTGACGCAGTCGTGGCCATCAGCGATCCAAGCTGGGAAAACCACCGCGCGCTGTTCGAAACCGCCGGCTTCCCGGTGCAGAACTACCGCTACTACGACGCCGCCACCCACGATGTGAACCGCGTCGGCCTGCTGGAAGACCTGAATGCCCTGCCAGCCCAGTCGATCGTGGTCCTGCACGCCTGCTGCCACAACCCGACCGGCGTCGACCTGAGCCCGGAAGACTGGAAAAACGTGCTGCAGGTGATCAAGGCGAAAAACCTCGTGCCGTTCCTCGACATGGCCTACCAGGGCTTCGGTGACGGCATCGCCGAAGACGCCGCCGCCGTGCGCCTGTTCGCCGAATCGGGCCTGACCTTCTTCGTCTCCAGCTCGTTCTCCAAGTCGTTCTCGCTGTATGGCGAGCGCGTTGGCGCCCTGTCGATCGTCAGTGAGTCGAAAGAAGAAAGCGCGCGCGTGCTGTCGCAAGTCAAACGCGTAATCCGCACCAACTACTCCAACCCGCCGACCCACGGTGCAAGCATCGTCGCCGCGGTGCTCAACAGCCCGGAACTGCGCGCCCAGTGGGAAGCCGAACTGGCCGAAATGCGCCTGCGCATCCGCGGCATGCGCCTGCAGATGGTCGACCTGCTGGCCAAGGGCGCGCCACAGCGCGACTTCAGCTTCGTCGCCCGTCAGCGCGGCATGTTCTCCTACTCCGGCCTGACCGTCGATCAAGTGACGCGCCTGCGCAACGAGTTCGGCATCTATGCCCTGGACACCGGCCGCATCTGTGTGGCCGCGCTGAACCAGAGCAACATCGACGTCGTGACCAAGGCCATCATCCAGGTGATCTGAGCCACGTGCGGTGAATGAAAAGGGGGAAGCCTGAAGGCTTCCCCCTTTTTTGTGGGCCGCCCTCGCCGGCCGGATGCCCACTAGACTGAATCCAGCTTTCCTTCTTCCCCATCGCTTCCCTATCGAGAATCCCCATGAGACACGACGACCTGCGAGCCGACCGCGACGAACTGGACCACTTCCCCCGCCCGCAGAAACGCGAAAAGAACCTGGTCCTGCAAATTGCCCTGGGGGTATTTCTAGGCGGCCTGGCGCTGTGGCTGGTACAACTGGCCGCCACATCGCTGGCCGCGAAGTTCATGCTGGGCACCTTTACCTTCGGCGGTTAAGGGCGCTCAACCGGCCAGTTCAACGCTGCGCTGGCTAGCGGCATCATCGAACGCCACATACAGCGACTCGGCGACCTGGCCCTTGATGGCCTTGGTGCTTTCCAGCCCCAGGACAAAACCCTCGGCCTTGCCACCTGCACGGTTCAATTCAGCGGCCGATCCGGCCTGGGTAATGGCGTCCCACAGTTTCATGGCCTGGGGACCGACGCCTTTGGGCAGGCTGATTTGCTCGATGCTCATAGGGCCTCCTCAGACAGAGGCGACAGGGCAAGCACTACGGCGGGTAAAAACTTGAACAGGGTCATGAGCGTTACCTTTTCGGCGAGAAGCCGGGAGCGCGTGAAACCACTGCCGGGGCGCCATGGTAGACCTGTGCCGCGGTTCCGGTAACCGCCAACGGGCAAATAGCCGCGGATTGGCGTCGTGACCAGGACCAAACAAGCCCACCCAAGCCAAACTTTGTTTTTGGATGCTTGACTTCTCCTTTTTAATCAGTAAGATACGCCGCATTCCGCGATAGCTCAGTTGGTAGAGCAAGTGACTGTTAATCACTGGGTCCCTGGTTCGAGTCCAGGTCGTGGAGCCATATTCCTACACTGATTAGCCAGCAATACTTCCAGGAGCGCCCTGCTCCTACGGCGAATCAGCTCAGCGTCACCCTCCCCCAAGATCGATTCACCGCATGCCAGATCGGCATGCGGATAGGCGTTTGCGCTGCGCCCGATTCCGGCCTGTCTCCGATTGCCTGACGCCAGCGCCTGAAGTAGGCTGTGCCCCTTCTCACGCCAGCCGTCACGACTCATGTTTTTTCCCGCACAGTCCCATCACAGTTTTCTCTCGATGAGCCCATCGCAGACCTTCGCGATGTCGCAATCCGACTGCGCGATCAATCGACGCCGCCGCAGCGTGCTGTTCGCCTTCACCTTCTCCCCTCACGCCTGACGCCACCGTTGCGTCCGAACCCGGCGCGGAGCTGATGCCGCAGCGGCCCTTGCCCGCCGCGTACCGATCCATCCGCCGCTTTGCACCGCAGACTCCCGGCCCGGCCTACGCCTGCGTAAGTCGAACCGGAACCCTGCCCGAACCAAAGCGCCGCGCCACCGCAAACCGTCTTTGAGCGCCCGACTCGTCGGGCGCAGGTGTCTTCCATGAACAAAACCCTGTTGGCCGCGCTGATCCTCGGCATCTCGATTGTCGGCCTGAGCATCGGCTCCACCGTGCCGGTCATTGCCTTGCGCCTGTACCAGGCCGGCGCCTCGAACACCCAGATCGGCATCATGTCGGCCCTTCCCGCCGCCGGCATGATGCTGTCGGCGTTCCTGGTGAACGGCCTGTGCCAGCGACTCAGCCGCCGGCAGATCTACCTGCTGTGTTTCAGTCTGTGCGCCCTCAGCATCGGCGCCCTGGAAATCCCCGGGATCAGCCTCACCGGCCTGGGGCTGGCGCGGATCGTCATGGGCTTCGGCGCGGGGCTGATCATTATCCTGGGGGAAACCTGGGTCAACGAGATGGCCACGGACACCGTGCGCGGGCGGGTGATCGCGGTCTACACCACCTGCTTCACGGTGTTCCAAATGATTGGCCCGGGCCTGGTGGCCCTGCTCGGCACCGAAGGTCCAGCAGTGATCGCCAGCGTCAGCACGGGTTACCTGCTGGCCATTGCGGTGATCTGGCTGACCCTGCCACGCCAGCGCCCTGTCGCCGCCCACGCCGAGAACAAGAGTTTCTCGGTACTGGGCTTTATCCGAGTGGCGCCGGCGCTGTGCGTGGGCATCCTGTTCTTCGCCTTCTTCGATACGGTGGTTCTCTCGCTGTTTCCGGTCTACGCCGCGACTCACGGCTACGCCATCAAACTCGCGGCGCTGATGGTCAGCATCATTCTGCTGGGGGATGCGGCGTTCCAGTTTCCCCTGGGCTGGCTGTCGGACAAGGCCGGACGCGCTGCCATCTACCTGGGCTGCGGCGTGGTGTCGCTGGTGATCGGCCTGGGGCTGCCATTGCTGATGAACTACCCGGCGCTGCTCTGGCCGAGCCTGGTGATACTCGGCGCGGCGGCCGGCGGGGTGTATACCCTGGCGATCATCCTGATCGGCCAGGAATTCAGCGGCCCCGACCTGGTCACGGCCAACGCCAGCGCGGGGTTGTTGTGGGGTATCGGCAGCCTGCTGGGGCCGCTGCTCAGCGGCGCCGCCATGAGCGGCAGCGCCCACGGCCTGCCCTTGGCGCTATCAGCGGCCGCCGCCGTGGTGGTGCTGTTCGCCTTGTCGCTGGTCCGGCAAGGGCTGCCGGACCGGGTCGCGGAGTAACCAGCCGCCAGCCTGGACTGATTGCGTCCAGCCTGGCGACTCGATCAACCGGCCCTAGACCTTGCTGGCTTGGGCCGCGCCCGAGGCATGGGCCGAGGACTGATGAGCAGCCGCAGAGTGCTCGCCATGGGAGGTATCCAGCACCGGGATCTCATTACCCTCGGCATCGTGCAGCTTGCCGCCGCTGAAATAATCGCCTTCACGCAGCGCCGCCAGGTCCTGGTAACGCAGGGTGCGCTCGGACGCCACGGCGAACACCGACTGCTGATCCGAGTTGCCCAGGGTGAAGTGGTTGAACGTCAGGTTCAGCGCGATGGCCATGATCGCCGACGAGCTGATGCCGGAATGGAAGATGGTGGCGAACCAGCTTGGGAAATGATCGTAGAAATTCGGCGCAGCGATGGGAATCATGCCGAAGCCAATCGAGGTGGCGACGATGATCAGGTTGACGTTGTTGCGGTAGTCGACCTTGGACAGGGTCCGGATACCGCTGGCCGCCACGGTGCCGAACAGCACGATACCGGCACCGCCGAGCACCGAGGTCGGTACGGCAGCAATCACCCGCCCCATGAACGGCAGCAGGCCGAGGATCACCAGGAACACCCCGCCGGTGGCCACCACATAACGGCTCTTGATCCCGGTCACCGCCACCAGCCCGACATTCTGGGCGAAGGCGCTCTGGGTAAAGGAACCGAAGATCGGCGCGATCATGCTCGACAGCATGTCGGCGCGCAGGCCATTGCCCAGACGCTTGGAGTCAACCTTGGTGTCGATGATCTCACCCACCGCGAGGATGTCGGCCGAGGTCTCCACCAGGGTCACCATGACCACGATGCACATCGACAGGATGGCGGCGAAATGGAAGGTCGGCATGCCGAAATGAAACGGCGTCGGGAAGCCGAACATCGGCCCCTGGGTGACCATGGAGAAATCGGCCATGCCCAGGAACACCGCGATGATCGTCCCCACCACCATGGCCAGCAGGATCGACAGCCGCGAGATGGTCGCGCTGCCGATCTTGCTCAGCAGCAACACCAACACCAGGGTGATCGCCGCCAGGCCGATATTGGCCATGCTGCCGAAGTTTTCCGCATGGCTGTTACCACCCATGGCCCAGCGCGCGGCCACCGGCATCAGGGTCAGGCCGATGGTGGTGATCACGATGCCCGTGACCAGCGGCGGAAAGAACTTGGTGATGCGTGAAAACACCGGAGTGATCAGCAGACCGATCAGCGAGGCGGCGATCACCGCCCCGAGAATCGACTGGAAGCCCCCTTCGCCACCGCTGCTGACAATCGCCACCATGGTCGCCACGCCCGAGAAGGACACGCCCTGGACCAGCGGCAGCTGACAACCGAAAAACGGCAGGCCGAGGGTTTGCAGGAGTGTCGCCAGGCCGCCGGCAAACAACGACGCCGCGATCAGCAGACCGATGTCCGCCGGGGCCAGGCCGGCGGCCTGGCCGACGATCAAAGGCACCGCAACGATACCGCCGTACATGGTCAGAACATGTTGCAGGCCGTAAGCCATATTCGCGCCAAGACCGAGGTTTTCATCTTCAGGCCGCTGCGGTGAAACGGAGGGCGTTTTCATGGTTGGGGGGTTCCCTGGTTTTTGTTATGGGGCACACTGTATTCAACAGTAGAGACAAATGTCTATAGAGTTGTATACACTTTATTCGACACAGCCCAACCTCATAAAACCGCGATACCCGATAACCCGCCCCCGCCTTTCACCTGCCGAACACTGCGCCAGACACCCTGATAGAATCCCCCGCCTCCAAAGGGCGCCTACCCAGGCAACGCCCTTCGTCTACGCATGGAAGCGCTTGAATGAATCATCTCCGCAATAGCTTCAGCCTCGCCTATGGCAGCTTCCGCACGGTCGTGGCCTTACAGGGTTTTGTCCTGGCCATGTACAGCGCCAGCTTCACCGACAGCCTATGGCAAGGGTTCTGGGCTGGCCTGGGGACCTTTGCCCTGTTCGTCGCCGGCGGCGCGATATTCGGCTTTCTGCCCATGGCGCTGGTGTTTACCCCGCTGTACGCCCTGCTCTGCGCCAAGGGCCTGGCCAATTGGCTCAGCAGCCTGCTGCTGGGATTGACGATTGCCGGAGTGCTCTGCCTTCACCCTGCCTTGCGTTTGCTGATGCCGCTCTGGCTGCTGGACAGTGCATTGATTGCGCTGCTGACTCACTGGACGTATCGCCGACAGCTGAAGGATGGTGATGAGCAGATGCCTTTATGGCGTTGACCCTGAGCTGCCCGGGGGCCTTGCTCAGCAAAAGACTGCTCAGCCTGGAAGGAATCGCCACATGAACAGATGCCTCTCGATCCTGATCAGCCCTGCATTGTTGATACTGGCGTCCAGCGCCCAGGCCGCGCCGGTCTGCGGCGATTTCCTGGTACAAATCGGCAACAAACCCACCTATATCGAGTTCCTCGAATGTCACGCCGAACCCGAGTTGCAGACCAAGCCGCTGCGCGCCACCTATCGCCTGGCAGGGCGTGATGCCCAGGCTGCCGAACGCTACCTGGGCGAGCAGTTCCGGATGCCGCCCCTGCGGCGCTCCTGTTGTGTCTGGGATGCGCCGCCTGGCTTCTACCGCGACCCGCGCAACCAGTTGGGCTACAGCGTGTTCATGGGGTCGGCGGAAACCTTCGTCGATCGCCGCGAAGCCTGGGGGGATATCGACTATTTCTATCTGACTATCGACCTCGACACCGAGGAACCCTGAAGCCCGGACCGATCAGGCCGATTGCGGCACTGCCAGCAATTCGCCAAGGACCTCTCGCAGCCGCGGATGCTGCGGAACCCGAATGGCGAACTCGTTCTGCAACAGGGCAATCAACTCGTCGGGGTCGGTGATCTGCCGCCGCTCGCTGTCCTGGCCCAGGCGATGCACGGCGTAGCTGCCGTTATTCAGGGTCCGGCGCAGGCCTTCGCCCATCAGCGCGACTTTCAGCTGACCGAGAAACGGCGAGTTCTTGTGGGTCGAGACGAACCAGTTACCCATTTCGTAATCCACGGCTTCCTGCCGCTGCAGGTCGAATACATACATCGCCCGCCACTCGCCGGCGACCTTGGCGCGCAGGGTGTAGCTGCCATCACGCTGGGTGATGCGATAGGGCTCGTGGGGCGTGGCCTGCTCGTCCTCGGTATCGAGCAGCAGCGGCGCGGTGGGCACCATGCCGCCAAAGCCGACATCCGAAACATAACGCACGCCGTCCAGGGTCAGCAGCACCAGGCGGTGAGCGCGCGCGGACCAGGCATCTTCCGGCCCGCCCATCACCACCCGCCCGGTAATGCCGCGCGCCTCGTAACCCAGGTGCTGCAACAGCACCTGGTACATCTGGTTGAGTTCGTAGCAGTAACCGCCACGGCCCTCATGCAGGACCTTGTGCTCCACCGAAGCCAGGTCGATCGGCACCGGCACGCGCAACAGGGTCGACAGGCTTTCAAAAGCGAAGGTGCTGGTGTGGCGCAACTGCAGCTCGCGCAAGGTCGCCAGGGTCGGTGGCGGTGCACTGTCATAGCCGAGCCGTTGCAGGTAAAGCGCGAAGTTCATCAGGTGGGGCTGACTCATGGGGTTGTCCTTATGCATGAGGTGTCGCATATCGGCGCTATGTATAAGCCATTAATGCCCCGAACTGACAATTGATTTGGCCAATATCCCTGCTCGAAACAGCCCATTAATGGACCTTGCCAAGGCTTGGGCGTGTGCCTGTAATAGGCGGCCGAAGCCCCCTCCATCACTGCCGGAAAAACCTGTCATGGAAACACTGGAAGGCCCGCGAATCCTCCTGCGACCGCTGCAACTCTCCGACGCCGACGCCCTGGTCAAGGCCGCCGAGGATGGCCAGTTGTGGAACCTGCCGTTCACCGTGGTGCCGTCCAGCGAGACTGTGAACGATTACTTGCAGATTGCCCTCGGCGGCCGCGATGCTGGCACAGTCCAGCCCTTCGCCACCGTCCTCAAGGCCAGCAACGAGGTGATCGGCTGCACCCGCTTCTGGAAGATCGACCGCAAGAACCGCAAGCTGGAAATCGGCAGCACCTGGATCGCCACGCGCTGGCAGAAAACCTTCGTCAACACCGAAGCCAAGTACCTGATGCTGCGCCATGCCTTCGAGGTGCTCGGCTGTGTGCGAGTGCAATTCACCACCGACGAAATCAATGAGAAATCGCGCAACGCCATCCTGCGCCTGGGAGCCAAGCAGGAAGGCATCGTGCGTCATGAACGGATCATGCCCGATGGGCGCAAGCGCAACTCGGTGCGCTTCAGCATCATCGACGATGAGTGGCCACAAGTGAGGCAACAGCTCGAACGCAAGCTGGGCTACCCGGATCAGGACCAAGCCTGACTGTCAGCGGTCCGAGCGCGCCAACGGCTGGTTGACGCTCTCGATCGCCACCTGATTGCGCCCGGATTTCTTGGCCTGATACAGCGCGGCATCGGCGTGTTCGAGGAACGCCTCGATGCTGTCGCGCCCGCTCGGCACGAAGCAGTAGCACCCCAGGCTGAGAGTGACCCGGCCAAAGGGCGAGCCGGTGTGCGGGATGTGTTTTTCCATGACGCTGCGACGAATCTGCTCGGCCATGGCGAGGGCGCCCGGCATCTCGGTGTCAGGCAACAGCACCACGAATTCCTCCCCGCCATAACGCACCACCAGGTCGGCCTTGCGCTGACAGCAATCCCTCAGCACCTGCGCCACCTCGGCCAGGCACTGGTCTCCGGCGACATGGCCGTAGGTGTCGTTGTAGCGCTTGAAAAAATCGATATCGAGCATGATCAGGCTCAGCGGGCTCGCCTGCCGCCCTCCACGCCCGAACTCGGTCTCCAGCGCCCGCTCGAGCAGCCGGCGATTGGCCAGGCCGGTCAGGCTGTCATGGGTCGCGATCACCTCCAGCGCCGCCTGCGCGGCCCGCAGGTCCGCCTCGATGCGTTCGCCGTTGCGCAGCTGATGCACGAACACCCAGCCGAACAGGCCGATGCCCAGCACCACCAGGGCGACAATGGCGCTGGACTGGTAGGCGCTGGCATACCAGTCCTTGAGGACCGCATCCTTCGAGCTGGCCGCGCCTACCACCAGCGGGTAGGCCTCCAGCTGGCGATAGCCGTAGAGCCGCATCTTTTTGTCGACCAGCGAGCGAATCATCGCAGTGCCCGAGGGCGCCTCGGGCAAGTACTTGCTGAAAATTTCCCCGCGCGCCAGGGACGCGCCGATCTGCCGCTCCTCCAGCGGGCGCCGCGCCAGCAAGGTGCCATCGGACAGGGCGAGGAACATGGTGCCGCTGTCATCGATATCGAAGCTTTTGAAGAACTGGTCGAAATAGGCCAGCCTGATGCCGGCCAGCAATACGCCCTCGAAATTGCCCTGCCTGTCGTTCAGCCGCCGTGTCAGCGGAATGATCCACTCACCGTTTTCCCGGCTGCGGATCGCCGGCCCGACATGAGCCAGCAAGGAAGTGTTCTGCTGATGAAAGCGGAAGTAGTCCCGATTGGCCACGCCTTCGCCGCGGGGCAAGCGATCGAACGAGGTGACCACCCATTGCCCCGTCCGGTCGAACAGGAACAGCCCATGCATCTGTTTGAGCGCCTGCGCCCTCTGCGCAAAGATCTTCTGCAGGAAAGGCTTCTGCGCCGGGCCATAACCGTCCTTCTGAATCCAGTCGGCCAGGCTGGCCAGCACCAGGTCGGCCTCAATGAAGGTGTCCTCGGCCTGTTGCGCCATGGCCCGGGTCAGGTTCGACGAGGCGACCTGCGCCCGCGCCATATCGTAGTGATAGGACTGCGCCAGCTGCAGATAAAGCAGGCCGCACAGGCACAGGCAAACCATCGAAATGAATACCACCGCGGCCTTGAGCAGCGGCAGCCGCTTCAAGGTTCGATCGGAAGAATGGTGAGGATCGTGAATCGGGATAGGCAAAGCATCATCCTGGCAAGGTAAGGCATGCGATGCAGCCGGGCTGGCCAATCCTAAGAGGTAATAGCGGACAATTCAGGGTGGCACCGTCTGAAAATGTAGAGCATTTTTCTGATGCCCATCAGGGATATATAAAAAACACCTCGTCACAATACAAGCATCGTCATCCAGTAGAGGGTTAGGAATCGCTGGTCACCGTCCGCCAAGGTAAAGTACCTTCCGAGACTACACTTACCCTCACATCACGATAGGAAATCGGAATGAGTAAGGTCGATGAACTCGCCGCAAGGCTGAAACAAAAACAGGACAGCTGGGCCAAGGAAGACATCTCGGCAGACAAGGCCATCGAGCTGTGGCCTGCACAGGTCTATGAGATGTACCACCAGGTCGAGACCTGGCTGACACCCTTGTCAGAGGTCGGCCTGAATATCCGGCGCGTCCCCACTCGCGTGTTCGAGAGCCACTCCTCTGGCGCCACCTTCAACTATGCCATCGATCAACTGCTGATCGAGGGCAACCATAAAAGCATCCTCCTCGACCCCATCGCCCGCTTCACCAGCGGTGGCGCCGGGCGTGTCGAAATCCATGGCAAAGGCCCGGAGCGCTACATGCTGCGCAGCGGCAGCGAGCATGGCGAGGGGCACTGGCTGATCCAGACGGTTCCAGGTCCCGGTAAAACCAGGCCGGACCCGCTCGAACTCAATGAAGACACCCTGCTGTCGGTGATCCAGGAAGGTCTGGATCTCTGACCTTCGCTCAAGCGACTGCCCCTTCGGGCAGTCGCGCCGCTGAGGCCGACGGCTAGACCCGCCGCGCCGCACAATAGGCCACGATTACCTGGGACAACGCAGCCACTATGCCCTGATCGGCATCTTTGGCCGTGAACAACCGAAACTCCGCATCGGGCAATGCCGGCAAGCCATGCTCGGCCCCTAACACCGCAAGCCCCTGCCCCACCTGACTCGTCGCTATCGGCGCCACCGCAAACCCGGACAGGGCGGCCGTGCGCAACGCCGCGTTGCTGGGGCAAAGCATTGCCGTACGCTGGGCGATTCCCGCTTGCGCCAGACGCTGCAGGGCCACCGCCCGATAAGGGCATGGCTCGGGAAACAGCGCCAGCGGCAAGGGTGTCGGCAAGCGCCCGACCAGGTACGCGGAACTGGCCCATACCAGCGGTTCCTGCCACAGCAGCAGGCCCGACTCACGGGTTTCACACAGCGAACCGATGACCACCTCAAGACCGCCCTGCTGCATGCGCTCCAGCAGCGTGCCGGGAATATTCACTTGTATATCGATTTCCATGCCCGGGTACTGCGCCGCGAACTCCTGCAAAAGGCGCAGCAGGCGGGGCTCGACAAAGTCCTCGGACATGCCTATCCGCACCCGGCCGTGAAACGGCGAACGCGTCAGCTCGGCCCAGGCATCGCGGTTCAAGGCGAGGATGGCGCGGGCATAGGCCATCAGGCGCTCGCCATCGGCGGTCAAATGCTGGGAACGCGTGGTACGGGTCAGCAACGGCTTGCCAACCTGCTCTTCCAGGCGCCGCAGATGCCCGCTGACCGCCGACTGTGTCAGGTGCAGCCGCTCGGCGGCACGGCTGAAGCCTTCCTCGTCCACCACCGTCACAAAAGTCTTGAGCAACAGAACATCGAACATATAGAGATACGTGATCAATCAGCCATTTATTTACGATTTATATTCCGCCAAGCGCTATGTTGCAATGCCGGCATTCCTCCTCCGAGATGCCGTCATGACCCGCCTGTTGCATATCCAATGCTCCCCCCGCAAAGAGCGCTCCGCCTCGCAACAAATCGCCCGCGGTTTTATCGACCGCTACCAGACCCACCATCCCCACACCGAAGTCAGCACCCTGGACCTGTGGAGCCTGGACCTGCCGGAATTCGACCAGCACGCCATGGACGCCAAATACACCGGCCTGCAAGGCATAGCCCTGTCCCCCGACCAGCAAGACGCCTGGAGTACCCTCGAAACCCTCGCCGCCCACCTGCACAACGCCGACCTGCTGGTACTTTCCGTACCCCTGTGGAACTACAGCATTCCCTACAAGCTCAAGCACTTCATCGACCTGGTCACGCAGAAAGACATCCTCTTCAGCTTCACCGCCGAACACGGCCTGCGCGGCCTGCTGCACAACAAAACCGCGGTCGTCGCCTACGCCCGCGGCCTCGACTTCTCGCCGCAATCCGACACACCAGCAGAGCGCTTCGACTTCCAGAAGCCCTACGTCGAGGCCTGGCTGAAGTTCGTCGGAGTTACCCAGGTGCACGCGTTGATCGTGGAAAAGACCATCCTGGGATATGAGGTGGATCAGGCGGCGCGGCAAGAGGCTGGGAATCGCGCCAGGGAGTTGGCAGATTGCTTCAAGTGATTCAAATGCAGCGAAAATTCGCCTAACCAAGCAGCTATCGGACCAAACAAAAAAGCGGGCAACCTTAAGGCTGCCCGCTTTTTATTACCCTGCCGCTGTTCATACAACCGACCGGAATATAAGAAACGAAGACCATTCATCCTCCTGGTACGCGCGCCCTCCCAACCCCGGAACGCCATTCCTGATAAACTTCTCCTCCTTCGCCTCACCCATCCAGATTGCCCAATGCTCTTATCTCCTGCTCCAACTGCTTCGCCAGTCCTTTCTCGCCGCTTCTCTGTGGCGCCGATGATGGATTGGACTGACCGCCATTGCCGCTTCTTCCTGCGCCTGCTGTCCAAGCATGCCCTGCTCTACACCGAGATGGTTACCACTGGTGCGTTGCTCAATGGCGATCATGAGCGTTTTCTGCGTCATGACGAGTCCGAGCATCCCTTGGCGTTGCAGTTGGGTGGCAGTACGCCGGCGGATCTGGCGGCTTGTGCGCGGATGGCGCAGGAGCATGGTTACGATGAGGTGAACCTCAACGTTGGCTGTCCGAGCGATCGGGTGCAGAACAATATGATCGGCGCGTGCCTGATGGGGCATCCGGGGCTGGTGGCCGATTGCGTGAAGGCGATGCGCGATGCGGTGAGCATTCCGGTGACGGTCAAGCATCGGATCGGCATCAATGGCCGCGACAGTTATGCAGAACTGTGCGATTTCGTCGGCCAGGTGCGTGAGGCCGGGTGCACCAGCTTTACCGTGCATGCGCGGATCGCGATTCTTGAGGGGCTGTCGCCGAAGGAAAACCGTGACATTCCTCCCCTGCGTTATGATGTGGCGGCGCAGCTGAAGGCGGACTTCCCCGAACTGGAGATCATCCTCAACGGCGGCATCAAGACCCTGGAAGCCTGCCATGAGCACCTGCAGACTTTCGACGGGGTGATGCTGGGCCGCGAGGCCTATCACAACCCGTATCTGCTGGCGGAAGTGGATCAGCAGTTGTTCGGCAGCACGGCGCCGGTGATTTCCCGAGCCGAGGCGCTGGCGCAGTTGCGGCCTTATATCGCCAGGCACCTGGCCACGGGTGGCGCCATGCACCACATCACTCGCCATGTATTGGGGTTGGGCACTGGTTTTCCGGGGGCGCGCAAGTTCCGCCAACTGCTCTCGGTGGACATCCACAAGGCCAAGGATCCGCTGGCGCTGCTGGATCAGGCGGGGCAGTTGCTCGAAGGTCGCTAACGGTCGCGCGGGTTGAACCTGACGGGTGTTTTGGCATCGTAGTAAACGGATAGCGCCCCAGCATTCAAACACCTGTTTTTCAGGTTGTTGCCCTTGGGGCTTGTTTAGGCCTCCGCTTACCTCTTCACGCCCTTGAGCGGCTGTCAGCGCTCGGGTAATGTCAACAGACCCACAGGACAGAGCACACTCATGACTTCCAAGCTGGAACAACTCAAGCAGTTCACCACCGTGGTTGCCGACACCGGCGACTTCGACGCTATCGCCCGGGTCAAACCGGTAGACGCCACCACCAACCCTTCCCTGCTGCTCAAGGCCGCGGCCATTCCGGGTTACGCCGAGCTGCTGAATGCCTGCGTCAGCGACGTCAAGGGCGATGTCGGCCTGGCCAGCGACCGTTTTGGCGTCGCGGTGGGTAAAGAAATCCTCAAACTGATCCCGGGCCGTATTTCCACCGAAGTGGATGCACGCCTGTCGTTCGACACCGACGCCATGCTCAAGCGTGCCCATCGACTGATCGAGCTGTACGACAAGGCTGGCATCGGCCGTGATCGTGTACTGATCAAGATTGCCTCCACCTGGGAAGGCATCCGCGCTGCCGAGCAACTGGAACGCGAAGGCATCCAGACCAACCTGACCCTGCTGTTCTCCTTCGCCCAGGCGATCGCCTGCGCCGAGGCCGGCGTGTTCCTGATCTCGCCGTTCGTGGGCCGTATCTACGACTGGTACAAAAAGGCCAGCGGCAACGACTACACCGGCGCCGACGATCCGGGCGTGCAATCGGTGACCCGCATCTACAACTACTACAAGGCCAATGACTACAAGACCGTGGTCATGGGTGCAAGCTTCCGTAACCTGAACCAGATCGAGCAACTGGCCGGCTGCGACCGCCTGACCATCAGCCCCGACCTGATCGAGAAGCTGGCCGCCGATACCGGCAAGCTGGAGCGCAAACTGACGCCGGGCCATGCTGGCGAAGCCCGCCAGAGCCTGAACGAAGCGCAGTTCCGCTGGGCCTCCAATGAAGACGCGATGGCTACCGAGAAACTGGCCGAAGGTATTCGTCAGTTCGCCCGCGACCAGGAAAAACTCGAGGCACTGCTGGCCGCCAAGCTCTGATCGAGCGAGCGCCAACGCAAAAGGGCGAACCCTCGTGGGTTCGCCCTTTTTTATGCGCTGCCGCTTTTATCGGATCAGTTACGTTCCAGAGCATTCACCAGATCGTGGAACGCCTCGCGATTGGAGTCGTTCAAACCCATGAGGATCTTGTGCGCTTCCAGCACCTTGAGCCGCACCACCTCTTCCGACTGGTCCTGGGATGGCAGGTCGGTCAGGCATTCCGGGCATGGGATCGGACGGTCAACGATGTTGAACACCTGATCGAAGCCCATGGACTGCAGCAGCCGAGTGATGTCTTCGTGGGTGGTGACGACGGTCGGCAACAGGCCGACCTTTTGCCGCGACAGGATCGACAGCTTGGCCAGCAGGCCCAGGGTGGTGCTGTCGATGCTACGGGTTTCGGTCAGGTCGATCACGATCGCCGAGAAATTCAGCGCCGTGAAGATCCGCTCAATAGTCGCATCCAGCGCCGAACACAGGGTCAGGCGCACTTCACCGATAAACTTCAGGACAAAGGTGCCGTCCTGCTCGGCGAACTGGATTCTACCGGTACTCATTAAAGATTCCTGCTCAACACCAACAGGGCGATATCATCCGGCATCTCCCCTAGCGTGGCCAATCCAAAAACTTGCCGCAGACCATCCAGGCTGCCGCCTGCCGTTCTCACCCGTTCAGGTAAGGCGGCCTCTTTCTCTTTGAGTGTGGGTTCCGGCAAAAGGTCCAGAATGCCATCAGACATCAGCGTCAAGCTGAAGCTCGGAGGCAGTTCCAGAATGTGATCTTCATAGGTGGCTTCATTGAACAAGCCTACCGGCAGACCGCGCCCTTCCAGGTAACGCACACTGTCTGGCGTGTACAACACAGGCAATGGCAGGTGTCCGCCAATGCTATAGGTCAACAAGCCCGTCTCCTCGTCGATGACGCCACCGACCATTGTCACGTGTTTGCCCAGCTTACAGCTGATCAGACCACGGTTGATATGGCCAAGAACTTCCGACGGCTTGAATTCCGGCAAAGTGCCATTGCGCTTGGACTCGAACAGCAAGCGCGTGGTCATGAACTTGAGCAGCACCGTGACAAAGGCCGATGACGCGCCATGTCCGGAAACATCCGCCAGGTAAAAGGCTACGCGGCGCTCGTCGACACGAAAGTAATCGACGAAATCACCGGACAGGTACAACGACGGGATGATCTGGTGCGCGAACTTGAACTCATCGATGGTCCAGGGGCTCACCGGCAGCATGTTCATCTGCACCTGGCGCCCGGCGTTCTGATCTTCCTGCAACAGGCTCAGGCTGGCTTCGAGCTCACGGTTGGCGGCTTCCAGCTTCTCCCGGTAGCGCTGGTTTTCCAGCAGCAGGCGCGCACGATCCAGTGCCCGGCGCACCGAATGCTCCAGCACCGCGAGGTCTTCCAGCGGCTTGATCAGATAGTCCGCTGCGCCCAGGCGCAGGGCCTCGACGGCATCGTTCATCACACCGGCACCGGAAACCACGATGACCGGGGTTTGCGGCTCGATGTCGGTTACCTGACGGATTAGTTCGAGGCCGCCCATCTGCGGCATGCGCAGATCGCAGATCACCAAGTCGGGCTTTTCCTGCTCGAACACCTGAAGTCCCTGCTGGCCGTTACTGGCCTGCAGGACGCTGAAGCCACTGTCTTCCAAATAGGCCGCGAGGCTCGCGCGCACTACTTCGTCGTCATCGATTATCAGCAGCGTGGCACTGGTTTTTGGCATGTGGGCAAACGGCGCCAGAATTAGGTTGGCGTAGGTGGCTGGGCACGAGGCCTGGACACACACTACTGGATTCGCTTTCTAGCCACTCTGGAAACGGAGCCAGGGCCCGTAGCCCTGCACGCTCGACCATCAGAGGTGCCCTTCTAAGGCGCAGACGGTACTCCCATCCGCGGGGCGTTTCAAGCTCATGCCGATGGTCGCTGGACGTCTTTACACCTCAAATCACCGGGAGTTATAAGAACAGACAAATCCGCAACTTAAACGCAGGATGGAGCCTATGAGCCCAAACGATCGTGACTACAGTGAAAAGCGCGATTACATCCGCATGCGGGTGGATGCAGAGGTCACGCTGATCCATCAGGGCCAGGTGATTTCAGCCGTCTGTATCGACCTTTCCAGCAGTGGCATGCAGGTCCGGGCACCACGCTCATTCAAGGTTGGCGACCAGCTCAGCGTGCGTATCGATTCCGACCATGCTGCCCTCAGGGGACTGGAAGCGGACACCGAAGTGGTCTGGGTCACCGAACTGGAAGGCAACGGCCAGAAACTTGGCCTTACAATCCTGAAGATGAACTGATTCTGAAACCCATGAAAAAAGGCGGCCTCGAGGCCGCCTTTTTCATGACTGGGTCAAAGCTTAAAAATCGTCTTCGACCTTGCCGTCCTTGACCTTGAATTCGCGGTTCTGCAGGTAGGCATTGCGAATGAAGGTGTACTTGTCGCCACTGATCAGCTTCTCGCTCGACAGCAGGCTGGCGCGGGTGTCGACGACCTCCAGGGCAAACACGCTGTTACGTACCGGCACGTCGTTCACATAACGGTAACCGTCGGTAAAGCTGTCCACATACTTGGCCGGCGCGTCGCGCAGGGTGCTCGGACCGAAGAACGGCAGCATCACGTAAGGACCGCTGCCGACCCCCCAGTAACCCAGGGTCTGGCCGAAGTCTTCATCGTTACGCTGCAAACCCATCTTGGTGCTCACATCGAAAAAGCCCGCTACGCCGATGGTGGTGTTCATCAACAGCCGCGCAGTGTCGACGGCAGCGGCATGGGGCTTGGCCTGCAGGATATCGTTGGCCAGGTTGCCGACATCACCGATGTTACGGAAGAAGTTGTGAATGCCGTCCTCGAGAAATTGCGGCGTTACGGCTTGATAACCTTTTGCCAAGGGTTTCAGCGCATAGGTATCGATGGTGTCGTTGAAGGTGAAGATCGGGCGGTTGATGCTTTCCCACGGATCGTCTTCCGCAGCGTGGGCCAAAACCGGCACCAGCAGCATGCCGGCACACATAAGCTGAGCGAGACGATTGCTCCAGCGCATAGCAGAAACTCCTTGGATTGTACTGTCGCGGGCGCTATGCCCTGGCGGTAAGCGCGCTAGTATAAGTCGGATATATCCATTTATGCAGCACTGGCGCAGCGCTTAGCCCTCTCCCCCCTCGTTTGCATGGCCTGTTCACGAGGCTGTCACCCAACGGTCATCTGCCGTCGATACGCTTGCAAGGTATTTCAGGGACGTCACGATGCCTCACGCCGAAGCCTTGCCTGTATCCGCCCCCACCTTGACCGCCGTGCTCTTTGGCCTCAGCGGTTGCCTGGTGGATTTCGGCGCGCGGATGCGCCTGCACAGCGCCGATCACCCGGTCCTGGAACAGGCCCACGCCACCCACGGCGCCCTGGACATCCTGCACAGCCTGCAACAACAAGGCGTACCTTGCGCCTGGCTCGACGAATTGCCCGACAGTCTCAGCCAGCGCCTGGCGAGTTCACTACCCGACTGGGTCATCGCCTCCCCCAACACAGGCTCCCGCTGGCCTGCTCCCGATGCCTGCTGGCAGGCGCTGATGGCCCTGAATGCCAGCCGGCTGGACGGCTGCGTGCTGGTCAGCGGCGAACCGCGCCTGCTGCAATCGGGCCTCAACGCCGGCCTGTGGACCATCGGCCTGGCGTCCTGCGGTTCGCTCTGTGGCATGAGCCCGGCGCAATGGCAGGCGCTGAGTCAGCAGGAACGCGAGCTCAAGCGTGGCAAGGCGACCCTGCATCTATTCAGCCTCGGCGTGCACTCGGTGATCGACCATCTGGGAGAGCTGCCGACCTGCCTCGCCGACATCGGCCAGCGTCGCCTGAAGGGTGAAAAACCCTGACTTGATCAAGATCATGCACATTGCCCGCGAGTGGATTACGCTAAGGTTCAGACATGGACCTTTAGCGAATCGGCGCGGTCCATGGCTGTGCCTATCAATGAAGGGAGAACGCCATGCCTGCCCGCGAACTGCAAGAACAGCTCAATACCCTGCGCGAGCAATTGGAGCAGAACCCACCGCTTTCGGAAGCAGAACGCGCCAATCTGCAGGAATTGATGCAACAGATCGAGCTCGAGCTCAAACTGGAAAACGCCACCCAGGACACCAGCCTGGCCGACGGGGTCAACCTCGCCGTCGAACGCTTCGAGCTTGAGCACCCCGCCATTGCCGGCACCTTGCGCAACATCGTGCAAACCCTCGGCAACATGGGGATTTAACCCCTTACAGACAAAAAAAGCCCCGCTACCAGAGCGGGGCTTTTCATTACTGGCGAACCAGTCGGAAGTTGGCGAAACTCGCTGTTTCGGTACTGCGATACGGGTTGATGTCCAGGCCACCACGACGCACATAACGCGCATACACCGTGAGCCTCTCCGGCTGCAGCAAGCGCTGCAGGTCGAGGAAAATCCGCTCCACGCATTGCTCATGGAAGTCCGAGTGCTGACGGAAGCTCACCAGGTAGGCCAGCAGGCTGGCGTGGTCCAGCGCCGGGCCACGGTACTCCACCACCACGCTGCCCCAGTCCGGCTGGCTGGTGACCGGGCAATTGGATTTGAGCAGATGGCTGTGCACGCTCTCCTCGACAATCCGCGACCTGTCGCACTGCAGCAGCTCCGGACGTGGATGTTCATAGCTGCTGACGTTGATATCCAGCTCGTCGATGCAGGTCCCCGGCAAGGCCACCACACCTTCCGCCTCCACTTCGCCCAGGCTGCGGATCCGCACGCCCACCGGCTTGCCGGCCGCCGCCGAGAGGTCGGCACGCAAGGTTTCTTCCAGGCTCTGGCGATCCGCGAAAGGGGTCTGGTTCAGCGAGTTGAGGTACAGCTTGAACGACTTCGACTCGATGATGTTCGGTGAGTCCGCCGGAATGCTGAACTCGGCGATGGCCACCACCGGCTTGCCGGAAGGCAGCAGCCAGGACAGCTCGAAGCAGTTCCAGAAGTCCACGCCTTTATAAGGCAGGGTGTCGGCGCTCAGGCCCAGCTCGGCCCATTTCGCCGCCCGCGGGATCGGGAACAGCAAGGACGGTGTGTAGGTGGAGACGTATTCACTGGACTTGCCCAGCGGCGAATGTTCGGCTGCGGGATGCATGGCGGAAACCTGACTGAAGAATCAGGCGATTCTATCAGTCTTTGCCTCCGCCTTTGAGCCCCAGGCGCTTACTGGCTGACGGTCAGCTTGCCGACCATGCCCGCCTGATAGTGCCCCGGGATATTGCAGGCGAACTCCAGGCTGCCGGCCTTGCTGAAGGTCCAGGTCAGCTCAGCGGTCTTGCCCGGCTCCACCAGCACGCTGTTCGGATCGTCGTGCTTCATGCCGGGCATCGCGCCATGCCCCATGGCGGCGTGATCCATGGCCCCGGCGGGCATACTCTTCATCGCGGTAGGTGTCAGCATGCCGCTCTGCTGCATCTTCAGCATTTCCTGCTGGTGCTCGGCATGCATGGCCGCGGTACCGAGATTGAGCTCATGCAGCAAATGGCCCTTGTTGATCAAGACGAAACGCACGGTCTCGCCAGCCTTGATGTCCAGGCTCTTGGGGGTGTAGGACATGTCGTTCATGACCACTTCCACCGTACGCGTGGCCTTGGCCGCCGAGGCCGCCTGACCGAAATCGTAGGTCTGCGCCGGCGATGCCCAGGCCGGTGCACCCAATGCCAGCAAACACGCGGCCAGCGTCAACGAACGAGGTAAAACACTCTTGGGCAAAAACATAGTCGTACTCCAATAAGATGAGGTTCAGCGTGTGTGAAACTCTAAGGCCGCACCGCTGCCAGCTGGCTGACTGCTAAATTACAACTTTGTCAGCTTGTGCCAAGCGGCCGTTGCCCACGGTATAAAGCCCGCGTTCCATTTGCCATGAGTCGCCCATGAAATTGCTGATCGTCGAAGACCAACCGAAAACCGGCCACTACCTGCGCCAGGGCCTGAGCGAGGCCGGCTTCAATGCCGAGCTGGTGGCCGATGGCACCACCGGCCAACACCTGGCGCTGACCGGCGACTATTCCCTGTTGATTCTCGACGTGATGCTGCCGGGCCGCGATGGCTGGCAGATCCTGCAAGCCGTGCGCGGCGCCGGGCTGGAGATACCGGTGCTGTTCCTGACCGCGCGCGATGCGGTGGAAGACCGGGTTCACGGCCTGGAGCTGGGCGCCGACGATTACCTGGTCAAGCCTTTCGCCTTCTCCGAACTCCTGGCCCGGGTTCGCAGCCTGCTGCGCCGCGGCAGCTCCACGCCCCAGGAAACCACCCTGCAACTGGCGGACCTGCGCCTGGACCTGATTCGCCGACGGGTCGAACGCAACGGCCAACGCATCGACCTCACCGCCAAGGAGTTCTCGCTGCTGGAAATGCTCCTGCGACGCCAGGGCGAAGTATTGCCCAAGACGTTGATCGCCTCTCAGGTCTGGGACATGAACTTCGACAGCGACACCAATGTCATCGAAGTGGCGATCCGCCGCCTGCGCCTGAAGATCGATGACGATTACCCCAACAAGCTGATCCACACCGTGCGCGGCATGGGCTACGTGCTCGAAGAGCGCCAGGCCTGATGCGCCGCTTGACCCTGAGTGGGCGCCTGGCCCTGTTGTTCGCCGGCTGCACCGCGGTGGTTTCGCTGCTCGCCGGGGTGCTGTTCAGCCGCGCCAGCGAGGCGCACTTCATCGAACTCGACCAGCAACTGCTGGAAGGCAAGCTGATCGCCATGCGCAGTGCGCTGCAGGGCGCCGCCGACCCGCAACGCTTTGCCGAACGCAAGGCGCAGTTGCAGGATGAACTCAGCCATCAACCGGACCTGACGCTGCGGGTCACAGGCGCGGATGGCGCCGTCTGGTTCGACAGCGCCAAGGGGTTGCCGGCCACTGCGGCCCAGCCGACCGGACTGCACAGTCTGCAACACGACGGTACCGCCTACCGCATCTACAGTGCAGCCCTGGAGCCCGGCCAGGCCGGCTCGCCAGAGCTGACCCTGATGCTCGATATCACCCACCACCAGCACTTCCTGCAACGCATGCAGCACCTGATCTGGCTGACCGTCGGCCTTTCGGCACTGGCCACTGCGCTGCTCGGGGCCTGGGCGGCGCGCAGCGGCCTGCGTCCGTTACGGCGGATGAGCGAGGTCGCCGCGGGTGTTTCAGCCAGCTCGCTGACCCAGCGCTTGCCGGAGCAGCAGATGCCCGGCGAACTGGCCGAACTGGCCCAGGCCTTCAATGCCATGCTCGGGCGCCTGGACGACTCCTTCCAGCGTCTCTCCGCGTTCTCGGCGGACATCGCCCATGAACTGCGCACCCCACTGTCGAACCTGCTGACCCACACCCAGGTCACCCTCACCCGCCCACGGGCGCTGGAAGACTATCGCGAAGCGCTGCACAGCAACCTCGAAGAGCTGCAGTGGATGGCCCAACTGGTCAACGACATGCTCTACCTGGCCAAGGCCGACCATGGCCTGCTGACGCCAAAGCGCGAAGCACTGGAGCTGGGTGACGAAACCGACATGCTGCTGGAGTTCTATTCGCCGCTGGCCGAAGACGCCGGCATCGCCCTGGGGCGCGAAGGCAGTGCGAAGATCCAGGGCGACCGCAGCATGTTGCGTCGCGCCCTTTCCAACCTGCTGGACAACGCCCTGCGCTTCACCCCGGCTGGCGGCGAAGTGCGGGTGCGGCTTGGCGAGACCGCCAAGGGTTCATTCCTGCGGGTGGAAAACACCGGCGAAGGTATTCCGCCTGAACGCTTGCCACGACTGTTCGACCGATTCTACCGCGCCGACCCGGCGCGCCATGAAGGCAGCAGTGAACATGCAGGCTTGGGGCTGGCCATCACTCAATCGATCATCCGCGCCCATGGCGGGCAGATTCGTTGCGAATCGGCGCAGGGCCGGACGAGCTTTGTGATTGAGTTGCCGAGGCAGGACTAGCGCAGGGGTTGCGAGCAAGCTCCCCGGAGGAGTGAGCTTGCTCGCGATAGCGGGCTTGGGCCTTAGGAGTAACGCAACGCCGTCGCCGGCTCGACCTTCGCCGCGCGCCAGGCTGGATACAGGGTCGCCAGGAAACTCAGGACAAAACCCGCGGTGCAGATCAGGGCCACGTCGCCGCCCTGCAGCTCGGAAGGCAGGTTGCTGACGAAGTACACGTCGGAACTGAAGATGTGCTGGCCGCTGACCCGTTCCAGCCAACCCACCAGCGCACTGACGTTCAACGCCGCGATCACCCCCAGCACGCCACCGATCAAGGTGCCGACGATGCCGATCACCGTGCCCTGGACCATGAAGATCGCCATGATCTGCCGTGGCGTGGCGCCGATGGTGCGCAGGATCGCGATGTCCGCGCCCTTGTCGTTCACCACCATGATCAGCGTGGCGATGATGTTGAACGCGGCCACGGCGACGATCATCAGCAGCAACAGGCCGATCATGGTCTTTTCCATCTTCATCGCGCTGAACAGGCTGCCCTGGGTGTGGGTCCAGTCATCGGCCTTGAAGCCAGCGCCCAGGCTGGCCGCGATGTCGCTGGAAACCTTGGGCGCGGCGTACAGGTCCTTGACCGCCAGGCGCACGCTCTGCACCTGGTTCGGCTGCCAATGCTGCATCTCGGCGGCATCGGCCACATGGATCAAGCCCATGGAACCGTCGAGTTCGGCCCCGACCTTGAACACCCCGACCACGTTCAAACGCTGCATGCGCGGGGTGATGCCGCCCGGCGCAGAGCTGATTTCCGGCACGATCAGGGTCAGCTTGTCGCCGACATTCAGGCGGAAGCGGCGTGCCGTGATCTCACCGATCACCACCCCGAACTCGCCCGGTTTCAAGGCATCCAGACGGCCCTGCACGATGTGCTGGGCAACGATGGAGACCTTGCCTTCCTGGGCCGGGTCGATGCCGCTGATCTGAATCGGCTGCATCGAGCCCTTGTAGGAGAGCATGCCCTCCATCTCGGTGAACGGCACCGCGGCCGTCACCTCGGGATTTTTCATCGCCGCGGCGGCCACCGGCTGCCAGTCGTCGATCGGCTTGACGCCGACGATGGTGGCGTGGGGCACCATGCCGAGGATGCGCGAGCTCATTTCGCGCTGGAAACCGTTCATCACCGACAACACCACGATCATCGCCAGCACGCCCAGGGCGAGGCCGATCATCGAGGTCATGGAGATGAAGGAAACAAAGCGATTGCGGCGCTTGGCGCGGGTATAGCGCGTGCCGATAAAGATCGATAACGGTCTGAACATTCGCTGGGGCACCGTATGGAAATTAAAGACCCGGCGCCTGTTTCAGGCGCCGGGTTGCAGCCAGTCAGATGGGCGTCAGGCAACCTTCCTGCAGGTGCAGGACGCGATCCATCTGGCGAGCCAGGTTCATGTCGTGGGTCACCACCAGGAACGCGGTACGCATCGAGGTGCTGAGTTCCAGCATCAAGTCCTGAATGCCTTGCGCGGTGTGGGAATCGAGGTTGCCGGTCGGCTCGTCGAGCATCACCAGCCCTGGCTTGTTGACCAGGGCGCGAGCGATGGCCACACGCTGGCGTTCGCCACCGGACAGCTCGGCCGGCTTGTGCTCCAGGCGATGGGCCAGCCCGACCCGCTCCAGCAAGGCCGTGGCCCGCTGACGGGCTTCCGGGATCGCGGTCTTGCCAATCAGCAGCGGCATGCAGACGTTTTCCAACGCGGTGAATTCCGGCAGCAAATGGTGGAACTGGTAGACGAAACCGAGGGAGCGGTTGCGCAACAGGCCGCGGCCCTTCTCGCTCAGTGCCGAAAGCTCTTCACCGTCGAGCCAGACGCTGCCCTTGGTTGGCGTGTCGAGGCCGCCCAGCAGGTTGAGCAAGGTACTTTTGCCCGAACCGGAGGTACCGACGATCGCCACCCGTTCGCCCGGGTGCAACTCCAGTTGCAGGCCGGACAACACCACCACCGACTCCGGACCTTCCTCGTAGGACTTGCCCAGGTCGCGGCAGCTCAGAATTGCTTTTTCACTCATGCCCAACTCACTCATAACGTAGCGCCTCCGCAGGCTGGGTGCGCGCGGCACGCCAGGCTGGATACAGGGTGGCGAGGAAACTCAGGACCAGTGCCGCACCGCAGACCATCAACACGTCTTCGGCCATCAGTTGCGATGGCAGGTAGTCGATGAAGTACACGTCGGCATTGAGGAATTTGTGCCCGATCAGGCCTTCGAGGGCCGAGATCGCCGCGCTGACGTTCAACGCCGCGAACATCCCGACCACGGCGCCGATCAAGGTACCGATCACACCGATCACCGTGCCCTGGACCATGAAGGTCGCCATGATGCTGGCCGGCGTCGCCCCCAGGGTGCGCAGGATCGCGATATCGCCCTTCTTGTCGTTCACCACCATCACCAGGGTGGAAATGATGTTGAAGGCGGCAACAGCGACGATCAGCAGCAACAGCAGGCCGATCATGGCTTTTTCCATGCGGATGGCCTGGTACAGGTTGCCGTGGGTACGGGTCCAGTCACGGGCGTAGTACTGGTTCTCGCCCAGATGCTCGGCAATTTCCCAGGCGGTGCGTGGCGCCTGGAACAGGTCGTCGAACTTCAGGCGCAGGCCCTGGACCTGATCCGGCTTCCAGCGGTGCAGGCGGCCCAGGTCGTCGAGGTTGGTCAGGCCCAGATAGCCGTCCAGCTCACCGGCGCCGACATGGAAGATGCCGACCACGGTAAAACGCTTCATGCGCGGGAACATCCCGGCCGGGGTCACCGTGACCTCGGGCGCGACGAAAGTCAGCTTGTCGCCCAGGCCAACCCCCAGCTTGGTCGCTGCCTTGTCGCCGATCACGATGCCGAAGCTGCCGGGCGCCAGGTCGTCCAGCTTGCCCTGCTTCATGAAGTTATCGATGATCGAAACCTGGCGTTCCTTGGCCGGATCGATGGCGTTGAGCAGGACTTTCTGCACCTGGCCGTTATTGGTCAGCAACCCCTGCATCTGGGTGAAGGGCGCAACCGCCAGCACCTTGGGGTTCTGCTGGACCTTGTCGGCCAGGCCTTGCCAGTCGCTGATCGGCTCACCGGACTCGATGGTCGCGTGGGGCACCATGCCCAGCACGCGGGTGCGCATCTCATGGTCGAAGCCATTCATCACCGACAGCACGACGATCATCACGACCACGCCCAGGGCAAGTCCGATCATCGAGGTCAGGGAAATGAATGACACGAAATGATTGCGACGCTTTGCACGGGTATAACGCGTGCCAATAAATACGAAGAGAGGTCTGAACATGTCGGGGCTTGTTCGGAGGAAAAGAAGACGTCCTTGTGGCGGGTCCAGGTAAGCAGCTTTACACTCAGACCACCGCCGCTACCATGGGTTCGCCATGTCGACATTAGATGAAGAAGATCGCCGCGAATACTACCGTATCGAGGACACGATCGCACTGGAAATTAGCCCCTTGTCCGCCCACGAAGCGGCGAGCAAGGAAGTGTTGCAGGATGCGTCGCCGCTGTTCAACCTGCTCAGCGAGTTGCATCTGAGCGAATTCGAATCGCAGCACCTGCTGCGCCAGGTCAGCGAGCGCGACCGGACCCTGGCCAACTACCTCAAGACCATGAACAAGCGCATCGACCTGCTCAGCCAGGTGGTGGCGCAGACCGTGCTCGGCAAGTTCGGCGAACCGCAGCGGGTGATTCTCTCCGAAGGCGGCATCGAGTTCGAACATCACCTGTCCTACCCGGCCGGCACCCACCTGGCGGTCAAGCTGCTGCTGATGCCCCAGGCCTTGGGCCTGTTGTTGCGGGCCAAGGTCACCCACTGTGAAACCCGCAGTTTCGGCACGTTCGAAATCGGTACCGAGTTCGAATCATTGACCGACGCCCAACGCCAGTTGCTGGCGCGCTATATCCTGCAGAAGCAAGCCCAGGAACGTCGCCAGGCCCGAGAGCAGAACGACCCGGCCGCCGACTGACCTGTGGCCCCATCGCGCAGCACTGACCATCTAATGGAAAAATTTCCGTGAAGGAGCAATCGTGACCCTGATTTATGGCCACCGCGGCGCTAAAGGCGAAGCACCGGAAAACACCCTGACCAGCTTCCAGCAGTGCCTCAAGCATGGCGTACGCCGTTGCGAGCTGGACCTGCACCTGTCCATGGACGGCGAGCTGATGGTGATCCACGACCCCACCCTCAAGCGCACCACCGACCGCCGCGGCAAGGTGGTCGAACACAGCGCCGAAGAACTGGTGACCTACGACGCCCGCAAGGGTGGCCCGGGCTGGGTCACGCCCTGCCCGATCCCGCGCCTGGAAGAGCTGTTCGAAAAGTGCGACTTCGAGCACTGGCAGCTGGAGGTCAAGAGCGCCTCGCGCACCCGTGCCGCCACCACGGTGTTGGCGATTCGCGAAATGGCCCAGCGTTTCGGCCTGCTGGACAAGGTCACCGTCACCTCCAGTTCACGGGAAGTGCTCAAGGCGGCTGTCGAATTGACCCCGGATCTGTCGCGCGGGCTGGTCGCCGAATACGCCTGGCTCGACCCGTTGAAGGTCGCGCAAAGCTACGGCTGCGAGATTCTGGCGTTGAACTGGACACTCTGCACCCCGGAGCGGCTGCAACGGGCGCAGCGTCAGGGTTTGCATGTGTCGGTGTGGACAGTCAACGAGCCTGCACTGATGCGCAGGCTCGCCGACTTCGGCGTAGACAGCCTGATTACAGACTTTCCCGGTTTGGCCAGCGCCACGCTCGAGAGTTACTGAAATCGGTCTCCCCGGCCGGCTCAGGCCACCGGCCGGAGTCGCTCAAAAAAGCCGGTTGAGGCCGTCGTAAGCTGCGACCCGATAGGCTTCGGCCATGGTCGGGTAGTTGAACGTGGTGTTGACGAAGTACTTCAGGGTATTGAGCTCACCCGGCTGGTTCATGATCGCCTGGCCGATATGCACGATCTCCGAAGCCTGGTAGCCGAAGCAGTGCACGCCCAGGACTTCCAGGGTTTCGCGGTGGAACAGGATCTTCAGCATGCCTTGCGGCTCACCGGCGATCTGCGCGCGGGCCATGCTCTTGAAGAAGGCCTTGCCCACTTCGTACGGCACCTTGGCCTGGGTCAGTTCCTGCTCGTTCTTGCCGATCGAGCTGATCTCCGGAATGGTGTAGATCCCGGTCGGTACATCGTTGACGAAGCGCCAGCTGCCGTTGTCGACGATGCTGCCGGCAGCCGAACGACCCTGGTCATGGGCGGCACTGGCCAGGCTCGGCCAGCCGATCACGTCACCGGCGCCGTAGATGTTCGGCACACAGGTGCGGTAGTTCTCGTCCACTTCGATCTGGCCACGGCTGTTGACCTTGACCCCGATGTTTTCCATACCCAGCCGGTCGGTGTTGCCGGTCCGGCCATTGCACCAGAGCAAGGCGTCGGCCTTGATCTTCTTGCCCGACTTGAGGTGCAGGATCACGCCGTTGTCGAGGCCTTCGACGCGGTCGTATTCCTCGTTGTGGCGCACGGTGATGTTGTTGTTACTGAAGTGGTAGCTCAGCGCCTGGGAGATCTCGGAATCCAGGAAGCTCAGCAACTGGCCGCGGTTGTCCACCAGCTCGACCAGCACCCCCAGGCCACTGAAGATCGACGCATATTCACAGCCGATCACGCCGGCGCCGTAAACGATGAGTTTGCGCGGGGTGTGGCCGAGGCTGAGGATGGTGTCGCTATCGTAGATACGCGGGTGGTGGAAATCGATATCGGCCGGGCGATACGGGCGCGAGCCGGTGGCGATGATGATGTGCTTGGCCACCAGCTTCTCGACCACACCGTTGGCGCAGACCACTTCGATGGTCTGCTCGTCGGCGAAGCTGCCGGTGCCGAAGAACACGTCGACCCGGTTACGCGCGTAGTAGCCGGTGCGCGAGGCGACCTGCTTGGAGATGACCTTCTCGGCGCTTTTCAGTACGTCGGGGAACGAGAACCAGCGCGGCTCGCCAATGGCCCGGAACATCGGGTTGGTGTTGAACTGCATGATCTGCCGGACCGAGTGACGCAAGGCCTTGGACGGGATGGTGCCCAGGTGGGTGCAGTTACCGCCGACCTGGCGACGGCTATCGACCATCGCTACCTTGCGTCCTGCTTTCGCGGCGTTCATTGCCGCACCTTCTCCAGCGGGGCCTGAACCCAGCACCACTACGTCGTAGTTGTAGACAGCCATGCGTACTCCTCAGAACAGGCCGCGGCACCCGATGTGGCGCCTGCGGCTAAATCATGTCGCGGCCAGCGGCATGAAGGATCAATTTGGCTCGGTTACGAACCCGGGCACAGTCTATAGAAGCGTCAACGCCGCGCACATTAACCCTTGGTCGCGTCGCCGGCTACTTTTGCCTGCGACATCGCGCCGCGGCGCTGCGCAAGATTACTGCTTTTGTCCGGCAAACAGGCGATCAAACGCGCGGTTGCTGCGTGTGACGAAGCCTGTATCGGCGCGAATCACAAAAAATGCGGCGATATCGTGTTTTTCTGCGTAATCCCAGCCGCGCTCGGGACCGAGGATCAGCAACAGGGTCGATAACCCATCGGCCATCACAGCCGCGGGATGGATCACCGTGACCGAGGCCAGCCCATGCTCGACAGGTCTGCCGGTGCGGGCGTCGAAGGTGTGGGAGTAACGCTGCCCGTCGCGCTGGAAATAATTGCGGTAGTCGCCGGAAGTCGAAACCCCATAACCATCGACGGCGATGACCCGCTCGGCAACCTGTCGGTCGTCCCGCGGCTCCTCCAGGGCGATGCGCCATGCCGAACCGTCGGGTTTCCTGCCGACCGCCTTGAGTTCGCCCGTGGCTTCGACCAGGTAACTGTCGATGCCCATTTCCGCGAGCCTGGCGGCAATCCGGTCCACCGCATAACCGGCGGCGATGCTGTTGAAATCCACCTCGACCGCGGCGTCCTTGCACAGCCGGTCGCCCTCGATACGCAGATGGGTATAGCCGACCCGCTGCCGCGCTTGCGCCAGCGCCTCATCACTGGGCACCGCCTCTCCGCGCCCCTGCGGGCCGAAGCCCCAGAGGTTGAGCAACGGCTCGACCGTCAGATCGAAGGAGCCCTGGCTGTCCCGCGATAACTGCTGGCCCACCTCGACCAAGCGCAGGACCGCCGCCGGCATCGCCTGGCAGCTGTTGGCCGGCAGATCGTTGAAGCGTTCGATGTCCGAGTCGCTGCGATAGGTCGACATCTGCCGGTCGATCTGCGCGAGTATCTGCTCGACCTGGGCCTGCACCTCATTCGGCGCGGCCAGGCCTGCCCGCCTCACGTACTTGATCGAGTAGGTACTGCCCATGGTCGGGCCGCCGAAGCTTTCCAGCGAATCGCCCCGATCACATCCAGCCAGGGCCATGAGCAAAACGACAGGAAGCCATCCTCGCACCCAAGATCCAACCAACAAGACTTCGCCTCCCGACACTCGATTTCCCTCTCGGCAGTCGCCGATCAGGGCGGGCCATTATGCGGCAGCCAGCGCGGATTTGATCCAGGCCGAACCCAGCTCATCGCAAGCTCGCTCTTGCGGGTTTATTCAGCGAGTTGGCTGGCAATAAATCCCAAGCCTTCCATCTACTTAGCAAGCAAGCTAAGAGTTTTTGTTGCCTCGGCAGACTCATACACATATTGTTACAAACTGTCTGACCTGCGGCTTAGCCGCCCCAGACCGTGCAACCAGGACGGGTAACGACCAGGGATCGCTAACAAAATAGCCAAAGTGAGTGAATAAAATGTCCACGACCACGGGCAAAGGCAAGGCGATCTTTCGCGTTGTCAGCGGCAACTTTCTGGAGATGTTCGACTTCATGGTCTACGGCTTCTACGCCACGGCCATCGCCAAGACCTTCTTCCCTGCCGACAGTGCTTTCGCGTCACTGATGCTGTCGCTGGCGACCTTCGGCGCCGGCTTCCTGATGCGCCCGCTGGGCGCGATCTTTCTCGGTGCCTATATCGACCGCCATGGCCGCCGCCGGGGCCTGATCATCACCCTGCTGCTCATGGCCGCGGGCACAGTACTGATCGCCTGCGTCCCGGGTTATGCCACCCTCGGCGTCGCTGCGCCGTTGCTGGTGCTGCTCGGCCGCTTGCTGCAGGGTTTCTCTGCCGGAGTGGAGCTGGGTGGCGTCTCGGTTTACCTGGCGGAAATCTCCACCCCGGGTCGCAAGGGCTTCTTCGTCAGCTGGCAATCGGCGAGCCAACAGGCCGCCGTGGTATTCGCCGGCCTGCTGGGTGTGGGCCTGAATCACTGGCTGAGCCCGGAGCAAATGGGCGACTGGGGCTGGCGCGTACCGTTCCTGGTGGGCTGCATGATAGTGCCGGCGATCTTCATGATCCGTCGCTCGCTGGAAGAAACCCCGGAGTTCCAGGCACGCAAGCACCGCCCTACCCTGCAGGAAATCATCCGCTCCATTGGCCAGAACTTCGGCATCGTCCTGGCCGGCATGGCGCTGGTGGTGATGACCACCGTGTCCTTCTACCTGATCACCGCCTACACCCCGACCTTCGGCAAGGCCGAGCTGCAGCTGTCGGACCTGGACGCGCTGCTGGTCACCGTGTGCATCGGCCTGTCGAACTTCTTCTGGCTGCCGGTGATGGGCGCCGTCTCGGACAAGGTCGGGCGCAAGCCGCTGCTGCTGGCGGCGACCGTCCTGGCAATCCTGACGGCGTACCCGGCACTGTCCTGGCTGGTGGCCAACCCGAGTTTCAGCCACCTGCTGATCGTCGAGTTGTGGCTGTCCTTCCTCTATGGCTCGTACAACGGCGCCATGGTGGTAGCCCTCACCGAGATCATGCCGGTTGAAGTACGCACCACCGGCTTCTCCCTGGCCTACAGCCTGGCGACCGCCACCTTTGGCGGCTTCACGCCGGCAGCCTGCACCTACCTGATCCATGTGCTGGACAACAAGGCGGCGCCGGGTATCTGGCTCAGCGGCGCAGCGGTGCTGGGCCTGATCGCGACCCTGGTGCTGTTCCGCGGCAATCGCCACGAACTGCGCAGCGCACAGGCAGCGATAGCCGATGGCGCCTGACAGGACGTTATCGCGAGCGCGCCCAACGCTTCTGTAGGAGCGAGGCTTGCCCGCGATAACGCCCGAGCAGATACAAGCGCATCGCAAGCAAACGCCACAAACAAAAACGCCCCGACAAGTCGGGGCGTTTTCATGTGCGGCTAAGGTTTAGCGCGGGAACGCAGGCGGGTTCACACCAGCCATGTCTTCCATCACACGAACCACCTGGCAGCTGTAGCCGAATTCGTTGTCGTACCAGACGTACAGCACAACGCGGTTGTCCTGGGTGATGGTCGCTTCAGCGTCCACCACACCGGCGTGGCGCGAGCCAACGAAGTCGGTGGAAACCACTTCCTGGGAATTGACGAAGTCGATTTGCTTGTGCAGATCGGAGTGCAGCGCCATGTAGCGCAGGTACTCGTTCATCTCTTCACGGGTTGCGGCTTTCTCGAGGTTCAGGTTGAGAATGGCCATCGACACGTTTGGCGTCGGAACGCGGATCGCGTTACCGGTCAGCTTGCCGGCCAGCTCAGGCAGGGCCTTGGCAGCAGCGGTAGCAGCACCGGTCTCGGTGATCACCATGTTCAACGCGGCGCTACGGCCACGACGATCGCCCTTGTGGAAGTTGTCGATCAGGTTCTGGTCGTTGGTGTACGAGTGAACGGTTTCGACGTGCCCGTTGACGATGCCGAACTTGTCGTTCACGGCCTTGAGCACCGGCACGATGGCGTTGGTGGTGCAGGAAGCGGCGGAAACAATCTTGTCGTCAGCGGTGATGTCGGTGTGGTTGATACCGTGAACGATGTTCTTCAGCTTGCCTTTGCCAGGCGCGGTCAGAACGACGCGGTCGATACCCGGGCAGGCCAGGTGCTGGCCCAGGCCATCGGCGTCACGCCATACACCGGTGTTGTCCACCAGCAGCGCGTCTTTGATGCCGTACTGGGTGTAGTCCACCTCGGTCGGGTTCTTCGCGTAGATAACCTGGATCAGGTTGCCGTTGGCGGTGATGGTGTTGTTGGCTTCGTCGATGGTGATGGTGCCGTTGAACGAACCGTGTACCGAGTCGCGACGCAGCAGGCTGGCGCGCTTGGTCAGGTCGTTCTCGGCGCCTTTGCGCACCACGATGGCACGCAGGCGCAGGCCGTCGCCGCCACCGGTTTTCTCGATCAGGATGCGCGCCAGCAGACGGCCGATACGACCGAAGCCGTACAGGACCACGTCGGTGCCTTTGCGGGGCGAAGCGTTTTGCTGGCCAACCACGTCAGCCAGCTCTTCGCGAACGAATTGCTCGGCGGTGCGGCCATTGCCTTCGTTGCGGAATTTGAACGCCAACTTGCCCAGGTCCACCGAGGCAGCGCCGAGCTTGAGCTCGCTCATGGCCTTGAGCAGTGGGAATGTTTCGTGGACGGAGAGTTCGCTATCGTCGGAAGAACGATGGCGAGCAAAGCGGTGAGCTTTGAGAATCGCGATGACAGACTGGTTGATCAGGCTGCGGCCATAGATCGAACTCACCACATTGTTATTGCGGTAGAGCTGACCGATAAGCGGAATCATCGCTTCTGCGAGCGCTTCACGGTCGATCCATTCACCAAGACACTGGTCGGGCTTCTGAGTCACGGGAACCTTCCACATGTAGGGGCTGAAAAAAGGGGCTACATTATGCAGCCGAGTCCCCTGCGTAGCAATGCGCGCCTGTCGCGCAGAACGTAACAAAACCTCATCCGGAAAAATCACGCCCCGCTCCAGCCCAGTAAATACGCGGGTTTCAGAAAGGCCTCATTTTGCGCGGCAACCCAGCGTTGTCTGTAACCCTCCGTAACACCGCCCCAATTCGGCACTACATTTCCTGCCAAAAAACGCGTTTTTTTGTCATAACCACTACATTTTCCGCAACCACGTAATAGACACATCAGCAACTGACAGCCGGTATGCCGGACCGCTACAATTACCGACTTTGTCGCAACGCTGGAGCTCAACCTTCCGTGCCCGTTCTGCGTCTACCGCAACTCCCTGCCGCCGCCGGCAAACAGCACTGGGGCAATCTGCCCGGTGCCGCCCTCAGCCTGGCCATTGCCGAGGCTGCCAGCGCCGCCAAGCGCTTCACCCTGCTGCTGACCGCTGACAGCCAAAGTGCCGAACGGCTGGAGCAGGAGCTGAGTTTCTTCGCCCCGGATTTGCCCGTGCTGCATTTCCCGGACTGGGAAACCCTGCCCTACGACCTGTTCTCGCCGCACCAGGACATCATCTCCCAGCGGATCGCCAGCCTGTACCGGCTGCCGGAGCTGGAGCACGGTGTGCTGGTGGTGCCGATCACCACCGCCCTGCATCGCCTGGCGCCGACCAAGTTCCTGCTCGGCAGCAGCCTGGTGCTGGACATCGGCCAGAAGCTGGATGTCGAACAGATGCGTACCCGCCTGGAAGCCAGCGGCTATCGCTGTGTCGATACGGTGTACGAGCACGGCGAGTTCGCGGTGCGCGGCGCCTTGATCGACCTGTTCCCGATGGGCAGCAAACTGCCTTATCGCATCGACCTGTTCGACGATGAAATCGAGACCCTGCGCACCTTCGATCCGGAAAACCAGCGCTCCATCGACAAGGTCGATTCGGTACGCCTGCTGCCGGCGAAGGAATTCCCGCTGCAGAAAGAAGCCGTCACCCGCTTCAAGGCCCGTTTCCGCGAGCGCTTCGACGTCGACTTCCGCCGCTGCCCGATCTTCCAGGACCTGAGCAGCGGAATCACCCCGGCCGGCATCGAGTATTACCTGCCACTGTTCTTCGAAGACACCTCGACCCTGTTCGACTACCTGCCCCAGGACACCCAGGTGTTCTCCCTGCCAGGCATCGAACAGGCGGCCGAGAACTTCTGGAACGACGTGCGCAACCGTTACGAAGAACGCCGCGTCGATCCGTCCCGTCCTTTATTGCCGCCCGCCGAATTGTTCCTACCGGTGGAAGACTGCTTCGCCCGCCTGAAAAGCTGGCCGCGGGTAGTCGCCAGCCAGCAGGACATCGAGGCCGGTGGCGGCCGCGAGCGCTTCCCGGCGCAGACCCTGCCCAACCTCGCCATCGAAGCCAAGGCCAACCAGCCGCTGGCGGCCCTGGCGAACTTCCTCGACGAGTTCTCCGGACGCGTGCTGTTCACCGCCGAATCCGCCGGGCGCCGCGAGGTACTGCTGGAGTTGCTGGAGCGCCTGAAGCTGCGGCCAAAGACCGTCGACAGCTGGCCGGACTTCGTTGCCGGCAAGGACCGCCTGGCGATCACCATCGCGCCGCTGGACGAAGGCTTGCTGCTGGACGATCCAGCCCTGGCGCTGGTGGCCGAAAGCCCGCTGTTCGGCCAGCGCGTGATGCAGCGCCGGCGCCGGGAAAAACGCGCCGATGCCAACAACGATGCAGTGATCAAGAACCTCACCGAGCTGCGCGAAGGCGCGCCGGTGGTGCATATCGATCATGGCGTGGGCCGCTACCTGGGCCTGGCCACCCTGGAAATCGACAACCAGGCCGCCGAATTCCTCACCCTGGAATACGCCGAGGGCGCCAAGCTCTATGTGCCGGTGGCCAACCTGCACCTGATCGCCCGCTACACCGGTAGCGATGACGCCCTGGCGCCGCTGCACCGCCTGGGTTCGGAAACCTGGCAGAAGGCCAAGCGCAAGGCCGCCGAGCAGGTGCGCGATGTCGCCGCCGAGCTGCTGGACATCTACGCTCGCCGCGCGGCCCGCGAAGGTTATGCCTTCGCCGACCCGAAAGCCGACTACGCCACTTTCAGCGCCGGCTTCCCGTTCGAAGAAACCCCCGACCAGCAAACCACCATCGAAGCGGTGCGCGAGGACATGCTCGCGGCCAAGCCGATGGATCGCCTGGTCTGCGGCGACGTTGGCTTCGGCAAGACCGAAGTGGCGATGCGCGCGGCCTTCATCGCCGTGCACGGTGGCAAGCAAGTGGCGATCCTGGTGCCCACCACCCTGCTCGCCCAGCAGCACTACAACAGCTTCCGCGATCGCTTCGCCGACTGGCCGGTGACCGTGGAAGTGATGAGCCGCTTCAAGTCCGCCAAGGAAGTGAATGCCGCGGTGGCCGACCTGGCCGAAGGCAAGATCGACATCGTCATCGGCACCCACAAGCTGTTGCAGGACGATGTGAAGATCAAGAACCTCGGGCTGGTGATCATCGACGAAGAACACCGTTTCGGCGTGCGCCAGAAAGAGCAGCTCAAGGCCCTGCGCAGCGAAGTCGACATCCTGACCCTGACCGCCACGCCGATTCCGCGCACGCTGAACATGGCGGTCTCGGGCATGCGCGACCTGTCGATCATCGCCACGCCGCCAGCCCGACGCCTGTCGGTGCGCACTTTCGTCATGGAGCAGAACAAGAGCACGGTCAAAGAGGCCCTGCTGCGCGAGCTGCTGCGCGGCGGCCAGGTCTACTACCTGCACAACGATGTGAAGACCATCGAGAAATGCGCCGCCGACCTCGCCGAACTGGTGCCGGAAGCGCGCATCGGCATCGGCCACGGGCAGATGCGCGAACGCGAACTCGAACAGGTGATGAGCGACTTCTACCACAAGCGCTTCAACGTGCTGATCGCCTCGACCATCATCGAGACCGGCATCGACGTACCGAGCGCCAACACCATCATCATCGAGCGCGCCGACAAGTTCGGCCTGGCCCAGCTGCACCAGTTGCGCGGCCGGGTCGGTCGCAGCCACCACCAGGCCTACGCCTACCTGCTGACGCCAGCGCGCCAGCAGATCACCCCGGACGCGGAAAAGCGCCTGGAGGCGATCGCCAATACCCAGGACCTGGGGGCCGGCTTCGTGCTCGCCACCAACGACCTGGAAATCCGCGGCGCCGGCGAACTGCTGGGCGATGGCCAAAGCGGCCAGATCCAGGCGGTAGGCTTCACCCTTTATATGGAAATGCTCGAGCGCGCGGTGAAAGCCATCCGCAAGGGCGAGCAGCCGAACCTCGACCAGCCGCTGGGCGGCGGTCCGGAAATCAACCTGCGCCTGCCGGCGCTGATTCCCGAAGACTACCTGCCGGATGTGCACGCGCGGCTGATCCTCTACAAGCGCATTGCCTCGGCCACCGACGAGGACGGCCTGAAAGACCTGCAAGTGGAGATGATCGACCGCTTCGGCCTGTTGCCGGAACCGACCAAGAACCTGGTGCGCCTGACCCTGCTGAAACTGCAGGCCGAGCAACTGGGCATCAAGAAGGTCGACGGCGGCCCGCAAGGCGGTCGTCTCGAGTTCGCCGCCGATACCCCGGTGGATCCGCTGGCATTGATCAAACTCATCCAGGGCCAACCCAATCGCTACAAATTTGAAGGCGCCACGCTGTTCAAATTCATGGTGCCGATGGAACGCCCGGAAGAACGCTTCAACACATTGGAGGCGCTGTTCGAGCGCCTCACCCCGAAAACTGCTTGAAGGACGCCCCATGCGCCTGTTTCGCTCACTGACCTTGCTCCTGACCCTGGTCGCTCCCTCGGCGTTTGCCGACATGTATCAGGTCGAAATGATTCTGGTCCGGCAGAACGCGGTTCCCGCCATCGTCAGCCGCGCCGCCCCCGAAGACTGGGCCGCTGGCGCCCAACACCTGGGCGCCGACAGCCAGCGCACCCCGGCGCTGGGCAGCGTGGTCGAGAAACTCACCGCCAGCGGCGACTACAGCGTGCTGATGCACAAGGCCTGGCAGCAGGCGCTGGACGAAAACCCGGTGAAAATCGCCGTCAGCGAGGGCCAGGAACAGTTCGGCCAGTTCCCGATCGAGGGCACCCTGACCCTCAAGCTCGGGCGCTTCACCGATGTGGATGCGCAGTTCTGGGTCAACCAGATCGACAGCAATGGCCTGGTGACCGCCAGCGAACGCCTGAAGCAGGAAAGCCACACCAAGAACGGCCAGCTCAACTACCTCGACAACGGTCACCTGGCCCTGCTGATCAAGATCACCTCGCTGTCGGCCCCCGCGCCGCGCGAGGCGCCTCCTGAAATCGTGGACTGACAGAAGTCCCTATGCCCCCGACCCTGACCAAACCCCTGGCGCCTTCCTGGGTCAGCCGATTCAAGGAACAAGCCCTGGAGCGTGGCCGCCGCTACGCCCTGGAGAACCGCGTCAGGATCGTCCAGGCCGGCGACAGCGTCATCACCGCCAGTTGCGAAGGTTCGGGGGGCAACGTCTATCGACAGACCATCAGCCTGCGCGAGTCGGCCAAGAACACCTTGCTGATGGTCGAAGCCTCCTGCACCTGCCCGGTGCGCAGCAATTGCAAACACATCGCCGCGGTGCTGCTGAAAATCGAGGAAACCCTGGCCTACCCGGCAGCAGCGAAAGACGCCGAGCTGCTGGAAAAACTCCAGGCCGTGCTGGAAAACCGCAGCCCCGCCCCGCTGCCGCAACAGATCGTCGACAACGTGCAGCCAATACCCCGGCTGTGGCTGGCCAGCATCGAGTTCAGCGCCTTCGAACCGCGCAACGGCAAGATGCAGCGCTACATCCAGCACCGTGCCGCGCTGTCGTTCAGCTACCTGGAGGAATACGTCAGCGGGCAGAAAAACGCCGACGTGCTGATTCGCCAGGAACACCAGACCCTGCGCATCAAGCGCCAGCCGGAAGTCGAACAACGCTATCGCGAACAGTTGCGGGCCTTGGGTTTCAAGATCGCCACCCGGCAGAGCAAGGCCCTGCCGGAAAGCGCTGGCGAGCTGTATGAAATGGTCAACGACAGCGCCTGGCTGACCTTCACCCTCAACGAATTGCCCAAGCTGCGCACCCAGGGCTGGGAGCTGCAGATCGACGACGACTTCGGCTTCGACCTGACCGCCGTGGACGACTGGTACGCCACGGTGGACGAAGCGCCGGGGCGCGACTGGTTCGACCTGGAACTGGGCATCATCGTCAACGGCGAGCGCCTGAGCCTGCTGCCGATCCTGCTCAACCTGATGCGCTCCCACACCGAAATCCTCAACCCGGAACGCCTGGCCAAACGCCGGGATGACGAACTGATCCTGGTAAATATTCCCGGGCGTCCCAACTCGCCCAACGGTCCCCTGCAAGTGGCGCTGCCCTACGGCCGGCTGAAGCCGGTGCTGGCCACCCTCGGTGAGTTCTATCTGCAGGAGCCCGGCGAAACTACATTGCGCCTGAGCAGTGCCGACGCGACCCGCCTCAATCCGTTGGAAGACCTGCCCCTGCTCTGGGAGGGCGGCGAACATATCCGCTCCTTCGCCCAACGGCTGCGGGATATCAAGGATTACTCGGCCCCCGCGCCAGAAGGCCTGAACGCCACCTTGCGCCCCTATCAACTCGAAGGCCTGAGTTGGATGCAGTCCCTGCGCCAGCTGGAAGTCGGCGGCATCCTGGCCGACGACATGGGCCTGGGCAAAACCCTGCAGACCCTGGCCCACGTGCTCAGCGAAAAAAACGCCGGGCGCCTGGACCGGCCGTGCATGGTGGTGATGCCCACCAGCCTGATCCCCAACTGGCTCGACGAGGCGGCGCACTTCACGCCGCAGCTCAGGGTCCTGGCCCTGTATGGCGCTGGCCGCAAGAAGCACTTCGCCCGACTGGCCGACTACGACCTGATCCTCACCACCTACGCGCTGCTGCCCAAGGATGTCGAGCAGCTCGCCGCCCTGCCCCTGCATGTCCTGGTGCTGGATGAGGCGCAATACATCAAGAACCCGTCGAGCAAGGCGGCCCAGGCCGCGCGCGCGCTCAACGCCCGGCAGCGCCTGTGCCTGAGCGGCACGCCCCTGGAGAATCACCTGGGCGAGCTGTGGTCGCTGTTCCACTTCCTGCTGCCCGGCTGGCTGGGAGACGTGAAGAGCTTCAATCGCGACTACCGCGTGCCGATCGAAAAGCACGCCAGCGAAGTGCGCCTGCAGCACCTCAATGGACGGATCAAGCCCTTCCTGCTGCGCCGCACCAAGGAACAGGTGGCCACCGAGCTGCCGCCCAAGACCGAGATCATCCATTGGGTGGAACTCAATGAAGCCCAGCGCGATGTGTACGAAACCATGCGCCTGGCCATGGACAAGAAAGTCCGCGACGAGATCACCCGCAAGGGTGTGGCCCGCAGCCAGATCATCATTCTTGAAGCGCTGCTGAAACTGCGCCAGGTGTGTTGCGACCTGCGCCTGGTCAACGAGGATGCGGTGCCTACGCGAGGCAGTTCCTCCGGCAAGCTCGACAGTCTGATGGAAATGCTCGAGGAGCTGTTCGACGAGGGCCGGCGCATCCTGCTGTTCTCGCAATTCACCTCGATGCTGAGCCTGATCGAGGCCGAGCTGAAACGGCGCAACGTCGCCTACGCCCTGCTGACCGGGCAGACCCGCGATCGCCGCACGCCGGTCAGGGACTTCCAGAGCGGCAAGCTGCAAATCTTCCTGATCAGCCTGAAAGCCGGCGGCGTCGGCCTCAACCTGACCGAGGCCGACACCGTGATCCACTACGACCCCTGGTGGAACCCGGCCACGGAAAACCAGGCCACCGACCGCGCCTATCGGATCGGCCAGGAGAAGCCAGTGTTCGTCTACAAGTTGATTGCCCGCGGCACGGTGGAAGAGAAAATCCAGCACCTGCAACAGGAGAAGTCCGACCTGGCGGCGGGCGTGCTGGATGGGCGCAAGGCCGGCGACTGGAAGCTGCAGAGCGAAGACATCGAAGCCCTCTTCGCCCCGCTGCCCGACAAGAAAGGCGGACGCTGATCTGTAGCCGCTGGCGCAGCCTGTGATCGGCTGCGCAGCAGGCGTGAATACGCGGATTCAGGTTTTGCGAGCGCTACGCGCTCGATCGCAGCCTTTACCAGCGGCTACAGGTTTGCCGCGAGGACCCGCGCCAGCGTCGACTTCACCTTGCCCATGCCGCCCTGCAATGCCTGTTCGATCTCGGCCATGGTAATCACCGCAGCGGACTTGCCCGCCGCCGGGTTCACCACCAGCGCCAGGCAGGCGTAGTCCAGCTCCAGCTCACGGGCCAGCGCCGCTTCCGGCATGCCGGTCATGCCGACGATGTCGCAGCCGTCACGCTCCAGGCGGGCGATCTCCGCCACGGTCTCCAGGCGCGGGCCCTGGGTGCAGGCGTACACACCCTGGCTGCTGAATTCACAGCCTTCGGCCTCCAGCGCGACAATCAACTGCTGGCGCAGCGACTCGCTGTAGGGATAGCTGAAGTCGATGTGGGTGACCTGCTCCAGGTCGTCGGCAAAGTAGGTGTGCTCGCGACCGCTGGTGTAGTCGATCAGTTGATGCGGCACGCAGAAATGCCCGGAGCCCATCGCCGGATGAATGCCACCCACCGCATTGACCGCCAGGACCGCCTCGGCGCCAGCCTGCTTCAACGCCCAGAGGTTGGCCCGATAGTTCACCTGATGCGGCGGCAAGCGATGCGGATGACCGTGGCGCGCCAGAAACAACACCTCGCGCCCGGCGTATTCACCCTTCTGGATATCCGCCGACGGAGCGCCATAAGGCGTGTCCAGGGGCAAGGATTGGTGAATGCTCAAGCCTTCGAGCCGGGTCAGGCCGGTACCGCCGATAATCGCGTAAACCGTCATCGCAAAAGTCCTTAATCGATCAGCTGGGCATCCTTGAGTGCGCCGAGCGCCGCCAGCCAGCGCGGATCCTGGCGATAGTCGGTGCAAGCGAACGCCTGGCCGCGCATCCGCGCAATACGCGCCGACGGTGTCACTTTCAGACGCTGGGCCGCGCTCAAGGCCAGCTCGGCCGCCGCCCGGTCGTTACACACCAGGCCCATGTCGCAACCGGCCGACAGCGCCGCTTCGATCCGGCTCGCGGCATCGCCAACCACGTGCGCACCGGCCATCGACAGGTCGTCACTGAAGATGACGCCGTCGAATTGCAATTCACCGCGCAGGATCTCTTGCAGCCAACGGCGGGAGAACCCGGCCGGCTGGGCATCGACCTGAGGGTAGATAACGTGGGCCGGCATCACCGCCGCCAATTGCTTGCTCAGGCGCGCGAAAGGCACCAGGTCCTTGGCGCGAATCTCGTCGAGGCTGCGCTCGTCGTTGGGGATCGCCACGTGGGAGTCCGCCTCGGCCCAGCCGTGACCAGGGAAATGCTTGCCCGTGGCCGCCATGCCGGCGCTGTTCATGCCACGGATAAAGGCGCCCGCCAACAACGCGGCGCGCTCGGGGTCGCCCTCGAAGGAGCGGGTGCCCACCACGGCACTGCGCTGATGATCGAGGTCCAGCACCGGCGCGAAGCTCAGGTCCAGGCCGACGGCCAGCACTTCGGTGGCCATGATCCAGCCGCACTGCTCGGCCAGGTATTCGGCATTCGGGTTGTCGGCGATGGCACGCATGGCCGGCAGCCGCACGAAGCCCTGGCGCAGGCGCTGCACGCGACCGCCCTCCTGGTCCACCGCCAGCAGCAGGTCCGGGCGAATTGCCCGAATGGACGCGCTCAGCTCACGCACCTGCCGCGGATGCTCGATATTGCGGGCAAAGATGATCAACCCACCCACTTCGGGCTGGCGCAGGAGCTGGCGATCTTCAGCTGTCAGCCAGGTACCGGCGACATCCACCATCAAGGAGCCTTGCAGGCCTGTGGTCATAGCAATTCCTTAGTAACGAAGTGCGCACACGGCATCGCAGAAGGTGCTGGCGTGGCGCGGACGCACGAATCCATTGCCGACGGCAAAGCCCGGCAAGCGACGATCGGCGAAAGATGTGAAAGGAGGTAGGAAACGAGAGTCGACATGGGCGGCTAGCTTAGCGGATGTAAGCTGCCGCGCCCACCCGGACGGTCAGGCCTTGGCGACCGCCGGAGTCGATTTGCTGCGCGGCTTGAGTTGCGCCGCAGCCATGGCATCGTCGGTGACGCCGGTTTCAGCGCGCATGCCGGCCGCGAGGAATGGCACCATCAGGCGCATTACCTGCTCGATCGAGGTATTGACCCCGAAGTCGGTCTCGGCAATCGCCCGCAACGCCTTGATCCCCGACATGCTGAACGCCGCCGCTCCGAGCATGAAGTGCACACGCCAGAACAGTTCGATCGGAGGGATGCGCGGCGCAGCTTCGTTGACCAGCAGCATGTAGCGGCGGAAGACCTTGCCGTACATGTCTTCCAGATAACGCCGCAGGTGCCCCTGGCTCTGGCTGAAGGCCAGGCCCAGAAGACGCATGAAGATGGACAGATCGTTGCCGCTGCGAGGCTGGACCACCAGGGCCTGCTCGACGAGGATTTCCAGCAGCTCTTCGAGGCTTGGCTTGCTGTCCGGCTTGGCCGAACGCCGCTCCAGCTCACGGTCGAGGCTGATGCAGAACGGCCCGAGGAAGCGCGAGAACACTGCCTGGATCAGGGCCTTCTTGGAACCGAAATGATAATTCACCGCCGCCAGGTTGACCCCGGCCTTGCTGGTGATCAGCCGCAATGAGGTTTCGGCAAAACCTTTTTCCGCGAACAACTGCTCGGCAGCATCGAGAATGCGTTCAACGGTTTCCGACTGGGCCATGGCTACTCCGCCTGACAAACACTTGTTTGAAACATACGTTTCAGCCCCAGTCTTGTCAAGCCTGCCTGTCCGTTTTGCGGCCGGTCAGTCAGCTATTTAACCATACCTGCCGCGTCCTGTAGCCAGCCACGCGACACCAGGCATGCGCAGCGGCGACCCGACCGTCCAGCGGCGACTGGAAAAAGGAGGATTGCCAAGCGCCATTCACTGTATATAATTCCAGTCACTGTATAAAAAGACAGAGCGATCGATATGCTAAAACTGACGCCACGCCAAGCTGAGATTCTGGCTTTTATCAAACGTTGCCTCGAAGACAACGGCTACCCACCGACCCGCGCGGAAATCGCCCAGGAACTGGGTTTCAAGTCGCCCAACGCCGCCGAAGAACACCTCAAGGCGCTGGCCCGCAAGGGTGCGATCGAAATGACTCCAGGCGCCTCCCGCGGCATTCGCATCCCGGGGTTCGAAGCCAAGCCCGACGACTCCAGCCTGCCCATCATCGGCCGGGTTGCCGCCGGCGCGCCGATCCTCGCCGAGCAGCACATCGAAGAGTCCTGCAATATCAACCCGGCCTTCTTCCATCCACGCGCGGACTACCTGCTGCGGGTTCACGGCATGAGCATGAAGGACATCGGCATCTTCGATGGCGACCTGCTGGCCGTGCACACCACTCGCGAGGCCCGCAATGGCCAGGTCGTCGTCGCCCGCATTGGCGACGAAGTCACCGTGAAACGCTTCAAGCGCGAAGGCAGCAAAGTCTGGCTGATTGCCGAAAACCCTGAGTTCGCCCCTATCGAAGTCAACCTGAAAGATCAGGACCTGGTGATCGAAGGCTTGAGTGTCGGCGTCATTCGCCGCTAAAGGAGGCTCTATGCAGTTCCCTCACACACCACAGCATGCACAACTGCCGCTGTTCGAAGCCTTCATGGCCCAGCCTCTGGCGCCTATCCTCAAAGAGGTAGTCGAATCGCCCTGGAGCAACGAACCGGAAGCCTTCAGTGAACTGTCGTTACGCGGTGCCGCCGGGAATTGCCTGAGCCTGCTCGCGCCTATCCTCAGGGAACTGAGCCAGGACCAGGACGCGCGCTGGCTGACATTGATTGCCCCGCCGGCAAGCCTGACCCAGGCCTGGTTGCGGGATGCCGGCCTGAACCGCGAACGGATCCTGCTGCTGCACCCGCGCGGCGCCCAAAGCGCGCAACAACTGGCTTGCGAGGCTCTGCGCCTGGGACGCAGCCACACCGTCGTCAGCTGGCTCAATCCATTGAACAGCAGCGCCCGTCAGCAACTTATCAGCGCAGCCCGCACGGGCGACGCACAAAGCCTGAATATTCGTCTGGGCTGACCGCTAGAAGCGTCGATGGACACGCTTGAATGACACAAGGCTTCTCCAGGATTGAGAAGCCGAAAGGAGGCGACGAACGACAGCAAAAAAACCGACAAACGGACTCAGTGAAGAATCCGTGGTCCCTCTTCTTTCTCCAATTCGCCTTCAACCAGGCGACCCGCCATCTGCACACCCACGCTCAACATGGCCTTGGCCACCTCGACATGCTGGCCTTGCAAGAAGGCTTTGGCATCCTCTGAAAAGTCCAGAGTGACCAGAGAACCCTCGTCCTCAGCCCTGCGCAGCTCGATACGACCGTCTGGCAATTCGACAATTTCTAGAAAGGACGTTGGCATAAAGGTCTGTTCTCCACGAAAGGCCGGGATTATATCAGTCATCACCCCGACCTCGCGCGGGCCCAAGCGGTTTTCTTTATTTGCCCGGGGTTACGAGCAGGCATTTGTCACAGAAATTCGATTTGCAATCAGAACTGGCAACGGCTTCCTAAGCGGAAAAACCGCGTAATGACCTGTTTCTTGTTGATGGCGCGCTGACCATCGAGCTTGGGAGCATCTGGACGTCGCTGTTGAACGCCTACTCATCCTTGAATGGTGAGTCGTACCGCAGCTCAACACTCATTCAGACCGTCACGGAAGCGTATAGCCAAAGCCTTGAGGTTCTGACGCCATTGCTCCAGCTCTTCCCGGCTCAGCTCCGGCGCCTGCTCTTCTTCATCGAGGTTCACTGCGACGATCAGCGGCTGGGTGACATCGCCCTTGGGTTTATGCGGTACCCGCGGTGGCTGGAACATCGCCGAATGGGCAGCCAGCAGCTTCGCCAGCCAGGTTTCCGGGTTATGGGCCAGCTCCACCAACTCGGCCAGCTCGGGGATGGCGATGCTTTCCAGCACCTCGCGGGTCAGCAGCAGCTCCGCGCGAGGCGCATTGGCCTGCGGGAGGCGATAGAAGCCAGCAATCTCGTGACACAAGCCAAGCAGCGCGCCGTACAGATGAAACAACACCGATTCTCGCCCGGCCTGCACCAGCGCCTGAGCATTCATTGCCCCGCCCGCTTCGGCTCGCGCCAAGGCTTCCAGCGACAGGCCGGCGAAGTAAATTTTCTGGTTGGTACGGGTATAGAGTTCGTGGGCCATGACAGCAATCTCCACAACGAATAGATAACAGCGGGCTGGCCGTACAGTGTCGTGGAACACTCCAGCCCACCGCAAGCCCAAAAAGAAAGGCCGCGTACCCTTAGAAGTTTACGCGGCCTGTCAGAAGCGTCCGATGCGGACCTTAACGCTTGTCTTCGACTTTCCAGCTACCACCGTCGTAGAACGCACGCCAGCCGGTCGGCTTGCCGTCGACTTCGGTCTGCACGTACTGCTCCTTGGTCTTGCGGCTGTAGCGGATCACCGCCGGACGACCCTCCGGGTCCTTCTTCGGCGCTTCGCAGAGGAAGTGATACTTCGGATCGATCTCGTCCTTGTGCGGGATCAGCTCGAGCACCAGCGGTGCGCGGGTCTCACGGTTTTTCGGGAACTGGCTGGCTGCCAGGAACAGACCCGAAGCCCCGTCGCGCAGGATATAGGTGTCGTTGACCTTCTCGCATTTCAGCTCGGGCATCTTCACCGGGTCCATCTTCGGTGGCGCCGCGTCACCGCTCTTGAGCAGCTTGCGGGTGTTCTTGCAGGTCGGATTGGTGCAGCCGAAGAACTTGCCGAAACGACCGGTCTTGAGCTGCATCTCGCTGCCGCACTTGTCGCACTCCAGGCTCGGACCTTCGTAGCCCTTGATGCGGTAGCTGCCCTCTTCGATCTCGTAGCCCGCGCAATCCGGGTTGTTACCGCAGATGTGCAACTTGCGTTTCTCGTCCAGCAGATAGGCGTCCATCGCCGTGCTGCAGATCGGGCAACGGTGCTTGCCGCGCAGTACCAGCGACTCGGATTCACCCTCGTCGTCTGCGGCGATCTCGTCGCCCGGCACCAGGTTGACCGTCGCCTTGCAGCGTTCTTTCGGTGGCAGGCTGTAACCCGAACAACCGAGGAACACACCGGTGGACGCCGTACGAATCTGCATCGGACGACCACAAGTCAGGCACGGGATATCGGTCATCACCGGCTGGTTGGCGCGCATGCCGCTGTCGCTGCCTTCGGCCACTTCGAGCTTCTTCTTGAAGTCGCCGTAGAACTCGTCGAGGACGTTTTTCCAGTCGCGCTCGCCCTGGGCCACGTCATCGAGGTGCTCTTCCATGCCGGCAGTGAAGCCGTAGTCCATCAGGTTGGAGAAACTCTCGGACAGACGCTCGGTGACGATGTCGCCCATCTTTTCCGAATAGAAACGACGGTTGTGCAGCGCCACGTAGCCACGGTCCTGGATGGTGGAAATGATCGCCGCGTAGGTCGAAGGACGACCGATGCCACGCTTTTCCATTTCCTTGACCAGGCTGGCTTCGGAGTAACGCGCCGGCGGCTTGGTGAAGTGCTGGCTCGGGTCGAGCTTGATCAGCTTCAGCACATCGCCCTGCGCCATGTCCGGCAGGACATCGTCGTCGCCCGGCTTGCTCATCTGCGGCATGACACGGGTGTAGCCGTCGAACTTGAGGATACGACCCTTGGCACGCAGCTCGAAGCCACCAGCGGCGACGCTGACGGTGGTCGACAGGTATTGCGCCGGCAGCATCTGGCAGGCCACGAACTGGCGCCAGATCAGCTCGTAGAGGCGCTCGGCGTCACGTTCCATGCCCGACAGCTTGCTTGGGTGGGTATTCACATCGGACGGCCGAATCGCTTCGTGCGCCTCCTGGGCCCCTTCCTTGCTGCTGTAGAAGTTCGGCGAGGACGGCAGGTACTTGTTGCCGAACTCTTCTTCGATATAGGTCCGCGCCATCGTCAGGGCATCAGCCGAGAGGTTGGTCGAGTCGGTACGCATATAAGTGATGTAACCGGCTTCATACAGACGCTGGGCCATCATCATGGTTTTCTTCACCCCGAAGCCCAGGCGGTTGCTCGCGGCCTGCTGCAGGGTAGAAGTAATGAACGGGGCCGACGGCTTGCTGCTGGTCGGTTTGTCTTCGCGCTTGGCGATGGTGTAGGTCGAAGCCTTGAGCTTCTCCAGCGCCGCCATGGCCTGGGCTTCGTTCAGCGGCTTGAAGGCCTCGCCGTTTTCACGGGCCACTTCGAAGCGCACATTGGCGCCCTTGGCGGTGCCGAGGTCGGCATGAACTTCCCAGTACTCTTCAGGGATGAAAGCACGGATTTCGCGCTCGCGCTCCACCACCAGCTTCACCGCCACCGATTGCACACGACCGGCAGACAGGCCACGGGCAATTTTGGCCCACAGCAGCGGCGAAACCATGTAACCCACCACGCGGTCGAGGAAGCGACGCGCCTGCTGGGCGTTGACCCGATCGATATCCAGCTCGCCCGGCTGGGAGAAGGCTTCCTGGATCGCCTTCTTGGTGATTTCGTTGAACACCACGCGCTTGTAGCGGCTGTCATCCCCACCAATGGCTTCCCGCAGGTGCCAGGCAATGGCCTCCCCTTCGCGGTCCAAGTCCGTTGCGAGATAGATGGTGTCGGCATCCTTGGCGAGCCGGCGCAGCTCTTCGATGACTTTTTCCTTGCCTGGAAGGATCTCGTACTTGGCTTTCCAGCCGTGGTCCGGATCGACTCCCATGCGCGAGACCAGCTGCTTGCGCGCCTTCTCCTTGGCCGACAGCGCCGGTGCTTCACCAGCAGCCGCCTTGCCTCGCTTGGCGGCAGGCTCTTTGGCGGCGCTCGCCGAACCACTGGTGGGCAGGTCTCGGATATGGCCGATACTCGACTTCACCACGTATTGGTTACCCAAGTACTTGTTGATGGTCTTGGCCTTAGCCGGGGATTCCACAATGACCAGCGATTTGCCCATGGATCGGAAAATTCCTGAATTCGAGAAGTGAGAGGCGGTTGGCGCCTGACGCGGCACCGCTATATATAGTGGCAACAAGGTGAGGTCAAGCGCAGGGTTCTGCGCGACCTCGGCTCATGGCCGTGAAAAAAGACTGGGTTCGGCCTGCACCAAAGCAAAGCGTGGCACCTGCTCGCCGTCAACTTCGACCGACTCCAGGAACATGCTCAAGGGGCGCACCCAAAAGCCGTAATCGCCATACAGGGCTTGATAGAACACCACTTCCTCTTCCGTCTCGGAATGCCGCGCCACGCTGAAAACGCGGTACTGCGGTCCCTTGTAATGCTGATAGAGCCCGGGTTGTAATTGCATGTTCTGGCCCTCGCGCAAAATAAAAAATAATAAATCTTCAGAAAAACAAAAACCGGGGCACTGGGCCCCGGCTTCCATCAACACAACGCTTAAACGCGTTCGAAGACAGTGGCAATACCCTGACCGAGGCCAATGCACATGGTGGACACGCCAAAGGTGCCGCCATTCTGCTTCATGACATTGAGCAAGGTGCCGGAGATACGCGCACCGGAACAACCGAACGGGTGACCCAGGGCGATCGCGCCGCCGTGCAGGTTAACCTTCTCGTCCATCTTGTCGAGCACTTTCAAATCTTTCAGCACTGGCAGAGCCTGCGCCGCGAAAGCTTCGTTGAGCTCGAAGAAGTCGATATCGGCAATTCCCAGGCCCGCGCGCTTCAGTGCTTTCTGCGTGGCCGGTACTGGACCATAGCCCATGATCGCCGGATCCACACCCGCCACCGCCATCGAGCGGATCACCGCCAGCGGCTGGATGCCCAGGTCCTGGGCACGCTGCGCCGACATCACGATCATGCACGAAGCACCGTCGGTGATCTGCGACGAAGTACCGGCAGTCACGGTACCGCCCTTCGGATTGAAGGCCGGCTTGAGGGCCGCCAGGCTTTCCAGGGTGGTCTCGGGGCGAATGGTTTCGTCGTAGTCGAACAGTTTCAGGAAACCGTTCTCGTCGTAACCCTGCATCGGGATGATCTCGTCCTTGAACTTGCCTTCCACCGTCGCCTTGTGGGCGAGCTGATGGGAACGCACTCCAAAGGCGTCCTGCTGTTCACGAGTGATGCCGTGCATCTTGCCGAGCATCTCGGCGGTCAGGCCCATCATGCCCGAGGCTTTCGCCGCGTACAGGGACATGTGCGGGTTCGGGTCGACACCGTGCATCATGCTCACGTGGCCCATATGCTCGACGCCGCCAACCACGAATACGTCACCGTTGCCGGTCATGATTGCCTGGGCGGCGGTGTGCAGCGCGCTCATCGACGAGCCACACAGGCGGCTGACGGTCTGGCCGGCCGAGGTGTGCGGGATCTGGGTCATCAGCGACGCCATGCGCGCGATGTTCCAGCCCTGCTCCAGGGTCTGGTTCACACAGCCCCAGATCACGTCCTCGACTTCCGCCGGATCGACCTTGGAGTTGCGTTCCAGCAATTTGCTGATCAGGTGCGCCGACATGTCTTCGGCGCGGGTGTTGCGGTGCATGCCGCCCTTGGAGCGGCCCATCGGAGTACGACCGAAGTCGACAATCACGACGTCTCTAGGATTCAAGCTCATATATTCACTCTCGCTCTAGTAGGGGGCGCTTAACCGAAGAAGCTCTGGCCGTTCTTGGCCATCTCGCGCAGCTTCGCGGTCGGGTGGTACAGCGCGCCCAGATCGGCGTACTGGTCGGCCAGGGCAACGAACTCGGCAACACCGATCGAGTCGATGTAGCGCAGCGCACCGCCACGGAATGGAGGGAAACCAATACCGTACACCAGGCCCATATCGGCTTCGGCCGCGGTCTCGACGATGCCGTCTTCCAGGCAACGAACGGTTTCCAGGCACAGCGGGATCATCATCCAGTTGACGATGTCCTCGTCAGTGACTTCACGCTGCTCGTACACGATAGGCTTGAGCACTTCCAGCACCGACGGGTCGGCCACTTTCTTCTGCTTGCCTTTCTTGTCGGCCTCGTAGGCGTAGAAACCCTTGCCGTTCTTCTGGCCCAGACGCTTGGCTTCGTAGAGCACATCGATAGCCGAACGGCGATCGTCTTTCATGCGATCCGGGAAACCTTCGGCCATCACGTCACGACCGTGGTGGCCGGTGTCGATGCCGACCACGTCCATCAGGTAGGCCGGGCCCATTGGCCAGCCGAATTTTTCCATGACCTTGTCGATGCGCACGAAGTCCACACCGGCGCTGACCAGCTTGGCGAAACCGCCGAAGTACGGGAACAGCACGCGGTTGACCAGGAAGCCCGGGCAGTCGTTGACCACGATCGGGTTCTTGCCCATTTTCTTGGCGTAGGCAACGGTGGTGGCCACGGCCAGCTCGCTGGACTTCTCGCCACGGATGACTTCGACCAGCGGCATCATGTGCACCGGGTTGAAGAAGTGCATGCCGACGAAGTTTTCCGGACGCTTGAGGGCCTTGGCCAGCAGGCTGATGGAAATGGTCGAGGTGTTCGAAGCGAGGATGGTGTCCTCTTTGACCTGGTCTTCGACTTCGGCCAGAACCGCTTGCTTGACCTTAGGGTTCTCGACGACCGCTTCGACCACCAGGTCGACGTGGCCGAAGTCACCGTAGGACAGCGTAGGACGAATGCCGTTGAGCACCTCGGCCATCTTCGCCGCGGTCATGCGACCTTTATCGACACGGCCGACCAGCAGCTTGGCGGCTTCCGCCAGGCCTTGCTCGATACCGTGTTCGTTGATGTCTTTCATCAGGATCGGCGTGCCTTTGGACGCCGACTGATAGGCGATACCGCCACCCATGATGCCGGCACCCAGTACGGCGGCCTGCTTCACATCGTGGGCGATTTCGTCATAGGCCTTGGCCTTTTTCTTCAGCTCCTGATCATTCAGGAACAGACCGATCAGGCTCTGCGCAGCAGAGGTCTTGGCCAGTTTGACGAAGCCTGCGGCCTCGACTTCCAGCGCCTTGTCACGACCGAAGTTGGCGGCTTTCTGAATGGTCTTGATGGCTTCGACCGGCGCCGGGTAGTTCGGGCCAGCCTGGCCGGCGACAAAACCCTTGGCGGTTTCGAAGGACATCATCTGTTCGATGGCGTTGAGCTTGAGCTTTTCTAGCTTCGGCTGACGCTTGGCCTTGTAGTCGAACTCGCCGGAGATGGCGCGCTTGACGGTGGCCAGAGCCGCTTCATGCAGTTTTTCCGGGGCAACGACAGCGTCGACGGCGCCGACTTTCAGTGCGTCCTCGGCACGGTTTTCCTTGCCGGCGGCAATCCATTCGATGGCGTTGTCGGCACCGATGATGCGCGGCAGGCGAACGGTACCGCCGAAGCCCGGGTAGATACCCAGCTTGACTTCCGGCAGGCCGATCTTGGCGCTGGAGGACATGACGCGATAGTCAGCTGCCAGGCACATTTCCAGACCGCCGCCCAGCGCGATGCCATTGATCGCGGCAACGGTCGGAACGTTGAGGTCTTCGAAATCGCTGAAAATCTTGTTGGCTTCGAGGTTGCCTGCGACAAGCTCTGCATCCGGCAGCTTGAAGTTGTCGACAAATTCGGTGATGTCGGCGCCGACGATGAAGACGTCCTTGCCACTGCTGACGATCACACCCTTGACCGACGCATCTGCCTTGATGGCGTCTACGGCCGAACGCAATTCGTTCAGGGTAAGACGGTTGAACTTGTTGACGGACTCACCCTTGAGGTCGAAATTCAATTCGACGATGCCACTTTCAAGAGCCTTAACCGTGATGGCTTTACCTTCGTAAATCATCAACTGATCTCCACGATATGGAAGCTGAACAGTACACGTCGGACGCTAACTTCTGACTCGGCAACGACGTTTCCATCGATGCTACGCCAATCCGCCAGGCACACCCGCCAACGCGATAGTCGGGATTCTGGAAGAGCCGTCTGGTAATACAAACGCTCAATTCATACGCCCGTTTGATTTGGGTACGCCACATTCAGGCAAAATCCGACAATTGTCAATCGCCCAAAAGGTTGTTTAAAACGCGACTTCTTAGTCATTCCAGACGGGCACGCACCATCAACAAGCTTGCTCATCTCAGGACATTCATAGAATCAATCTTTAGAAAAGTCGCCCTAATACGTGGCCCCCGTAACCGATTCGCGGCTACGCTGGCACAATCCTGGAGCAAAAATATGGATGCCTGGCCGAAAACCAGGCGTAAGATCGGCGACAACTCTATCCCCGCCGGTCAGAACCAGGGGATCAGAAAGGATTTACCGGCCTGCCTGGCCAACCCCGCCCGACCCTGTCGGGCTTTTTATTGCCTGTTTTTCAACAACCTGGCCATTGCAGCGCAGGTCATGCTTCACGCCAGCGCCTTGAGTACCGCGGCAATGTCTTGCAAAACACTGGCTTCGCCACGTTCGCCCCAATACAAGACGATCATCTGCCGGTCGGCCTCGACCTTGAACACATTGGCCGGCAGCGTGCGAAAGTGCTCGAGCAAGGCCGGGTCCGCACAGGCTTCCCGCCATTGGTTGACCCACATGCCCGGCGCACTTTGCCAGTAGGCCCAGCAGGCCGGCTGTGTACCGCGCCGCGGCCGATGGTATTGCGCACAGGGGCTTGGAGGCTGCGGATCCATCCAGTGCGGCCATTCCTGAGGCGCCAGTTGCATGCCCAGCCCCATGCGTCGCGCCTCCATGCGCAGGGCGATCTGCCCGCTCTGGCGGCGCGACGGGCGCAACCAGGCCAGCGGACTCAAGACCACTGCGAGGATTGACACCACTATCCAGACCGTCATATCTGTACTCCCGATTCTTGATGAGCCGATTGATCCAGGTCGGAACCAATCCGCTTGAAACCAGCCATACTTGAAGCTATTGCAATCCTCAGGAGGAGCACCTCATGCCCTACCACCATATTCTGGTCGCCGTAGATCTAACCGAAGAGTGCGATCCTGTTATCCACCGGGCACGCGAGCTGTCGGTCAGCAACAGCGCCAAATTGTCCCTGGTGCATATTGTCGAGCCGATGGCCATGGCGTTCGGCGGCGACGTGCCGATGGACCTGTCCCAATTGCAACAGCAGCAGTTCGACCAGGCCAAGGAACGCCTCGATCGCCTCATCACCAAATACCCCGAGCTGTCCAAGGAATACAGCCACCTGACCTATGGCCAGCCACGCCAGGAAATCCACCATCTGGCCAAGGAACAGGAATGCGACCTGATCGTGGTCGGCAGCCATGGCCGCCACGGCCTGGCCCTGCTATTGGGCTCGACCGCCAACGACGTGCTGCATGGCGCCCCTTGCGACGTGCTGGCCGTGCACCTGGTCAAACGCTGAGCCCGCCGCAGGCAGAATTCTCCGCCCGCACCGGCCCTGCAAAAAGCCCGACATGAATGTCGGGCTTTTTTATTGACGCCAGGTCACTCAGGCATCCAGCTCGGCCCAGCGCTCGACCATCACGTCCAGTTCAGCGTTGAGCTGTTCCAACTGGGCGATGACTGCCGTGGTCTCGGCCGCAGGACGCTGATAGAAGCCGGCGTCGGCCATCTCCGCTTCCACGCTGGCGATCTGCTGCTCCATGGCTTCGATCTGGCCAGGCAACGCTTCGAGCTCCCGCTGCAACTTGTAGCTGAGCTTCTTCTTGACCGCAGGTGCTTCCTGTGCCGCAGCAGGTGCCGCTGCGACAGGCGCAACCACCGCCGAATTCAGCTCGGCCTTGCCGGACTTGTTCTCGGTCACGCCCAGCAGGCGTGGCGAACCGCCCTGGCGCAGCCAGTCCTGATAACCGCCGACGTATTCGCGAACCTTGCCTTCGCCTTCGAACACCAGGGTGCTGGTCACCACGTTATCGAGGAATGCCCGGTCGTGGCTGACCATCAGCACGGTGCCCTGGAAGGTCAGCAACACCTCTTCCAGCAGCTCGAGGGTTTCCACGTCCAGGTCGTTGGTCGGTTCGTCGAGCACCAGCAGGTTGGCCGGCTTGCTGAACAGTTTGGCCAGCAGCAGGCGGGCACGCTCGCCACCGGACAGCGCCTTGACCGGTGTGCGGGCACGCTGCGGGCTGAACAGGAAATCGCCGAGGTAGCTGAGCACGTGACGGCTCTGGCCATCGATATCGATAAAGTCGCGACCTTCGGCGACGTTGTCGATCACGGTCTTTTCCAGGTCCAGTTGGTGACGCAACTGGTCGAAGTACGCCACGTCGATACGCGTGCCCTCCTCGACCTTGCCGCTGCTCGGCACCAGGCCGCCCAGCATCAATTTGAGCAGCGTGGTCTTGCCGGTACCGTTGGCGCCGAGCAGGCCGATACGGTCGCCGCGCTGCAGGACCATGGAGAAGTTCTTGACCAGGAATGGCCCGCCCGGATGAGCGAAGCTCACGTCTTCGAGCACCATGACCTGCTTGCCGGACTTGTCGGCGGTTTCCAGCTGGATATTGGCCTTGCCGGTGCGCTCGCGACGTTCGCTGCGCTCGACACGCAGGGCCTTGAGGGCGCGCACGCGGCCTTCGTTACGGGTACGACGGGCCTTGATGCCTTGGCGAATCCAGACTTCTTCCTGGGCCAGGCGCTTGTCGAACAGCGCGTTGGCTGTCTCTTCAGCCGCCAACACTGCTTCCTTGTGCACCAGGAAGCTGGCGTAGTCGCCGTTCCAGTCGATCAGCCCACCACGGTCCAGCTCAAGAATCCGGGTCGCCAGGTTCTGCAGGAAGGAACGGTCGTGGGTAATAAAGAGCACGGCGCCCTGGAAGTCCTTCAGGGCTTCTTCCAGCCAGGCGATGGCGCCGATATCCAGGTGGTTGGTCGGTTCGTCGAGCAGCAGCAGGTCCGGTTCGGACACCAGGGCCTGAGCCAGCAGGACGCGACGGCGCCAGCCACCGGACAACTCGGCGAGGGTCTTGTCGGCCGGCAGCTGCAGGCGGCTCAGGGTGCTGTCCACCAGCGTCTGCAAGCGCCAGCCATCACGGGCTTCGAGGTCATGCTGGACGTGCATGAGCTTTTCCAGATCGGCATCGGTGACGATGTTCTGGCTCAGGTGGTGGTACTGCGCCAGCAGCTCGCCAACGCCATCGAGGCCCTGGGCGACGACGTCGAACACTGTCCGCTCGTCGGCCACTGGCAATTCCTGCGGCAATTCGCCGATTTTCAGACCGGGCGCGCGCCATACGGAACCGTCGTCGGGCTTCTGATCGCCCTTGACCAGCTTCAGCATGCTGGATTTGCCAGTGCCGTTACGGCCGATGATGCACACCCGCTCACCACGGGCGATCTGCCAGGACACCTTGTCCAACAACGGCATAGCGCCGAACGCAAGGGACACATCGCTGAATTTGAGCAGGGTCATGAGCTTCTCCAAAAACCGGGCGCGCATTCTACCTGAGTTGAGGCCTCAGAAGGCCGGCATTTTCAATCCTGAAGCACCCTGAACAACATTTGCAGCGAACTGGCGACAAGAGGCCGGCAAAGCTTTCACCCGTTGCTGGCAAAAGGCTAAGCTAGGGAATAATCAGTGTTGGCATTGTCGGCACTTGTCATGATTTCTCTGCCCGGATGTCTCATGCGCAGTCGCCTTTTCAGTCTTTTGTCCTGCCTGCTTCTTTCTGCCTCTGCCGTGCACACCGCTCAGGCCGCGGACCTCTCACTCCAGCGTCAATATTACGATGAAGCCAAACGCGCCCTGGCCAAGGGCGACACCGGCCCGTATTTCCGCTACCGCCAGGTCCTGGCCGACTACCCGCTCGAGCCCTACCTGGCCTACGACGAACTGACCGCCCGGCTAAAAACCGCCAGCAACGCCGAGATCGAAAAGTTTCTCGGTGAACACGGCGACCTGCCCCAGGCCAACTGGATGAGACTGCGCTGGTTGCGCTGGCTGGCCGAACGTGGCGACTGGGCCACCTTCGTCAAGTATTACGACCCCAAGCTCAACTTCACCGAGCTGGACTGCCTGAACGCGCAATACCAGCTGGGCCACAACCTCAAGGCCGAAGGGTACGCCGCCACCGACAAGCTCTGGCTCAGCGGCAAATCCTTGCCGGCCACCTGCGACGCGCTGTTCGCCCAGTGGGCCGCCGAAGGCCAGTTGACCGAACAGAAGCGCTGGCAGCGCGCCAAACTGGCCGCCGAAGCCCGCAACTATCCGCTGGCCAATAGCCTGGTCAAAAGCATGACCACCCTCGCCCCCCAGGGCCGGCTGCTGGTGGATGTTGCCCAGAAACCCGAGCTGCTCAGCCAGCCGTCACGCTTCACTCCAGCCAGCGAAGCCATGTCCGACGTGGTCGGCCTGGGTCTGCGCCGCCTGGCCCGCCAGGATCCGGACAGGGCCATGGCCCTGCTCGACGGTTATGCCAGCAGCATGCACTTCTCCCGTGACGAAAAAGTGGCGATTGCCCGGGAAATCGGCCTGACCCTGGCGCGACGCTTCGACAGCCGTGGCCTGGAGGTGATGACCAAATACGATCCCGAGCTGCGCGACAACACGGTCTCCGAGTGGCGCCTGCGCCTGCTGCTGCGCCTGGCGCGCTGGGAAGATGCCTACCAGTTGACCCGCAAGTTGCCCCAGGACCTGGCGACCACCAACCGCTGGCGCTACTGGCAGGCGCGCAGCCTGGAACTGGCCGAGCCGCAGAACCCTCAGGCCCAGACCCTCTACAAGGGCCTGGCCAACGAACGCGACTTCTATGGTTTCCTCGCGGCCGACCGCACACAACTGCCTTATCAGCTGAACAACAAACCGCTGGTGCTCAGCCAGCAGGTGATCAACAAGGTACGCAATACGCCGGGCGTACGGCGCGCCCTGGAGTTCCATGCCCGCGGCCAGATCGTCGATGGCCGGCGTGAGTGGTACCACGTCAGCCGTCATTTCAGCCGTGACGAAATGGTCGCCCAGGCCAAGCTGGCCTACGACCTGAAATGGTACTTCCCGGCTATCCGCACCATCAGCCAGGCGAAATACTGGGACGACCTGGACATCCGCTTCCCGATGGCCCACCGCGACACCCTGGTGCGCGAAGCCAAGGTCCGTGGCCTGCACTCGAGCTGGATCTTCGCGATCACCCGCCAGGAAAGCGCGTTCATGGACGACGCTCGCTCGGGCGTCGGCGCGGCCGGCCTGATGCAACTGATGCCCGGCACCGCGAAGGAAACCGCGCGCAAGTTCAGCATCCCGCTGGCCTCGCCGCAGCAAGTGCTGAACCCGGACAAGAACATCCAGCTCGGCGCCGCCTACCTGAGCCAGGTGCACAGCCAGTTCAACGGCAACCGGGTGCTCGCGTCCGCCGCCTACAACGCCGGCCCCGGCCGCGTGCGCCAATGGCTCAGGGGCGCCGACCACCTGAGCTTCGACGTCTGGGTCGAGAGCATTCCGTTCGATGAAACCCGCCAGTACGTGCAGAACGTGCTGTCCTACTCGGTGATCTACGGCCAGAAACTCAATTCGCCACAGCCACTGGTGGATTGGCATGAGCGGTATTTCGACGATCAGTAAGCGATAACGCCCAATAAAAATGCCCGCAGCGATGCGGGCATTTTTGTTTCCAGCGCGGGCTCAGGAGGCTGCCTGGCCATCGCTGAACTGCAACGCCGCCAGACGTGCATACAGCGGATTGCTGGCGATCAACTCCTGGTGGGTACCCACCGCCACCAGCCGGCCCTGATCCATCACCGCGATGCGGTCGGCGTTTTTCACCGTGGCCAGGCGATGGGCGATCACCAGGGTGGTGCGATTCTTCATCAGGCTCGGCAAGGCCTGCTGGATCAAATGCTCGCTCTGGGCATCCAGGGCGCTGGTGGCTTCATCCAGCAACAGGATCGGCGCATCCACCAGCAGCGCCCGGGCAATCGCCAGGCGCTGGCGCTGGCCGCCGGAAAGTCCCAGCCCCGCATCGCCGAGATGGGTCTGGTAACCCTCGGGCATTTTCTCGATGAAGTCGTGGGCGTAGGCGATCCTTGCCGCCTCCCTGACCTGCTCCGGGGTGGCCGAGGGTTTGCCATAACGAATGTTCTCCTCGATGCTGCCGAAGAACAGCGCCGGGCTTTGCGACACCAGGGCAAAACAGCGTCGCACATCCTGCGGGTCGAGCCGGGTCAAGGGCACGCCATCGAGCAGGATGCGCCCCTGCTCCGGGTCATAGAAACGCAGCAGCAGATCATAGATGGTCGACTTGCCCGCCCCCGACGGCCCGACCAGCGCCAGGGTTTCCCCCTCGCGAACCGTCAGGCTCAGGCCATCGACGGCATAACTGTCCGGACGCGATGGATAAGAGAAGCGCAGGTTCTCCAGCACCAGCTCGCCCCGCACCCGCTCGGGCAAGGCGACCAGGCCTTCATTCGGCGGCTGGATCAGGTTTTCCGAACGCAGCAACTCGGCAATCCGCTCCGCCGCGCCCGCGGCCCGTTGCAACTCGCCGATCACTTCGCTCAGGGTGCCGAAGGCACTGCCGACGATCAGGCTGTAGAAAACAAAGGCCGCCAGCTCGCCACTGGAAATGCGCCCGGCAATCACATCCATGCCGCCGACCCAGAGCATCACCCCGACCGCGCCCAGCACCAGCACGATCACCAGGGTGATCAGCCAGGCACGCTGGACGATACGCCGGCGTGCGGTGTTGAACGCCTCCTCCACCGTCAGGGCGAAACGCCGCTCATCCTGGGGCTGGTGGTTATAGGCCTGGACGGTCTTGATCTGGCCCAGGGTTTCCGCCACGTAACTGCCGACATCGGCGATACGGTCCTGGCTCAAGCGTGACAGGCTACGCACCCGGCGGCCGAAAATCAGGATCGGCACCAACACCAGGGGCAAGGCGATCACCACGATGCTGGTGAGCTTGGGGTTGGTGACGAACAGCAGCACGATGCCGCCGATGACCATCAGCGCATTGCGCAAAAACAGCGAGAGCGACGAGCCGATCACCGATTGCAGCAAGGTGGTGTCGGCGGTCAGCCGCGACTGGATCTCCGAGCTGCGATTGTTCTCATAGAAGCCCGGGTGCAGGTAGATCAGATGGTTGAACACCTGCCGACGGATGTCCGCCACGCAGCGCTCGCCAATCCACGACACCAGGTAGAAACGCACGAACGTCCCCACCGCCAGCCCCAGCACCAGCAGCAGAAACAGGCCGATGGACTGGTTGAGCAGGTCCGGTGATCCGGTCATGAAGCCCTGGTCCACCAACAGGCGGATGCCCTGCCCCATGGACAGGGTGATGCCCGCGGTCACCACCAGCGCCAGCAACGCCCCCAGGGCCTGCCAGCGATAAGGCGCGATGAAACGACTGGCCAGGCGAATCGCCCGGCGTTGACGCGAAGAAAGCATGAAGTTCATCCGGAAGCACACCTGGGAACGGCCCCGCCCCATTCACCGCTGGGTGATCCAGCACAGTCATGAGGCGCAGCCCTGTTTGTCGGAACCGATTTCCTGGAACCTGTTTTCCTGGAACCTTCTTTTCCTGGAACTTCGGTAAATCACAATGAGTCAGGTTAATTATGTCCGCTGATACTGGAGCCTAGATGCTATTGGTCTAAGGTCCGAGTGGAAGTCCACAGGCATTTCTGTTGGACTGAGGACTCCCCGGATAGAAAACGCCGTAGTGGGACCTTGCAGGGAGTTGTCACAGCTTGGTCACCTGGCGGTTTTAAAGTAAGCGCACAACCTGATGAGGAGACAGGCCATGTCCTTGCAAAACAGCAGCAATGACAAGATTGAAGTGATTCGTACCCACCCCGACCAGTCTCTGGGATGCGCCATCATCGACGCTCAGGGTCGCGAAGTACCGATCACCGAAGACATGATCCAGAACGCTTGCCGCGAACTGGAAAAGCGACTGGTCAAGCCTGCGCAGCAAGATTGACACATAGCCTCACGTCCTCTTGACCCGGCCCTGAAGCCGGGTTTTTTATGCCTGCCGGAAACGACCAGACTCCAGGCCCGATCAGCGAACCGACACCGATCCCAGGGCCGATACGATCTGCTGCAAGCCTGGTGCTTCGCCCTGGATACGCACGGCCAGCCCATCGATTTCACGTCGCGGCGGATAGCCCTTGCGCAACGCATCGAAGGCCGCGCGCTGCTCGGCCACGCTGCCCACCAGGCTGCGGCGGAAATCCGCATCGTCGCGCCGCGGGTCGTAGACCGCCCGACAGATCATCGCCAGGGACCAGGCCGGGTCGCTATTGGCATCGAGACTCACCTCCGACAGCCATGGCCGAGGCAGCAGGTCGTGCAAGTGAATCGCTTGCGGCTGCCCAAGGTAATCGCACAGCGCCTGATAGATCTGCGCCGTCCCGCGCTGCCGGCCATCGAGGCTGTAACCGGCGATATGCGGCGTGGCCAGCACACAGAGGTCAGCCAGGGCCACGTCGACCTGGGGTTCGCCTTCCCAGACATCCAGCACCGCCTGCAAGTCTTCACGCTCGAGCAACACCTCGCGCAGGGCGCTGTTATCCACCACCGCGCCACGGCTGGCGTTGATCAGCCAGGCGCCGGGGCGCAGCTGGAGCAGGCGCTGCTTGTCCAGCAAGTGCCAGGTCGGCAGCTCGCCGGCCTTGGTCAAGGGAGTGTGCAGGCTGATGACATCGCACTGGGCGAGGATCTGTTCCAGGCTGACATAGTCGCCACCTTCCGCCACCTGCCGTGGCGGGTCGCAGACCAGGACTTTCCAGCCCAGGCCGCGCAACACCTCGATCAGCCGTCCACCGACCTCGCCCGCGCCCACCACGCCGTACGTGCGTTGCGTCAGGTCGGCGCCTTCGATTTCCGCCAGGGTCAGCAGGCTGCCCAGCACATAGTCGACCACCCCGCGTGCGTTGCAGCCCGGCGCGCTGGACCAGCGAATGCCCGCCTCGTGGAAATACTCGAGGTCCAGGTGATCGGTACCAATGGTGCAGGTCCCGACAAACCGTACCTGGCTATCCTCGAGCAAGGCGCGACTGACCTGGGTCACCGAACGCACCAGCAGCACATCGGCGCCCTCGATGGCGGCGCGGTCGATGGCCCGCCCCGGGAAACGGCGGATTTCGCCGAAGCCGGCAAAAAAGGCATCGAGCAGGGGAATATTTTCGTCGGCAACAATCAGCATGGCAGGCTCCTTTCGCGGAGCCGCAGTTTAGGCGTAGAAGGCCATTTTCGGCCAGCGAGCAATCCATCCCGCCGGGCGCCGCCAGCACTTACAAATCGACAACAGAGGTTTTTTCCTGACTCATCCGTCAATGCGTAGAATACGCCGCCCTGCGCATCAACCCTGTGGACGCTTCGCCTGTGAATTCCGTGACCGATACCCCTGCCACCTCCCTCAACCGCCCGGCCCGGGTGCGCCTTGAACTGCGCAGCCTGCTGGCCCTGTCCTTGCCGATCATGATCGCGCAGCTGGCGACCACGGCCATGGGCTTCGTCGATGCGGTGATGGCCGGCCGGTACAGCCCACGGGACCTGGCGGCGGTGGCGCTGGGCAACTCGATCTGGATCCCGGTGTTCCTGTTGATGACCGGCACCCTGCTGGCCACCACGCCCAAGGTGGCCCAGCGGGTCGGCGCCGGCGCCTATGGTGAGATCGGCCCGATCGTGCGCCAGGCGCTGTGGCTGGCCCTGGCGGTCGGCCTGAGCGCCAGCCTGATCCTGATCAATGCCGAGCCGGTGCTGCACCTGATGAAGGTCGACCCGACGCTGATCGGCCCCTGCATGGAATACCTGCACGGCATCGCCAGCGGCCTGCCGGCGGTGGCGCTGTATTACGTATTGCGTTGCTGCAGCGACGCCCTGGGGCGCACCCGGCCGAGCATGGTCATCGGCCTGTTCGGCCTGGCCCTGAACATCCCCATCAACTACGTGTTCATTTATGGCCACTTCGGCGTACCGGCCATGGGCGGCGTCGGTTGCGGCTGGGCCACGGCTATCGTGATGTGGGCGATGATGCTGGCCATGGCGGGCTGGACCCGCTGGGCCCCGGCCTACCAGAGCAGCCAGCTGTTCAAGCGTTTCGACTGGCCGCAGTGGGCGGTGATCAAGCGCCTGCTGAGCGTCGGCCTGCCGATCGGCATCGCGGTGTTCGCCGAATCGAGCATCTTCGCGGTGATCGCCCTGCTGATCGGCAGCCTCGGCGCGACAGTGGTGGCCGGGCACCAGATCGCCCTGAACATCAGCTCCCTGCTGTTCATGATTCCGTATTCCCTGGGCATGGCGGTCACCGTGCGGGTCGGCCAGGCCCTGGGCGCCGGCAATCCATACCAGGCGCGCTTCGCCGCCGGCGTCGGCCTGGGCGCGGCGCTGGCCTTCGCCCTGTTCTCCGCGAGCCTGATCCTGCTGCTGCGTGAGTCCATCGCCTCGATCTACACCCCGGACACCGCGGTGATCCAGGTGGCGGCGATGCTGATCGTGTACGCCGCGCTCTACCAGTTCTCCGACGCGATCCAGGTGATCTGCGCAGGCGCGCTGCGTGGCTACCAGGACACCCGGGTGACCATGGTCCTGACGCTGCTCGCCTACTGGGGTATCGGTTTGCCGGTGGGTTATGTGCTGGGGCTGACCGACTGGTTCGGCCCTGCCAGCGGCCCGAGCGGGCTGTGGGAAGGCTTGATTGCCGGCCTGAGCTGCGCGGCGCTGATGCTGTCGATCCGCCTGGCGCGCAGCGCGCGCAAGCGAATCCGCATCAGCCGGGCGGCGGGTTAACCGGACTTCTTGCGAATCCAATACAGATAGGTGCCGGCCTCTTCCTGCTGGGCGACCAGCTCATGGTCGAGGAACACGCAGAACTTGGGGATGTCGCGGCGGGTCGAGGGATCGGTGGCGATCACCTTGAGCAGGCCGCCGGGCTGCAGGTCACGAATATGCTGGTGCAGCATCATGACCGGCTCCGGGCAATTGAGCCCGGTGGCATCCAGCGTGCCGTCGACCGGCGTATCGATGATTTGACTCATAACTCACTCCTGAAACTGGCCGGCATTGTCGCGCAATGCCGGCATCGACGCTATCTGTGACATTGCGCCGCAACTACGCTCAACGTGCCTTGGGCTTCTTTTCATCCAGCCGGCGCAGGTGGCAGGTCACTTCTTCACGGTCGTGGTACAGCTGCTTGCAGCCGATCGCCACGCGAAGGCCACGGGCTTTGAAGCCGTCTTCGATCCGTTCGAGCAAACGCTTCACTTCCGCGTAACGCTGCTTCATCGGCAGTTTCAGGTTGACCACCGCTTCGCGGCAATGCCCCTCGCCGATCCAGGTTTCCAGCAAGGCGGCGTTGCGCGCCGGTTTCTCGACGATGTCGCAGACCATCCAGTCCACCGGCTGCTTGGGTTTGAAGGTGAAACCGTCGGCCATCAGGTGCTGCACCAGGCCGGTGTCCATCAGGCTTTCGGCCATCGGCCCGTTGTCGACAGCGGTGACCAGCATGCCGCGGTTGACCAGTTGCCAGGTCCAGCCACCCGGGGCGGCACCGAGGTCGACGCCGGTCATGTCGCCGTGCAGGCGCTCGTCCCACTGATCGCGAGGAATGAAGTGGTGCCAGGCCTCCTCCAGCTTCAGGGTCGAGCGGCTGGGCGCTTCACGAGGGAACTTCAAGCGCGGAATGCCCATCGGCCACATGGCCGAATTGCCGGCATCGGCCAGGCCGACAAACACCTCGCGGCCGCTTTTGAAGGTCAGCAGCAAGCGTGGCTTGCCGGCATCGTCCACCAGCTTGCCGGCCGCCGTCAGCGCCTTGCGCAGTGGCGCTTCGAATTTCTTGCAGAAGTTCGACAGTTCTTTGCCGTCATTGGTATCCAGCACTTCCAGCCACAGGCTGCCGCAGGTCGGGAAACTCGCCAGATGGGCCAGGATCACGCTGATGCGGTCGGTTTCCGGCAGATCGACGAAGACGCCCCGCGCCCACTGTCGCGGAAAGATCAGCTCGGCAAAACGCAGCTCGCGCATCAGGCGCTCGGCGCCGTCTTCTTCGCTGCACACAAACTCGGCACAGGCGGTGCTCGGCTTGGCCTTGGCGTACCCGGCCACGTTCAGGCGCGCGGCATGGTCGGCGATCTCGGAGCAGACTTCGCCTTCGAAGCCCGGCCGGCAGTGCATAAAGAGGGTGTTCATCGAATCTCCTGGGCAATTGGCAATGAATCATGCGCAAACCCGCTGTAGCAAAGCCTGTCACGAAAACCGGCGCATGATAGCCGAGTTCGGAACCTTGGACTTGTCCATAGAGTCCAGTTATTAGCCAGCTACTGAAAACAGGGCTAGCTTAAGAGCTCTGCCCTTCCCGTCAGGTCCGTAGCCGTGCGGACCAAAAGGAGTGATTCAATGCCGTCCCTCGATAGCCTGAAAACCCTTAAAACATTAAAAGTCGACGACAAGACCTACCACTACTTCAGCCTGCCAGAAGCCGCCAAGCGCCTTGGCGATCTCGACAAGCTGCCGATGTCGTTGAAAGTCCTGCTGGAAAACCTGCTGCGCTGGGAAGACGAAAAGACCGTCACCGGCGCCGACCTCAAGGCCCTCGCCGCCTGGCTCAAGGAGCGTCGCTCGGATCGCGAGATCCAGTACCGCCCGGCGCGGGTGCTGATGCAGGACTTCACCGGCGTGCCGGCGGTGGTCGACCTGGCGGCCATGCGCGCGGCCATGGCCAAGGCCGGCGGCGACCCGCAACGCATCAACCCGTTGTCGCCGGTGGACCTGGTGATCGACCACTCGGTGATGGTCGACAAGTTCGGCAGCAACACCGCCTTCGAACAGAACGTCGACATTGAAATGCAGCGCAACGGCGAGCGTTATGCCTTCCTGCGCTGGGGCCAGAGCGCCTTCGACAACTTCAGCGTGGTGCCACCGGGCACCGGCATCTGCCACCAGGTCAACCTGGAATACCTGGGCCGCACGGTCTGGACCAAGGACGAAGACGGCCGCACCTACGCCTTCCCCGACACCCTGGTCGGCACCGACTCCCACACCACCATGATCAACGGCCTCGGCGTGCTCGGCTGGGGCGTGGGCGGCATCGAGGCCGAGGCGGCGATGCTCGGCCAGCCGGTGTCGATGCTGATCCCGGAAGTCATAGGTTTCAAACTGACCGGCAAGCTCAAGGAAGGCATCACCGCCACCGACCTGGTGCTGACCGTCACCCAGATGCTGCGCAAGAAAGGCGTGGTCGGCAAATTCGTCGAGTTCTATGGCGACGGCCTGGCCGACCTGCCGCTGGCCGACCGCGCCACCATCGCCAACATGGCCCCGGAATACGGCGCCACCTGCGGCTTCTTCCCGGTGGATGACGTCACCTTGGAATACCTGCGCCTGTCCGGCCGCCCAGATGCCGTGGTGAAGCTGGTGGAGGCCTACAGCAAGATCCAGGGCCTGTGGCGCCTGCCGGGCAAGGAGCCGGTGTTCACTGACAGCCTGGCGCTGGACATGGGTACGGTGGAAGCCAGCCTCGCCGGGCCGAAGCGGCCGCAGGACCGGGTCTCGCTGCCGAACGTCGGCCAGGCCTTCACTGACTTTCTCGATCTGCAGTTCAAGCCCACCAGCAAGGAAGAAGGCCGCCTGGAAAGCGAAGGCGGTGGTGGCGTGGCCGTGGGCAGCGCCGACCTGATAGGCGAAGTCGATTACGCCCACAATGGCCAGACCTATCGCCTGAAAAACGGCGCGGTAGTGATCGCCGCTATTACCTCCTGCACCAACACCTCCAACCCCAGCGTGATGATGGCCGCCGGCCTGGTGGCGAAAAAGGCCGTGGAAAAAGGCTTGAAGCGCAAGCCCTGGGTGAAGAGTTCGCTGGCCCCGGGCTCGAAAGTGGTCACCGACTACTACAAGGCCGCCGGGTTGACCCAATACCTCGACGCCCTGGGTTTCGACCTGGTGGGTTACGGCTGCACCACCTGCATCGGCAACTCCGGCCCCTTGCCGGAGCCGATCGAGAAAGCCATCCAGAAAGCCGACCTGACCGTCGCCTCGGTGCTGTCCGGCAACCGCAACTTCGAAGGCCGCGTGCACCCGCTGGTGAAAACCAACTGGCTGGCCTCGCCGCCGCTGGTGGTCGCCTATGCCCTGGCCGGCAGCGTGCGCATCGATATCAGCCGCGAGCCGCTGGGCGAAGGCAAGGACGGCAAGCCGGTCTACCTGCGCGACATCTGGCCGAGCAGCCAGGAAATCGCCGAGGCGGTCACCCAGGTCAACACCCGGATGTTCCACAAGGAATACGCCGAGGTATTCGCCGGCGACGCCCAGTGGCAAGCCATCGAAGTACCGCAGGCCGCGACCTATGTGTGGCAGGCGGACTCCACCTATATCCAGCACCCACCCTACTTCGACGACATCTCCGGCCCTCTGCCGGTGATCAAGGATGTGACGGGCGCGCGGATCCTGGCGCTGCTGGGCGACTCGGTGACCACCGACCACATCTCCCCGGCCGGCAACATCAAGGCCGACAGCCCAGCCGGCCGCTACCTGCGCGAGCAAGGCGTGGAACCGCGGGACTTCAACTCCTACGGTTCACGTCGCGGCAACCATCAGGTGATGATGCGCGGCACCTTCGCCAACATCCGCATCCGCAACGAAATGCTCGGCGGCGAGGAAGGCGGCAACACTCTGTACATCCCCACCGGCGAGAAACTGGCGATCTATGACGCGGCCATGCGTTACCAGCAAGCGGGCACGCCGCTGGTGGTGATCGCCGGCCAGGAATACGGCACCGGCTCCAGCCGCGACTGGGCGGCCAAGGGCACCAACCTGCTGGGGGTCAAGGCAGTGATCGCCGAGAGCTTCGAGCGCATCCACCGCTCCAACCTGGTGGGCATGGGTGTGCTGCCGCTGCAGTTCAAGCTCGACCAGAACCGCAAGAGCCTGAACCTGACTGGCAAGGAAACCTTGGATATCCAGGGCCTGACCGGCGTCGAACTGACGCCGCGGATGAACCTGACCCTGGTGATCACCCGCGAGGATGGCAGCCAGGAAAAGGTCGAGGTGCTGTGCCGCATCGACACCCTGAACGAAGTGGAATACTTCAAGTCCGGCGGGATCCTGCACTACGTCCTGCGACAGCTGATCGCCGCATAACGCCTTGCCGCAAAACCAACACCGCCTCCGGGCGGTGTTTTTGTTTCACTTATTCATCGCCCATGCCTCGTTATACTGGCCCCCCGTTCGTTCTATCCAGTAACCGCTGACGCAGGTGGCGCGAGCGGCTGATTCCATTCTTTTCGCAACAAGGATTTCACATGACTGTTCTGCCATGGATGTACCTGGCACTTCTCTCCATTGGTTACGCCCTGGCCCTGAGCTACGGCCAACTGGGCCTGCTGGCGGCGGTTTCCGTCGCCTTGCTGCTGTGCGCGGGCTTTGCCGTGCGCCAGCAGAAAAGCCCTTACGCGCGTTACCTGGGGCACGGCCTGTTCGTGGTGCTGGCCCTGGCGCTGGCCATGCACTGGCTGCCCGGTTTCTACAATGGTCGGGCGATCGGCCCGGAACGCTTCACCGCCGACGCCGTGCCGTTTTCCATGTACCTGAACCAGGACAAGCCGCTGATCGGCTTCTGGCTGTTGCTGGTCTGCCCCTGGATCATCGGCCGCCGCTCGTTGCGCCTGTCCCTTTACACCAGCGCCCTGGCCTTGACCCTGACCGCCCTGGCGGCCCTGGGCGGCGCGGTGTTGCTGGGCATCATCGACTGGGCGCCGAAATGGCCGGATCAGGCCTGGCTGTGGGTGCTGAACAACCTGCTGCTGGTCACCCTGGTGGAAGAAGCGCTGTTTCGTGGCTACATTCAGGGCGGCCTGAGCCGTCGCTTCAAGCATCTGCCCTATGGCGAAAACCTGGCGCTGATGTGCGCGGCCCTGCTGTTCGGCCTGGTGCATGTGGGCGCCGGCTGGCAATGGTGGCTGCTGGCGAGCATCGCCGGGGTCGGTTACGGCCTGGCCTACCGCTTTGGCGGCCTGGGTGCCGCGGTGGCCACCCATTTCGGTCTGAACCTGCTGCACTTCGGGCTGTTCACCTACCCGATGCTCGCGGGTTGACCCTGGCCAAGCCGGGGCTCCTTGAACGGGCCTCGGCTTCGCCGCCCCCTCGCGCCACCTTGCAGAATCAGCTCTCTGTCAATGAGGCACTTCTCAAATTCCAGAAAAAAACTTCAACAATTGGCGAAGACCGCCGACAACCTATCAAAGCCTTGCGGATAGAAAAACCATGCGTAACAACCAGCCCGTCACCCAGCGCGAACGTACCTTTCCGGCTCAGCAACGGTTGATCTCCACCACCGATGCCAAAGGCGTGATCACCTACTGCAACGATGCCTTCGTTGAAATCAGCGGGTTTTCTCGTGAGGAACTGGTCCGCGCACCGCACAACCTGGTCCGTCACCCCGACGTTCCGGCCGCGGTGTTCGCGCATATGTGGGCCACCCTGAAACAAGGCTTGCCATGGATGGGCATTGTCAAGAATCGCTGCAAGACCGGTGACCACTACTGGGTCAACGCCTACGTGACACCGGTCTTCGAAGGTCAGCAAGTGGTCGGCTACGAGTCGGTGCGGGTCAAGCCCACCGCCGAGCAGATCCGTCGGGCCGAAGCGCTTTACCAACGCATCAACCAGGGCAAGTCGGCGATTCCGAAACGCGACAAATGGCTGCCGGTGCTCCAGGACTGGCTGCCGTTCATCCTGGTCAGCCAGCTGAGCTTCCTGATTGGCGTCTGGCTCAACTCTTCCTGGGGCTTTGCCCTCGCCGCCGGCCTTTCCGTGCCGCTCGGCCTGCTCGGGCTGAGCTGGCAACAGCGCGGCCTCAAGCGCTTGCTGCGCCTGGCCGAACAGACCACCTCCGACCCGCTGATCGCCCAGATGTACACCGACAGCCGTGGCGCCCAGGCGCGCCTGGAGATGTCGATCCTCAGCCAGGAAGCCCGCCTGAAAACCTGCCTGACTCGTCTGCAGGACACCGCCGAGCACCTCAACGAGCAGGCGCGGCAGTCCGACACCCTGGCGCACAACAGCTCCAGCGGCCTGGAACGCCAGCGTGTGGAAACCGAACAGGTGGCCACCGCGGTCAACCAGATGGCCGCCACCACCCAGGAAGTGGCCAGCCACGTGCAGCGCACCGCCGACGCCACCCAGGAGGCCAACCGCCTCACCGGGCGTGGGCGCGACATCGCCGGGGAAACCCGCGAAGCGATCCAGCGCCTGTCGGTGGTAGTGGGCGAAACCGGCCTGACTGTGACCCAGCTGGCCAAGGACAGCGACGAAATCGGCGGCGTGGTCGATGTGATCAAGGGCATCGCCGACCAGACCAACCTGCTGGCGTTGAACGCGGCCATCGAAGCGGCGCGTGCCGGGGAAATGGGCCGCGGCTTCGCGGTGGTGGCCGACGAGGTTCGCCAACTGGCGCAACGCACCAGCGAGTCCACCGGCCAGATCCACAACCTGATCGCCAAGCTCCAGCAAACCGCCAGCACGGCGGTGCAGACCATGGACGCCGGGCATCGTCAGGCCGAGGAAGGCGTGGCCCGGGTGCTGGAAGCCGACCAGGCGCTGGTGGGGATCAGCGAAGCGGTGGCCAACATCACCGACATGACCACCCAGATCGCCGCCGCCACTGAAGAACAAAGCGCGGTGGCCGAAGAGATCAGCCGCAACATCAGCACCATTGCCCAACTGGCCGACCAGACCTCGGAACAGGCCCAGCATTCGGCGCAACTCAGCGAAGAGCTGACCCGCACCGCCAACACGCAGTACTCGTTGGTCGAACGCTTCAACCGCTAAGCCGCAAAACAAAAAACCCGGAAGGTTTGCCTTCCGGGTTTTTTATTGCCTTTTTCCAGCCCCGCGCGCCCTGTAGGAGCGAAGCTTGCTCGCGATGCGGCCTGGCAGTCGCCACCGTTGTCGCCTTGAAAAACAATCGCGAGCAATCGAACGTCGACCGGCTGCTCCTACAGAAGAGTCGTTCAGCCAGTCAGACCGCGCAAAACCTCGGCAACCTTCCGCGCGGCCGCCTCCAGGTGCTGCTCATGGGTGAAGCCGGAGGCCTTGAGTGGTTTCAGGTCATGGTCGGCGGCCGCCAGCCAGAACAGTTCGATAGCCGGCGCCAGCGCATAGGCTTCGACCGCCTCGCGGTTACCCAGGGCGTCGCGCTCGCCCTGGACGATCAGGGTCCTGGTGCGCAATTCGGCCAGGTGGGCGACCCGCGGTTTCTCCGACTTGCCGGCGGCATAAAACGGATACCCCAGGCACACCAGCGCATCGGCGCCCAGCTCGTCGGCCAGCAAACTGGCCATGCGCCCGCCCATGGACTTGCCGCCAATGGCCAGCCGCCCAGCGACATGAGGTCGCACCTGGGCATATACCTCGCGCCAGCACTCCAGCAGCTTCGGCGCCGGGTTAGGCGGCCGTTTGCCACCATCGAGGCGACGCTGGGCCATGTAGGGAAACTCGAAGCGCAGGACGTTGACCCCATGCGCCGCAAGGCGTGCGGCCATGTCGTTCATGAAAGCGCTGTCCATCGGCGCGCCGGCGCCATGGGCCAGGATCAGGGTCAGCGGTTCGCCGGCCAGCGGCTCCTGCGCGACATCCCAGAGCCAGCTACATTCCCGCACGCACTGCGCCCATTGATCCCCGTCAATAACAGCCCCTTGCCGTTTGCCCATGCTTACCTCGCTTTTAGTCTGCCTATAACTCCAGAAGAAGTGAGCGCGCCTTGCCGTGCGCAGTCGCTTTCACTTCAGCTGAACCGTGGATGGGGAACCATGAACACTTCTATCAGTACCGCCTACAACTACAAGGTGGTCCGCCAATTCGCCATTATGACGGTGGTGTGGGGCATCGTCGGCATGGGGCTCGGGGTTTTTCTCGCTGCCCAGTTGGTCTGGCCCGAACTCAACTTCAACCTGCCCTGGACCAGTTTCGGTCGCCTGCGCCCGCTGCACACCAACGCGGTGATCTTCGCCTTCGGTGGCTGCGCACTGTTCGCCAGCTCCTTCTACTCGGTGCAACGCACCTGCCAGACCCAGCTGTTCGCGCCGAAAATCGCTGCGTTCTGCTTCTGGGGCTGGCAGCTTGTCATCCTCCTGGCGGCCATCAGCCTGCCGCTGGGCTACACCAGTTCCAAGGAATACGCCGAGCTGGAATGGCCGATCGACATCCTCATCACCATCGTCTGGGTGGCCTACGCCATCGTGTTCTTCGGCACGGTGATGAAGCGCAACACCAAGCACATCTACGTCGGCAACTGGTTCTTCGGCGGTTTCATCATCACCGTGGCCATCCTGCACATCGTCAACAACCTGGAGCTGCCGGTCAGCCTGACCAAGTCCTACTCGCTGTATGCCGGTGCGACCGACGCCATGGTCCAGTGGTGGTACGGCCACAACGCGGTGGGTTTCTTCCTGACCGCGGGCTTCCTGGGGATGATGTACTACTTCGTGCCCAAGCAGGCCGAGCGTCCGGTGTATTCCTATCGCCTGTCCATCGTGCACTTCTGGGCACTGATCACCCTGTACATCTGGGCCGGCCCGCACCACCTGCACTACACCGCGCTGCCGGACTGGGCGCAGTCCCTGGGCATGGTGATGTCGCTGATCCTGCTGGCGCCAAGCTGGGGCGGCATGATCAACGGCATGATGACCCTCTCGGGGGCCTGGCATAAGTTGCGCACCGATCCGATCCTGCGCTTTTTGGTGGTGTCCCTGGCGTTCTACGGCATGTCGACCTTCGAAGGTCCGATGATGGCGATCAAGACCGTCAACGCCCTCTCCCACTACACCGACTGGACCATCGGCCACGTCCACGCCGGCGCCCTGGGCTGGGTAGCGATGATCTCCATCGGCGCGCTGTACCACATGATCCCGAAAGTCTTCGGTCGTGAGCAGATGCACAGCATCGGCCTGATCAACGCGCACTTCTGGCTGGCCACTATCGGCACCGTGCTCTACATCGCTTCGATGTGGGTCAACGGCATCGCCCAGGGCCTGATGTGGCGCGCCGTCAACGAAGACGGGACGCTGACCTACTCCTTCGTCGAAACCCTGGTGGCCAGCCATCCGGGCTTTATCGTGCGCTTCGCCGGTGGCGCGATCTTCCTCTTCGGCATGTTGCTGATGGCCTACAACACCTGGCGCACCGTACGCGCAGCCCAGCCTGCCGAAATCACCGCCGCTGCGCAGATGGCCTGAGGAGTCCGCCATGAAACACGAAGTCATCGAGAAAAACGTCGGCCTGCTGATGCTGCTGATGGTGTTTGCCGTGAGCATCGGCGGTCTGACCCAGATCGTCCCGCTGTTCTTCCAGGACGTCACCAACAAGCCGGTGGAAGGCATGAAGCCCTACACCGCCCTGCAGCTGGAAGGCCGCGATATCTACATCCGCGAAGGCTGCGTCGGCTGCCACTCGCAGATGATCCGTCCGTTCCGTGCCGAAACCGAACGCTACGGCCACTACTCGGTCGCCGGTGAAAGCGTCTGGGACCACCCGTTCCTGTGGGGCTCCAAGCGTACCGGTCCGGACCTGGCCCGGGTCGGCGCCCGCTACTCCGACGACTGGCACCGCGCGCACCTGTACAACCCGCGCAACGTGGTGCCCGAGTCGAAGATGCCGGCCTACCCATGGCTGGTCACCCAGGCGGTCGACAGCAGCCACACCGAAACCAAGCTGCGCGCCATGCGCACCCTCGGCGTGCCGTACAACGACGACGATATCGCCGGTGCCGTCGCTTCCCTCAAGGGCAAGACCGAGATGGACGCCCTGGTCGCCTACCTGCAAGTGCTTGGCACTGCGATCAAGAGCAAGAGGTGAGCCATGGGTCTTGAACTCGATAGCGGCATGATCCGCGGGCTCGGCACGCTGGTGGTGATGATTGCCTTCATCGGCCTGTCGATCTGGGTTTTCAACGCCAAGCGCAACCCGGAGTTCGCCCAGGCGCGCCTGCTGCCCTTCGCCGACGAACCTTCGCCGGAAGTGCCCGGCAATCCATCTGATGACGCTCAATCCGAAGAGCATGCGACAAGGAGCATTCGGCCATGACCACCTTCTGGAGTACGTACATCTGCGTACTGACCATAGGCAGCCTGATCGGCCTGACCTGGCTGTTGATCGGCACGCGCAAGGGCGAGACCAAGGGCAGCGTCGACCAGACCATGGGGCACGCGTTCGATGGCATCGAGGAGTACGACAACCCCCTGCCGCAATGGTGGTTCCTGCTGTTCGCCGGCACCCTGGTGTTTTCCGTCGGCTACCTGATCCTCTACCCGGGCCTGGGCAACTGGAAAGGTATTCTGCCGGGCTACGAGGACGGCTGGACCCAGACCAAGGAATGGGAAAAGGAAATGGACAAGGCAGACGCCAAGTTCGGCCCGATCTTCGCCAAGTTCGCCGCCATGCCCGTGGAAGAAGTGGCCAAGGACCCGCAGGCGCTGAAAATGGGCGGACGCCTGTTCGCCTCCAACTGCTCGGTGTGCCACGGCTCGGACGCCAAGGGCGCCTTCGGCTTCCCTAACCTCGCCGACAACAACTGGCGCTGGGGCGGCAACGCCGACACCATCAAGGCCACCATCATGGGCGGTCGCATGGCGGCCATGCCGGCCTGGGGCGAAGTGCTGGGCGAGGACGGGGTGAAGAACGTCGCGGCCTATGTGCGTCATGAACTCGCCGGCCTGCCGTTGCCTGCCGACAGCAGCGCCGACCTCGTCGCTGGCAAACAAGCCTTCAGCACCACCTGCGTCGCCTGTCACGGCGCCAACGGCCAGGGCACTGAAATCATGGGCGCGCCGAACCTGACGCAACCGGCAGGCTTCATCTACGGCACCAGCCTGACCCAGCTGCAACAGACCATTCGCCACGGTCGCCAGGGCCACATGCCGGCGCAGAACGAACTGCTCGGCAACGACAAGGTCCAGCTGCTCGCGGCCTACGTCTACAGCCTCTCCCACAGCAGCAAGCCAGAAGCTGCAAGCGATAAGTAAAAGATCAACGGCAAGCTGTGAGTTTTTGACTTGCAGCTTGCAGCTTGAAGCTTAGCCCTCCTCCTTTGCGACCAAGTGTCGCACCCTCTCTACTCCCTGCCTTTCCACTCTCCGGATTCGGGTCTAAGCTGCTTCGCAGTGGACTGGCACTGGCCGGTCACAGACCAGAAGTAGCCGCTCCATTCGAAGCCGTTGTTCGAGGACAGGCCGCAAAGGCTGGTTTATACCGGCTGTCGCGCCACTTACCGTCTGTCGCTCGTTCAAGGGCTTTCCACACACCCGGTTACAACTGACCTGTACCCCTCGCCTTTTTCATCCGCTGCGACATTTTGTCCGGGGCCGATTTTGTCCTTACTCCGCGCATGGAAAGGCCGCAGAATCAGCTTTTGAAAGCATTGACCCAGGTCATGGCGCGTTGCAATGACCCCCCGCTTTCTCCATACTTGCGGCCGATTTTTACTCCTAATAAAACACCCAAACCGTGGAACCTTAGAATGAGCACAGCAATCAGTCCGACTGCTTATAACTATAAGGTAGTCCGCCAGTTCGCCATCATGACGGTGGTCTGGGGGATCCTTGGCATGGGGCTCGGTGTCTTCATCGCCTCGCAACTGGTCTGGCCGGAGTTGAACTTCGGTCTGCCATGGACGACCTTTGGACGCCTGCGCCCGCTGCACACCAACCTGGTGATTTTCGCCTTCGGTGGATGTGCGTTGTTTGCCACTTCTTACTACGTCGTGCAGCGAACCTGCCAAACGCGACTGATTTCCGACAGCCTGGCGGCCTTCACCTTCTGGGGTTGGCAAGCCGTGATCGTCGGCGCGATCGTTACCTTGCCGCTGGGTTACACCACCACCAAGGAATACGCGGAACTGGAATGGCCCCTGGCTATCCTGCTGGCCATCGTCTGGGTCACCTACGGTCTGGTGTTCTTCGGCACCATCGTCAAGCGCAAGACCAAGCACATCTATGTGGGTAACTGGTTCTACGGTGCCTTCATCGTGGTCACCGCGATGCTGCACATCGTCAACCACGCTTCCCTGCCGGTCAGCTTCTTCAAGTCCTACTCGGCCTACTCGGGCGCGACCGACGCCATGATCCAGTGGTGGTACGGCCACAACGCCGTGGGCTTCTTCCTGACCACCGGCTTCCTGGGGATGATGTACTACTTCGTGCCGAAACAGGCCGAGCGTCCGATCTACTCCTATCGCCTGTCCATCGTGCACTTCTGGGCGCTGATCACCCTGTACATCTGGGCCGGTCCGCACCACCTGCACTACACCGCCCTGCCGGACTGGGCGCAGTCCCTGGGCATGGCCATGTCGATCATCCTGCTGGCACCAAGCTGGGGCGGCATGATCAACGGCATGATGACCCTCTCGGGCGCCTGGCATAAGCTGCGCACCGACCCGATCCTGCGCTTCCTCGTGGTGTCCCTGGCGTTCTACGGCATGTCGACCTTCGAAGGTCCGATGATGGCGATCAAGACCGTCAACTCGCTGTCGCACTACACCGACTGGACCATCGGCCACGTACACGCCGGTGCCCTGGGCTGGGTAGCGATGATCTCGATCGGCGCCCTGTACCACATGATCCCGAAAGTCTTCGGTCGCCAGCAGATGCACAGCATCGGCCTGATCAACACCCACTTCTGGCTGGCTACCATCGGTACCGTGCTGTACATCGCCTCGATGTGGGTCAACGGCATCACCCAGGGCCTGATGTGGCGTGCAATCAACGACGACGGCACCCTCACCTACTCCTTCGTCGAAGCCCTGCAGGCCAGCCACCCTGGTTTCATCGTGCGCGCCCTGGGCGGTGCGTTCTTTGCCGCCGGCATGCTGTTCATGGCGTACAACGTGTTCCGTACCGTTCGCGCCTCGAACCCGGCTGAAGCTGAAGCCGCCGCTCAGATCGCTGTAGTTGGAGCTCACTGATGAAGCATGAAGCAGTAGAGAAGAATATCGGCCTGCTGGCCTTCTTCATGGTCATCGCCGTCAGCATCGGCGGCCTGACCCAGATCGTTCCGCTGTTCTTCCAGGACGTCACCAACAAGCCGGTCGAAGGCATGAAGCCGCGCACCGCCCTGGAACTGGAAGGCCGCGACGTCTATATCGCCAACGGTTGTGTCGGCTGCCACTCGCAGATGATCCGTCCGTTCCGTGCCGAAACCGAACGCTACGGCCACTACTCGGTCGCCGGTGAAAGCGTCTGGGACCACCCGTTCCTGTGGGGTTCCAAGCGTACCGGTCCGGACCTGGCCCGCGTTGGCGGTCGTTACTCCGATGACTGGCAGCGTGCGCACCTGTACAACCCGCGCAACGTTGTACCTGAGTCGAAAATGCCGGCTTACCCGTTCCTCGTAGAAAACAAGCTCGACGGCAAAGACACCGCGAAAAAAATGGAAGTCTTGCGCACGCTCGGCGTCCCTTACACCGACGAAGACATCGCCGGTGCCAAGGATGCCGTGAAGGGCAAAACCGAAATGGACGCGCTGGTGGCCTATCTGCAAGGCCTGGGCACCATCATCAAAAGCAAACGGTGATCTGGATGGATATCGGGATGATTCGTGGCCTGGGCACCGTAGTGGTGATGGTGGCCTTCATCGGCCTGGCGCTGTGGGTGTTCAGCCCCAAGCGCAAGTCCGAGTTCGAAGACGCCACCTTGCTGCCGTTCGCGGATGATCCCGAAGCCATCAAGCACGTCGAGCAAGCTTCTAGGAGTAACAAAGAATGACTACGTTCTGGAGTCTGTACGTCACAGTCCTCAGTCTGGGTACCATTTTCGCCCTGACCTGGCTGCTGCTGTCGACCCGCAAGGGCCAGCGCGCCGAGCAGACCGACGAGACGGTCGGCCACTCCTTCGACGGGATCGAGGAGTACGACAACCCACTGCCGAAATGGTGGTTCATGTTGTTCGTCGGCACCATCGTCTTCGCCCTGGGTTACTTGGTGCTGTACCCGGGCCTGGGTAACTGGAAAGGCATCCTGCCAGGCTACAACTACCTGGATACCGAAAAGCAGACCCCCTTCGCCAACGGCCAGACCGGCTGGACCGGCGTGCACGAGTGGGAAAAGGAAATGGCCAAGTCGGACGCCAAGTTCGGTCCGATCTTCGCCAAGTTCGCCTCCATGCCGATCGAGGAAGTCGCCAAGGACCCGCAAGCCCTGAAGATGGGTGGCCGCCTGTTCGCCTCCAACTGCTCGGTCTGCCACGGTTCCGACGCCAAGGGCGCCTATGGCTTCCCGAACCTGACCGACGCCGACTGGCGCTGGGGCGGCGAGCCGGAAACCATCAAGACCACCATCATGGGCGGTCGTCACGCGGTGATGCCGGCCTGGGCGGAAGTCATCGGCGAGCAAGGCGTCAGCGATGTGGCCGCCTATGTGCTGACCAACCTCGATGGCCGCAAGCTGCCGGAAAGCGCCAAGGCCGATCCGGCCAACGGCCAGAAGATCTTCGCCGCCAACTGCGTGGCGTGCCACGGTCCGGCCGGTAAAGGTACCCCAGCCATGGGCGCACCTGACCTGACCCATCCGGGCGCGTTCATCTACGGCTCGAGCTTCGCCCAGTTGCAGCAGACCATCCGTTACGGCCGTCAGGGTCAGATGCCTGCCCAGGAACAGCTGCAAGGCAACGACAAGGTTCACCTGCTGGCCGCTTACGTCTACAGCCTGTCCCACAGTGACAAGCCGGCGGACGCCGAGTAAGGCAGACACCTTCGGG
>NZ_JACMZT010000050.1:0-40403 GCF_017349615.1 Pseudomonas sp. GW531-T4
TACAGGGGTGGGCGCAAGGTTTTAAGGCGTGGTGGCGGGCGCATCGGTCTGCGGCAACAGCTGCACCCCCAGGTACAGCGCCAGCATGCCGTCGAGCTTGAGCGGGTCGACGCCGCTGAGTTCGGCGATGCGCTCCATGCGGTAGCGCAGGCTGTTGCGGTGGATGCCCAGGGCGTCGGCGCAGGCCTGGCTCTGGCCGTCGTGGTCGCACCAGCTGCGCAGGGTCGCCAGCAGCTGGCCATTGCTGTCCTTGGCGATGACCTTGCGCAAGGGGCTGAGCAACTCGTCCAGGGCATCGTCATTGCGATGGCGCCAGAGCATCACCGGCAAACGGAAACGATTGAGGGTCAGCAAGCGCGACTGGGGCAGCACGTCGCGGCCATAGGCGAGCAAGTCGCCGACCCGCCGGTAGCAGCGGCGCAGCCCCGCCAGCCCATCGGCCTGGCCGCCCACGGCGATGCGCAGGATGTTCCAGCCCAGGCTGTCGAGCTTTTCCAGCAGCCGCGGGTTGTCGACGCTCAGGGTCGCCGGCCGGCACCACAGCAACGAGGACTTGGCCGAGCTGACGCACCAGCTGTCCGGGTAACGCGACATCAGCCAGGCGCTCAGAGCTTCGACGGTCTGCCCCGCGCCCTGCGCCGCTCCTTCCTGGTCCGGGCCCAGCTCGAACAGATAAGGCGTGCGCGGCAGCTGCGGCTTGAGCCCCATCTGCTGCGCCTCGTCCACCAGCCGCGGCGAATCCCCGCTGTCGCTGAGCAGCAGCGCCAGCAGGTCGTCGCAACGCTGGCGGCGCCATTGCTGTTCGGCCTGCTGGTGACGCTGGCCCACCAGCATCTCGGCGGTCATGCGCACCAGCTCGGCATAGGTGCGCAGCAGTTCCGGCTCGCCGGTGATGCCCAGCACGCCGATCAACCGCTGGTCGTGCAACAGCGGCAGGTTGATCCCCGGCTGCACGCCCTTGAGGTGCTTGGCGGTCTGCGCGTCGATCTCCACCACCCGGCCGTTGGCCAGCACCAACTGCGCGCCTTCGTGGCGGGTATTGATGCGCTCGGGCTCGCCGCTGCCCAGGATCAGGCCCTGGCTGTCCATGACGTTGACGTTGTAGGGCAGGATGGCCATCGTCCGGTCGACGATATCCTGCGCCAGGTCGTGATCCAGTTCGAACATAGCGGCGTGATCCTAGGAAAGCGGGCTCGGGGCGATGACAAAGGCTTGTTCACCGGCACAGGGGATGCCGGCAAACCCTGTGCGCCGGCACAAAGACAGCGGCCCATGGGGTGACCGAGACTCTCGGGGCGATCAACGTTAACCTCGCATCGCAAAAAATCATAATAAAGAGAGACACGCCATGTCACAGAGCGCCGCTGCCACCCTGGCCACCGATGACGATAAAAACGCCGTCTACAAGCGCATCACCCTGCGCCTGATCCCCTTCATCTTCATCTGCTACCTGTTCAACTACCTCGACCGGGTGAACGTCGGCTTTGCCAAGCTGCAGATGCTCGATGCCCTGAAATTCAGCGAAACCGTCTACGGCCTCGGTGCCGGGATCTTCTTCATCGGCTACGTGCTGTGCGGCGTGCCGAGCAACCTGGCGCTGAACAAATTCGGCCCGCGGCGCTGGATCGCGCTGATGATGATCACCTGGGGCACGCTGTCGACCTGCCTGCTGTTCGTCACCACGCCGACCCAGTTCTACACCCTGCGCCTGTTCACCGGCGCCGCCGAGGCCGGCTTCTTCCCCGGCGTGGTGCTGTACCTCTCGCAGTGGTTCCCGAGCTTCCGTCGCGGCCGCATCATGGCCCTGTTCATGTCGGCGATCCCGGTGTCCGGCCTGCTCGGCAGCCCGTTCTCCGGCTGGATCCTCAACCACTTCGCCGCGGGCCAGGGCGGCATGGCCGGCTGGCAGTGGATGTTCCTGCTGCAGGGCATCCCTACCGTGATCCTCGGCGCCCTGGCGTACTTCCTGCTCAATGACAATTTCGCCCACGCCAAGTGGCTAAGCCCGCAGGAACGCGCGCTGCTGGAAGCCGACCAGGCCGAAGACGCCGCGCGCAAGCCGCGGACCACTGGCGACTCCCTAACCGCGGTGTTCAAGAACCCGGCCATCTGGGCTTTCGGCCTGATCTACTTCTGTATCCAGAGCGGCGTGTACGCCATCAACTTCTGGCTGCCGTCGATCATCAAGAACCTGGGGTTCAGCGACAACCTGGTGATCGGCTGGCTCAGCGCCATTCCCTATCTGCTGGCGGCGCTGTTCATGCTGATGGTCGGGCGCTCGGCCGACCTGCGCCAGGAACGCCGCTGGCACCTGGTGGTACCGATGCTGATGGGCGCCATCGGCCTGCTGATCGCGGTCAACTTCGCCGCCAACCCGACCGTCGCCATCCTCGGCCTGACCCTCGCCACCATGGGCGCCCTCACCGGCCTGCCGATGTTCTGGCCGGTGCCGACGGCGCTGCTGAGCGCCGGCGCCGCTGCGGGTGGCCTGGCACTGATCAACTCCATGGGCCAGATGGCCGGCTTCCTCAGCCCCTACATCGTCGGCTGGGTCAAGGACAGCACCGGCTCCACCGATGCCGCGCTGTACCTGCTGGCGGGTGTCATCGTCGCGGGTAGCCTGCTGGCCCTGCGCATGACCCGCACGTTGAAACGCTGACCGGCTTTACCGGGCTCACCTTCTGGTGGGCCCGGCTTCCCGGGACAAACCACGGGTTTGTTACCGCCTCGCTACAAAAAGCAACAGCCCGCCCGAGCACACCCGTGGTATATCGGACAGACGTCCGGCCGCGGCAGTTTTCCATTGGCTGGATCGATTGATGACCTCCCTCGCAGACCTTACCGAAGGAAGACCCACACGATCATGACCGCGCCCATCTCCCTCGCCCGCCTGAGCGACATCCAAGCCCTCGAACAACAGCAGCCCCTGGCCCAGCGCAATCTTCCCGCCAGCACCTATGAACTGTTGCAACGCTCGGCCAGCCGTTTCGGCGAGCGCACCGCCCTGACCTTCCTGCCCCAGGGCAGCATCCAGGACCAGCCCTGGAACATCAGCTACGCCGAGTTGTTCGCCCAGGTCACCCGCACCGCCAACGCCCTGCACCGGCTGGGCATCCGCCCGGGCAAGGCGGTGTCCTTCCTGCTGCCCAACCTGCCGCAGACCCATTACGTGATCTGGGGCGGCGAGGCCGCCGGGATCGTCAACGCCATCAACCCGCTGCTGGAGCCGGAACACATCGCCGAACTGGTCCGCGCATCCGGCACCACGGTGCTGGTGACCCTGGCGCCCTTCCCCGGCACCGACCTCTGGCAAAAGGTCGCCAACCTGCGCGAGCGCCTGCCGGAGCTGGAAGCCATCGTCACCATTGACCTGGCCAACCTGCTGCCCGAGCCACAACGCAGTGCGATCAAGAGCCAGCGCCCGGCGATGCCGGAGGGCGTGCTGGACTTCGACACCCTGCTCGCCGCCTGCCCCGCCGACCACCTGGAAAGCGGCCGGGTGATCCAGCCGGACGACATCGCCTCGTACTTCCACACCGGCGGCACCACCGGCACGCCGAAACTGGCACCCCACAGCCACCTCAATGAAGTGGCGATGGCCGAGATCATTGGCCTGCATGGCGATTACAGCAGCCACGACGTGCTGCTCTGCGGGCTGCCGCTGTTCCACGTCAACGGGGTGATACTCACTGGCCTCGCCGCCTTCCACCGCGGCGCCCGGGTACTGCTGGCCGGGCCCCAGGGCTACCGCAACCCGACGCTGATCAAGGATTTCTGGCACCTGGTGGAGCGTTACCGGATCAGTTGTTTCAGCGGTGTGCCGACCATCTTTGCCGCCTTGCTGCAGGTACCCAACGACGGCATCGATGTCTCCAGCCTGCGCTTTGCGGTGTGCGGCGCCGCGCCCATGCCGGTGGAACTGATCCGTCAGTTCGAGGCGCGCTCGGGGCTGAAGATCATCGAAGGTTACGGCCTCACCGAAAGTACCTGCGCCACCAGCTGCAACCCTCGGGACGGCGAGCGCCGGATCGGCTCCATCGGCCTGCGCCTGCCGTATTGCGAGGTCAAGATCGCCGTGCTCGACAGCGACGGCCATTACCTGCGCGACGCCGCCACCGACGAGCCCGGCAATGTCTGCCTGCGCGGGCCGACGGTGTTCAAGGGCTATCTGCAGGCCGACAAGAACCAGGGCCTGTGGCTCGACGGCGGCTGGTTCAACACCGGCGACCTGGGGCGCATCGACCGCGACGGCTACATCTGGCTGACCGGGCGCAGCAAGGACCTGATCATCCGCGGCGGCCACAACATCGACCCGCAGATGATCGAAGAAGCCCTGCACCGCCACCCGGCCGTGGCCATGGCCGCGGCGGTGGGCAAGCCGGACATCAAGGCTGGCGAGCTGCCGGTGGTGTACGTCCAGCTCAAGGCCGGCGCCAGCGCCGATCCGGCCGAGCTGCTGGAGCACGCCGCGCGGCATATCCATGAACGGGCCGCGCTGCCCAAGGACGTCTGGCTGCTCGAGCAGATCCCCCTGACGGCCGTGGGCAAGACCTTCAAGCCGGCCCTGCGCCTGGACGCCATTCGCCGGGTATTCGAAGACGAGGTGCGCCAGGTTGCCGACGGTATCCGCGTCGAGGCCGTCAGCGACGAGCGCCACGGGCAACGGGTGGATATCCATGTGCCTGACCTGGATGCGACCCGCCGCGCGGCCCTGGACCAGCGCCTGAGCGGTTACGCGGTGCGCTACCAGTTGCATTCGGCCTGAGTCGCCGGCGGCCCCGGCCATCGGGGTCGCCGCGCTGCAAGGCATTCACCTGTAGCCGCTGCCGCGGGCTGCGATCGGTTTGGGCGGCACTCCGTGCGAAGCGGCCGTGACCGGAGAGAAGCCGTTTTACTGACAGACCGCGTCATGGCTGATGGCGAGTCCTGCGGCCTCGATCGCAGCCTGCGGCAGCGGCTACAGTTTCGGCTTCTGCGCTGACGGACCAGATGCTTGCGCCCCCCGTATTGGTACGGCCATGTTTCATTCAGGCGCGCCGCCATCCGCTTCATAGCGATACCCCGGATGCAGGTCGGCGCCCGCCGGCGCATCCAGTTCCAACACCAGGCCACCCGGCATCTGCACGAAAATCTGCCAGGTGCCGTCCTGCGGCACCTGCGCCACCTGATGCGGCAGGCCGCTGGCCTGAACCCGCTGCAACACCACTGCGGCATCCTCCTCGGTCCTGAAGGCGATATGGCTAAGCGCCGTCTCGGCGAAGGTCGGCTGCTCGATCACATGCACCAGCGCCTGGCCGTCCTGGTACAGCCAGCGCCCGGGAAAGGGAAACGGCGGGCGCCGTCCGGCCTGCAGCCCGAGCAAGGCCTGGAAGGCCTGCTGCAAGGCGTCGCCCTCGGCGGTGTTGAAGGCCAGATGATCGAAATGCCAGGTCATGACGCACCTCCACCGCCGATAGCGGCGGTGCGATCCGGCAAGAACGTACTGAGCGGTTTCATGAGTTCACCCTGTGCGATGGAAGTGACTGCATATTCACAGCTTGATAAGCGAGGAAAAATCCCGGTAAAACGCAAGGATCTTTAAAGGATTTTTAGCAATGAGCTCGATTCTCGACCTTGAAGTCTTCGTCCGTACCGCCGACTCCGGCAGCATTTCCGCCGCCGCCCGCAGCCTGGAGTTGACCCCCGCCGCCGCCAGCATCGCCCTCAAGCGCCTGGAAACCCGCCTGGGCATGCGCCTGCTGGCGCGCTCGACCCGCAGCATGCGCCTCACCGAAGAAGGCCGGCGCTACCTGGACAGCGTGCGCGTGGCACTGGCGGCCCTGGCGGAAGGCGAGCAGGCCCTGAAGCAGCAGAGCCAGGGCCTCAGCGGTGTGCTGCAACTGGCGGCGCCATCGGACTTCGGGCGCAACCTGCTGCTGCCCTGGCTGGACGACTTCAAGCGCGAACACCCGCATATCCGCCTGCAATTGTTGCTCAACGACCGGCACAGCGACCTGTTCCGCGAGACCGTCGACGTCGCCCTGCGCTTCGGCGTGCCCAGCGACTCCAGCCTGGTGGCCCTGCCGATCCTGCCCCGGCATCACCGGCTGGCCTGCGCCAGCCCCGACTACCTGGCGCGCCACGGCACCCCGCAGACCCCCGCCGAGCTGAGCGAGCACAGCGCCCTGATCTATCTGCGCAACGGCCGCCCCTACAACAGCTGGCACTTCAGCCGGGATGGCGAGGTGCAGGAAGTCCAGGTGCGCGGCGACTACCTCAGCGACGACGGCGAAGTGGCGCGACGCTGGGCCCTGGCCGGCCACGGCATTGCCTACAAGGCCTGGCTCGACGTGGCCAGCGACATTCGCGCCGGGCGCCTGGTGCCCCTGCTCGGCGACTGGCAAGGCGAAAGCGTGCCGCTCAACCTGTTGTGCCCGCACCGTTTGCAGGTCTCGGAACGGGTGAAGGTGCTGCAAGGTTTTTTACAGGCCCGCTGCCAACTGCTGGCCGGATAATTCAGATTGCTCCCTACACCCGTTCTGGTATTTGATGGGCGTCCCATGACCGGTCGCTGGCCGCTGTCGCGCCGGCCTTACCTCACGCACAAGGATTTCGTACATGAGCTATCGCATCCTCGGCCATTCCGGGCTGCACGTGTCCCCCCTGACCCTCGGCACCATGATGTTCGGCGAACAGACCAGCACCGAGGACTCCCTGCGCATCATCGACAAGGCCTGGGACCAGGGCATCAACTTCATCGACACCGCCGACGTCTACACCGGCGGCCGTTCCGAAGAGATCGTCGGTGAAGCCATCGCCAGCCAGCGTGACCACTGGGTGCTGGCGACCAAGGTCGGCTTCGGCCCCGCCGATGGCGTGCCCAACCGCAGCGGCCTGAGCCGCAAGCACATCTTCAACGGCATCGACGCCAGCCTGACCCGCCTGGGCACCGATTACATCGACATCTACTACCTGCACCGCGAAGACCACAACACGCCGCTGGAAGTCACGGTGTCGGCCATCGGCGACCTGCTGCGCCAGGGCAAGATCCGCTATTGGGGCCTGTCCAACTACCGCGGCTGGCGCATCGCCGAGGTGATCCGCATCGCCGACCGGCTCGGCGTCGACCGCCCAGTGATCAGCCAGCCGCTGTACAACATCGTCAACCGCCAGGCCGAGACCGAGCAGATCACCGCGGCCCAGGCCTACGGGCTCGGCGTGGTGCCCTACAGCCCGCTGGCCCGCGGCGTGCTCAGCGGCAAGTACGCGCCGGATGTCGCCCCCGACAGCAACAGCCGCGCCGGTCGCCAGGACAAACGCATCCTGGAAACCGAATGGCGCGTCGAGTCGCTGCGCATCGCCCAGCAGATCCAGCAGTACACCCAGGGCCGCGGGGTCGGCATGGTCGAGTTCGCCATCGCCTGGGTGCTGAACAATGCCGCGGTCAGCTCGGCGATCGTCGGCCCGCGCACCGAGGCACAGTGGGACGCCTACACCAAGGCGCTGGAGGTGAAGATCAGCGCCGAGGATGAAGCCTTCATCGATTCGCTGGTCACCCCGGGGCATGCCTCGACCCCGGGCTTCAACGACGTCAGCCACTTCGTCTCCGGACGCACGCCACGCTGATCTCCCCACAGCGGTGGCCCCTTCCGCGGGCCACCCGCTGCCCCACTGCCGGTGAGTGGCGGCAAACGGGATATTTTCCCGCAACTTGCGATAAATCCGAGTAAACGTCTCGCGCCAAACCCTCTATATTCCCCGCAGTTTTTCCCTCCATCCCATTTGCCTGGTTCAGGTCACACGAGGACAGCTTGTCTAAAGGTATTGCTCTATCGGTCTTGGCGTCGGTGCTGTTTGCCGTCATGTATTTCTACACCTCCTTGCTGGCGCCCCTGACCGGAGTGGAGATTTTCGGCTGGCGCATGTTGCTCACCGCGCCGTGCATGACCGTGTTCATGCTGCTGAGCGGCGAATGGCGGCATGTCGGGGCGATCCTCAAGAGACTGCTGGGCCAACCGCTTCTGCTGCTGGCGCTGCCGCTGTCCGCGGCGCTGCTCGGGGTACAGCTGTGGCTGTTCATGTGGGCGCCGCTGAATGGCTACAGCCTGGATGTGTCGCTGGGGTATTTTCTGCTGCCACTGACCATGGTCCTGACCGGGCGCATCGTCTACGGCGAACAGCTGTCGCGGCTGCAAAAGATCGCCGCCGGCCTGGCGACCCTGGGGGTGCTCAACGAGCTGTATCAGGTGGGCAGTTTTTCCTGGGCGACCTTATTGGTGGCCATCGGTTATCCGGTCTATTTCGTGCTGCGCAAACGCCTGGCCTCCGACAACCTGGGCGGCCTGTGGCTGGACATGGCCCTGCTGTTGCCGATCGCGCTGTGGTTCGTGCAAGGCGGCGAGCAGGGTTTTGCCGTGGTCGATCAACACCCCTGGCTGTACCTGCTGATTCCGTTGCTGGGGTTGATCAGTGCCTCGGCGCTGGTGGCCTATATCATCGCCAGCCGCCTGCTGCCCTTCAGCCTGTTCGGCTTGTTGAGCTATGTCGAACCGGTGTTGCTGCTGGGCGTGGCCCTGCTGCTGGGAGAAAGCATCCAGGCCGGGGAATGGCTGACCTACCTGCCGATCTGGCTGGCGGTACTGGTGCTGGTGTACGAGGGGTTCAAGCATCTGATGCGCCAGCGCAGAAGCTGACGCGGCTGTTGCTGTCGCTGTTGTAGGAGCGAAGCTTGCTCGCGATGAATGCGACGCGGATCACCTGTTGCACCGCGTTGCCGGCATCGCGGGCAAGCCTCGCTCCTACAGAAGAAGATCGGGTCAGGGTTTGATTTGCTTCAGCTCATTGAGCAGGGCCAGCAAGGCCTGCATCTTCTCTTCGCCGAACTGCTGCTGAATGCGTTGGTAGTTGATTTCCATGTCGCCGCTCATGGACTCGAAACAGGCCTCGCCCTTTTCCGTCAGGGTGATGAACAGGCGGCGCTGGTCCTCGGGGGATTTGCGCCGACTGACGTATTCGTCGCGCTCCAGGCGGGTCAGCACGCCGGTCATGCTCGGCGGCAGGATGCAGGCCATTTTCGCCAGCTGATGGCTTTCCAGCTCGCCGTTCTGGCGCAGGATGCGGATCACCCGCCACTGCTGCTCGGTCAGGTCGTGCTGGTTGAGGGACGGGCGAAAGAATGCCATGGCCGCTTCGCGGGCCTGAAGCAGGGTCAATGTCAGGGAAGGTCTTGGGTTGGTCATGTGCGGGTCGTTCACAGGGCTGGATGGCGACGCTCGGCGTCACGAAGGCCGAACATTAACACATTCACAATTGCCAACCGACAGGCAAAACAAAGCCCGGTCGAGGATTCCCCGACCGGGCTTCATCGTCAGGCAGGTGGCGGCTTAGTCGGTGGACAGCACGCCACGACGGACCTGGTCGCGTTCGATCGATTCGAACAGTGCCTTGAAGTTGCCTTCGCCGAAACCATCGTCGCCTTTACGCTGGATGAATTCGAAGAACACCGGGCCCATCAGGGTTTCCGAGAAGATCTGCAGCAGCAGGCGCTTGTCGCCCTCTTCCGAGGAACCGTCCAGCAGGATGCCCCGCGACTGCAGCTCGTTCACCGGCTCGCCGTGGTTCGGCAGGCGGCCTTCGAGCATTTCGTAGTAGGTGTCCGGCGGCGCGGTCATGAAGCGCATGCCGATCTTCTTCAGCTGATCCCAGGTCTTGACCAGGTCGTCGGTGAGGAAGGCCACGTGCTGGATGCCCTCGCCGTTGAACTGCATCAGGAACTCTTCGATCTGCCCGGCGCCCTTGGACGACTCTTCGTTCAGCGGGATGCGGATCATGCCATCGGGCGCGGTCATGGCCTTGGAGGTCAGGCCGGTGTATTCGCCCTTGATGTCGAAGTAACGGATCTCGCGGAAGTTGAACAGCTTCTCGTAGAAGCCGGCCCAGTAGGCCATGCGCCCGCGGTACACGTTGTGGGTCAGGTGGTCGATGATCTTCAGGCCCGCACCTTGCGGATGGCGGTCCACGCCTTCGAGGTAGACGAAGTCGATGTCATAGATCGAGCTGCCTTCGCCGAAACGGTCGATCAGGTACAGCGGCGCGCCGCCGATGCCTTTGATCGCCGGCAGGTGCAGCTCCATCGGGCCGGTTTCGATGTGGATTGGCTGGGCACCCAGTTCCAGGGCGCGCTTGTAGGCCTTTTGCGAATCCTTGACGCGGAACGCCATGCCACACACGGACGGGCCGTGCTCGGCGGCGAAGTACGAAGCGACGCTGTGGGGCTCGTTGTTGAGGATCAGGTTGATCGCACCCTGGCGATACAGGTGCACGTCTTTAGACCTGTGGGTCGCGACCTTGGTGAAACCCATGATCTCGAAGATCGGCTCGAGGGTGTTGGGGGTAGGTGATGCGAATTCGATGAATTCAAAGCCCATCAGGCCCATCGGGTTTTCGAAGATATCTGCCATGGTTGGCGCCTCATCATGCTTTTAGAAATTAACGGATCGTTAGTTGCTAGCAATGCTGAGGCAGGCAGGTGGCGCGCAAGAGATGCCCCGCACGCTGCGCGCGAGGAAATCACCGTAAATCAGTTGAAACCCGAGAATCTTCATGTCGACCCTGTCTTACCGGCTGGGGGGCGAGGCTTCTGCTGCCAGAAGACTTTATTATTGTATGCGTAACCAGATTCTACACAGCGTAAAACTGTTTGTCCGCACTCTCTATAAAATCCGCTTTTTTTCCAGGCTCGCAAGGGGTTTGTTGCACTGGTAAATGCCCCACAGGATCAGCACGCCGCCCAGGCACATGGCCAGGCTCAGGCGCTCGTCCAGCAGCAGCGCGCCAAGGATCACCGCGGTCAGCGGATTGAGCGCGATAAACACCCCCGAACGGGTCGCGCCGATCTTGCGCAGGCCGTCGTAATACCAGATATACGCCAGGGCCGAGCCCAGCACGCCGAGGTACAGCAGGCTCAGGCCCTGCTCCAGGGTCAGGCTCGCCAGCGCCTCGAGGCGCACCTCGCCGCGCAGGGCGGTGGTGCTCCAGAGCATTGCCGTGCCCAGCAGGATCGAATAGGTCACGGTCTGCAACGGGCCCAGGGTCTGGTTCAGGTTGCGCGAAAACAACGAATAGACGCCCCAGCCCAGCACACAGCCGAAAATCAGCAGGTCCCCGCGCCCACTGCCCGGGCCGCTGGACAAGGCCCCCGGGTCGCGACTGAGGATCACCACCCCCGCGCCCCCCAGGCACAAGGCAATGCCGAACAGCTTGGCGCCGCTCAAGCGCTCCTTGAACAGCGCCCAGGACGCCAGGGCAATCACCGCCGGATTGAGCGCGACGATCAGCGAAGCACGGGACGCATTGATCGACTGCAGGCCCTCGAAGAAACACAGGTTGTAGAAAAAGATCCCGAAAAACCCCAGCACCGCCAACTGGGCGAACTGCGCCAGGCTCGGGCGCACCAGGGCAATCCGGGCGATCGCCATGAACAGCAGCAAGGCCAGGCTGGCCAGGAGAAAACGCAGGCTGGCGGCCAGCAAAGGCTCCAAGGTACCCGCCAATAGCCGCCCGGCAACAAAGGTGCCGCCCCAGATCATGGTGACCGCCGCCAGCTTGCAATACACCGGCAGATCGGAAGGCCCGGCACAGGTTTGATCGACAGTTTTCATAAGGCCCCGAGGCGCGGATCAAGGAAAGTTCGGGTATTCTTCGACTAATGCCCGATCATCGTAAAATGAGCTTTTACTCATGACCCTGAGCCAACTGCAGATCTTCTCCCTGGTGGCCGAGCTGCGCGGTTTCACCAGCGCCGCCAGCCGCCTGGGCATCAGCCAGTCGGCGGTGTCCCACGCGCTCAAGTCCCTGGAGCAGGAACTCGGGGTCGAGCTGATCCGCCGGCATCAGTCGCTGGTGGAACTCACCGATATCGGCCAGCAACTATTACTGCGAGCCCGCGCCATCCTCGGCCTGGCCGCCACCATGGAACAGGAAGCCGCCGATGCCCGCGGCATGAAACGCGGCACCTTGCGCATCGGCTCGTTCGGCCCGACCTCGTCGATGAAGCTGCTTCCGGCGATCCTCCAGCGTTACCGCGCGGCCCATCCCGGTATCGAGGTGCACATCGACGAGGGGCCCGACCGCCAAGTGCTGCAATGGCTGGAAGAACGGCGCATCGATGTCGGTTTCGTGGTGCTGCCCCAGGAGCGCTTCGACTGCTTCGCCCTGGTGGAAGACCAGATGGTGGCGCTGATCCCCAGCCAACATGGGCTGGCCGCCAAGGACTCGGTGAGCCTTGCCGAGCTGTGCGACGACCCGTTCATCCTCACCGAGGCCGGTTCCGCCGAGCTGGTTTCCCGGCTGTTCCTCGCGGCCAGGCTCAGCCCCAACATCCGCTATCGCAGCTCGCAACTGCTCAGCACCCTGGGGACCGTGGCCCGCGGCGATGCCCTGACCCTGGTCGCCCAATTGTCGCTGCCCGAGGCCAACGACCCGCGTTATCGGATCAAGGCGCTGTCACCCCCCGCCCGGCGCCAGGTAGGGCTGGCGGTGCTGGACCGGCGGCAGGCGTCGCCGGCGACCCTGGCCTTTATCGAGCAGGCGCGGAGTCTGTATCGCCGTGACTGAGCGCAACCCGGGGCCACCGTCTATCATGCCCATGGACCGGATGCCGCCGTACCGTCCAGCGGCTTTTGAGTGTTTTCTGGCCTCCATTTCGCCACAGGTTTTTCCTCCATGCCATTGACCGCCAAAGGCCCGCTGAAACGCTCTACCCGCAATCTGTGGACCCTGCTGATCGGCTTGCTGCCGGTAGCGCTGGGCGTGGTCATCCTCTATATGCAGGCCGAGCGCGCGCTGATCCACAGCAGCCAGCAGACCGCCGAGGAAGCGATCCGCCAGTTCGACCTGATGCTCGACAACACCGACATCGCCGCCCGGTCGCTGATGGCGCAAGTCGGCCAGCCCTGCGACGATTTCCGGCAACTGGCCCTGCGCGAACAGGTGACTCGCCGCCCGTTCGTGCGCTCGACCAATCTGGTGTGGCGCAATGACAATTACTGCAGCTCGCTGCTCGGCCCGTCCTCGTTCGAGCTGGACCCGGCCAACTATGTCGACGGCAAGCTGTGGTTGATGGACGGCAACCCGGTCACGCCCAACACCGCGCTGCTGGTCTATCGCCTGCAAGAGGGCGAACGCGCGGTCCTGGCCAGCATCGACGGTTATCACCTGAGCAACGCCTTGCGCCTGATCAGCCGCTTTGCCGAGCTGCAACTGCAAGTGGGCCCCTACTGGCTGGCCGACGATGGCCAGGTCCACGAATCCGTCGCCCCGCCGCCCCCGGTAGCCCCTTATCGGATGGCCTCTTCGCGCTTTCCCTACAGCGTCAACGCGGGGTTCCCCGAGGGCGATATCTGGCTCTACATGAAGTCCCAGTACCCTGCCCTGTTCAGCCTGCTGATCTTTTTCGGGGTGCTGGCGGCGGTCCTTGGCCACTGGCTGCAAAAGCGCTCGTCGTCCCCCAGTCATGAACTGCAACGCGCCCTGGAAGCGGCCGAGTTCATCCCGTACTTCCAGCCCGTGGTGCGTGGCGACACCAAGCAGTGGGCCGGCATCGAAGTGCTGATGCGCTGGAAACACCCTCGTGAAGGCCTGGTGCGTCCGGACCTGTTCATTCCCTTCGCCGAGCATTCCGGCCTGATCGTGCCCATGACCCGTTCGCTGATGCAGCAGACCGCCCTGCTGCTGGCGCCTCATGCCCATACCTTCATCGACGACTTTCATATCGGCATCAATATCACCGCCAGCCATTGCCAGGACCTGGAGTTGCTCGAGGATTGCCGGGAGTTTCTCGACCTGTTCCCGCCGGGCAAGGTGCGCCTGGTCCTGGAGTTGACCGAACGCGAACTGGTGGAGCCGACCGCGATCACCCACAGCCTGTTCGAGGAACTGCACAAGTTGGGGGTGATGATCGCCATCGACGACTTCGGCACCGGCCATTCAAGCCTGGGTTACTTGCGCAAGTTCAATGTCGACTATCTGAAGATCGACCAGAGCTTCGTGGCCATGATTGGGGTTGACGCCCTGTCCCGCCACATACTCGACAGCATCATCGAACTCTCGGGCAAACTCGAACTGGGGATAGTCGCCGAGGGTGTGGAAACAGCGGAACAACAGGACTATCTGGCCGCCCATGGAGTCGATTTCCTACAAGGCTACTTATTCGGCAGACCGATGCCCGGGGAAGATTTCCTACAAGCGCTGGCGCGCCATTAAATAGCCATTTCTGATGAAAATTTATTGAACTCGGCAATTGTTTCACGCACCAATTTGAATCAGAAGATGACAAATTGTGTGCACCAACAACGCCATGATTTACTTGCGCCAGATTAACTACTACAATTTTTCCAGCCTGTACAAGATTCGCAGGTGGGCCATTATAATCGAGTCGTTCTAAGGCTCTTGGCTTATAGCTTTGTTTGCGGTTGGTATCAGCCAAATACACTATTGGAGTAAAGATATTGTCCAGACTCGCTGAATTTCGTGCAGCAGAAAAGGCCCTTCAAGAACAGCTCGCCCAGCTGGAATCCCTGAAGAACGACGCCGGACTCAAGAAAGAAATCGAGTTCGAGGAAAAGCTCCAGGGCCTGATGAAGACCTACGGCAAAAGCCTGCGCGACATTATCGCCATTCTCGATCCTCATCCGGGCAAATCCGCTCTGCCGCTCTCGGGCGCGCCGAAAACCCGTCGTGCACGCGTGGTCAAGGTTTATCAGAACCCGCACACCGGCGAGTTGATCGAAACCAAGGGCGGCAATCATCGCGGCCTTAAAGCCTGGAAAGAACAGTACGGCGCTGCCACTGTAGATTCCTGGCTGCGCAGTTAAGTAACCGATGTATATAAAAGACCCTGCCTATGCAGGGTCTTTACCTTTAAACGAAGGCTGTTTGTTTCGAAATCGAATAAGTTGCAGCCCATAGATTGCCTGAGCGGCAATAAACACCCAGCCGAAACTGCAGCTGCACCCCCAATCCCCCTGCCCGATCCTACAACTTTGTATTTAGTTCAAAGGCGCGAACCGCGCTGGCCGACGTAGCACAATCGTCCTGTTAAAGTTTCAGGCTACTTCGCACCCCGCGGATTTCCTCCTGGCTTTCGGCATAAACCGCAGCCTGTCCGGCATAAGACAATACATAGGCCTTATCGCCATCGACAGCCGCCACCAGTGTTTGCGACAACACATGGCGGCCGTTTTCGGTAATGGTGCAAGTGGTTTCCAGCGCCGCCAGACGACTCAATGTCGTGTCATGAATGCGCGTGCACACACTTTGATAACCGCCGCGCCCAAAGTCCTTCTGCACCGACTTGCGCATCTCCAGCAAGACCGCCTGCAAATTGACCTGATGCCCACTTTCAACTTGAGTCATGGTCAACTCCATGACCATCAACGGTGTGCCGCCGGCATCGTTCTTCACCGCGCGCTGGCGGAATACCTTGGCCGGTTGTTCTTGCGCCTGTGGCAACTCTTCGATCTGCCAGCCGCTGGGCCAGGTGATCACCGGGTCCGCCGCCTCGGCCAGGGCCGGAAGCAGAAGCCAGGACGCAAGCAGGCACAGGGTTTTGAACGATAAACGCATGGTCATGAACACATAAGGGACGGGCCCTGAAGTCTGAGGCTGGCAGGAGTATCGAGCAACAGGTTCGTAGCTTTGTGTTTGGTGCGCCCTGCCGCTCTTGCGTATCATTGCCCGACCGCAAGGACGCCCGAAGCCCTGCAAGCCAAGGGACTGCTCGTCAGCGCGAGCGCCGTTTGCCCCACTTCTTTTCCGGAGGGCCCATGAGCCTGCACGAACTCAATACTTTCCCCGGCGTGACTGCCCAGCCTGACACCGCCACTACCAACTTTGTGTTCAACCACACCATGTTGCGGGTCAAGGACATCACCCAGTCCCTGGATTTCTACACCCGCGTCCTGGGTTTCTCGCTGGTGGAAAAACGCGACTTCCCCGAAGCCGAATTCAGCCTGTACTTCCTCGCCCTGGTGGACAAGGCGCAGATCCCGGCCGACGCCGCGGCCCGTACCGAATGGATGAAATCGATCCCTGGCATCCTCGAGCTGACCCACAACCACGGCACCGAGAACGACGCGGCTTTCGCCTATCACAACGGCAACACCGACCCGCGCGGCTTTGGCCATATCTGCATTTCGGTGCCGGATATCGTCGCCGCCTGCGAGCGCTTCGAAGCCCTGGGCTGCGATTTCCAGAAGCGCCTGAACGACGGCCGCATGAAGAGCCTGGCCTTTATCAAGGACCCGGACGGCTACTGGGTGGAGATCATCCAGCCAGCGCCGCTGTAACCCACCTGTATTGCCCGCGATAGGCACAACGCGGTTTGCCTGACTCACCGCGTTATCGTTGATCGCGAGCAAGCTTCGCTCCTACAGAAGCCACCAACAAAAAACCCCATGAGCCAAGGCTCATGGGGTTTTGTTTTTTCCGCTGTCGACTCAGGCCGGCGCGGAGGTGCGGATCAGGTGGTCGAAGGCACTCAGCGAAGCCTTGGCGCCCTCGCCTACCGCGATCACGATCTGCTTGTACGGCACGGTGGTCACGTCACCGGCGGCAAACACGCCGGGCAGCGAAGTCTCGCCACGGGCATCGACAATGATCTCGCCACGGGGCGACAGCTCGACAGTGCCCTTGAGCCAGTCGGTGTTCGGCAGCAGACCGATCTGCACGAAGATCCCTTCCAGGTCGACGGTGTTGAACTCGCCCGAATCGCGGTCCTTGTACACCAGGCCGGTGACTTTCTGGCCGTCACCCTTGACTTCGCTGGTCAGCGCGCTGGTGATCACTTTGACGTTCGCCAGGCTGTACAGCTTGCGTTGCAGCACGGCGTCGGCGCGCAGCTTGCTGTCGAACTCCAGCAGGGTCACGTGGCTGACGATACCCGCCAGGTCGATGGCCGCCTCGACGCCGGAGTTACCGCCACCGATCACCGCCACACGCTTGCCCTTGAACAGCGGACCGTCGCAGTGCGGGCAGAAGCACACGCCCTTGGCCTTGTATTCCTGCTCGCCGGGCACCCCCATCTCGCGCCAGCGGGCACCGGTGGCCAGGATCAGCGACTTGGCCTTGAGGCTTGCGCCGCTTTCGAAACGCACTTCGTGCAGGCCGCCGACTTCCTTGGCCGGCACCAGCGCGCTGGCGCGCTGCAGGTTCATGATGTCGACGTCGTACTGGCGAACGTGCTCTTCCAGGGCGCTGGCCAGTTTCGGCCCTTCGGTTTCCTGGACCGAGACGAAGTTCTCGATGGCCATGGTGTCCAGCACCTGGCCGCCGAAACGCTCGGCCGCGACACCGGTGCGGATGCCTTTGCGGGCCGCGTAGATAGCCGCCGACGCACCGGCCGGGCCACCGCCGACCACCAGGACATCGAAGGCGTCCTTGGCGCTGATTTTTTCCGCCTGCTTCTCGATGGCGCCGGTGTCGAGCTTGCCGAGGATTTCTTCCAGGCCCATGCGGCCCTGGCCGAAGTTCACGCCATTGAGGTAGACACTGGGAACCGCCATGATCTTGCGATCGTTGACTTCGTCCTGGAACAACGCGCCGTCGATGGCGACGTGGCGGATGTTCGGGTTCAGCACCGCCATCAGGTTCAGCGCCTGGACCACGTCCGGGCAGTTCTGGCAGGACAGCGAGAAGTAAGTCTCGAAGTTGAACTCGCCTTTGAGGGCGCGGATCTGTTCGATCACTTCGACACTGGCTTTCGAGGGGTGGCCGCCGACTTGCAGCAAGGCCAGCACCAGGGAAGTGAATTCGTGGCCCATGGGAATGCCGGCGAAACGCAGGCTGATGTCGGCACCCGGCCGATTGATCGAGAACGATGGTTTACGTGCATCGTTACCGTTGTCGAGCAAGGTAATCTGGCTGGAAAGACTGGCAACGTCTTTCAGCAATTCGAGCATTTCCTGGGATTTCGCACCGTCGTCGAGAGAGGCAACGATCTCGATCGGCTGGGTGACCCGTTCCAGGTATGACTTCAACTGGGCTTTAAGATTGGCGTCCAACATACGGGCGATTTCCTTTTATTCAGATCGAAAAAAAACGCCCGAGCGAATCTCGCCCGGGCGTTCTTGAGGGCGGTGCAGCTGACTTAGGTGCGGCGGTCCGCCCTGCTGTAGCGAGTCACAGGCTTAGATCTTGCCGACCAGGTCCAGGGAAGGAGCCAGGGTAGCCTCGCCTTCTTTCCACTTGGCTGGGCAGACTTCGCCTGGGTGGGCAGCGACGTATTGAGCGGCCTTGATCTTGCGCAGCAGCTCGGAAGCGTCACGGCCGACACCGCCGTCGTTGATTTCAACGATCTTGATCTGGCCTTCCGGGTTGATCACGAAGGTGCCACGGTCAGCCAGACCGGCTTCTTCGATCAGCACGTCGAAGTTGCGGGAGATGGCCAGGGTCGGGTCGCCGATCATGGTGTAGCGGATCTTGCCGATGGCTGGCGAAGTGTTGTGCCAGGCGGCATGGGCAAAGTGGGTGTCAGTCGAAACGCTGTAGATTTCCACGCCCAGTTTCTGGAATTCGGCGTAGTTGTCTGCCAGGTCTTCCAGCTCGGTTGGGCAAACGAAGGTGAAGTCGGCCGGGTAGAAGAACACGACGGACCATTTGCCTTTCAGAGTGGCGTCCGACACTTCGATGAACTCGCCATTTTTGAAAGCGGTTGCTTTGAACGGTTTGACTTGGCTGTTGATGATAGGCATCGGTGATTCTCCATCAGTGGGTAAAAACTTGGGTTGAAAACTTGATGGGGAGAATCCTAACCAATGATCCCAGCCGAGGCTCATTGGCAAAGCTGATGCTGCTGATTAGGTTTGGCTATTAGCGTGCAGTATTAATAGAAGAAATGCGTATTTACTCGGCGACCGGCTTTTCCTGGGTCAGGGCCATGCCGAGAAACGGACTGGCTTCGACGTAGCGCATCGCCGACTTGATGTCCTTCCAGCCGACATAGCTCATCAGCGACTTGAGGTCCCAGCCACTGCGATGGGCCCAGGTGGCAAAGCCGCGGCGCAAGGAGTGGCTGGTGTATTGCTCGGCGGCGACCCCGGCGCGCTCCAGGGCCTGGCGCAATAACGGAATCACACTGTTGGCGTGCAGGCCCTCCTCGCTCAGATGGCCCCAGCGGTCGATGCCACGGAACACCGGCCCGCGTACCAGGGCGGCGACATTGATCCACTCGATATAGGCCTGGACCGGGCACAGCCGGCGCAGCGCCGGGGTGTGCCAGGTCTTGCCGAGGTTGTCGCGGTCGCTCTTGCTGCGGGGCAGATACAGGCTGATGCCGGAACCCGCCACCGCCTGCACATGCTCGATCCGTAGCCGGCACAGCTCATCGCTGCGAAAGCCGCGCCAGAACCCCAGGAGAATCAGCGCGCTGTCACGCCGCGCGCGCAGCAGGGCCGGTTGATTGTCATCGAGCCGGGCCTGGCTGGCTTCCTGCTCCAACCAGGCGATTACCTGCTCCAGATGCTGCAACTGCAAGGGTTCGGCCTGTTTCTCCTGGGCCGGGTGCAGCGCGCGAATGCCCTTGAACACCTGGCGCACCACTGGCGCCTTGGTCGGGTCGGCGAAACCCTGGCTGTTGTGCCACTGCGCCAGGGCCGAGAGCCGCAGCTTCAGGGTGTTGATCGACAGCTCCCCCGCGTACGCCACCAGATAACGCGCCACGCTGTCGCTGGTCGCCGGCAGAAACCCGCCCCAGGTCACCTCGAAATGCTCGATGGCTGCCCGGTAACTGCGCCGGGTGTTGTCGCGGGTCGCGGCGTGCAGGTAACGATCCAGTTCACTCATGGCTTGCTCGACTCGTGTTGCGGTACGGAAATGGCGGGCTGAAACAGGGCGATCTAGCTATGACACGGGGTAATACCAGTATATCCCATGTCAATAATTCGAATATTTATCTTTGTTTTTATTGTACAATTACACTTTATACATACCACGTAAAAAAGTACGTAATCGTAGGAGATCCCATGGCTCGTGGCGGCGTTAACAAGGCGGTGGTGCAAATCGCCCGTTCGGCAATCCTCGCCCGCGGCGAACACCCCAGCATCGATGCGGTGCGCATCGAAATGGGCAATACCGGCTCGAAGACCACCATCCACCGCTACCTGAAGGAGCTGGAGCAGAGCGAAGCCCGCCGCGCCGCGCCCCAGGAAGCCCTGGAAGAAGAGCTGACGGAACTGGTCCAGCGCATGGCCCAACGCCTGCGCGAACAAGCCCAGGAGCCTGTGGAGCAGGCACAGGCACAGGTGGAGGAAATGAATCGGGAGCTGGTGGCGCAGCAGGCCACAGCCGAGCAGGCACAGGCCCAACTGCGGCAACAACTGCAGACCCAGGCGTCAGCCCTGGCCAGCGAAAGCGCGCTGCTGCAGGAGACCCGCTCCATGCTGCAGAGCGAACAGACGCGCAATGCCGGGCTGAACCAGGCCCTGGCGGACTTCGAGTTGCGCCTGAAAGACAAGGACGAGCAGATTCGCTCGCTGGAAGAAAAGCACCTGCACGCCCGGGATGCCCTCGAGCACTACCGCAGCGCGGTCAAGGAACAGCGCGAACAGGATCAGCGCCGCCATGAAGGCCAGCTACAACAGGTGCAACAGGAACTGCGCCAGGCCCAGCAAAGCGCCCTGGTGCGCCAGGACGAGATCACCCAGTTGCACCGCGACAACGAACGCCTGACCAGCGAGCAGCGCGCCACCCAGAAGGAGCTGCGCCAGGCGCAGGAGCAGGCACAGAAGACCGACAGCAAGCTTGGACAGTTGATGGAGCAATCCAGCCGCCTGAACAGCGAACACACCCTCCTCCAGGAACGCCTGCGCGTCGCCTTGCTGGAGAGTCATGAGTTCAAGCAGAACCTGGAGCGGCAGCTACAGGATAATCGACAACTGGAACTGCGCACCGCCAAGGCCGAGGCCAGCCTGGAGGCCCTGCAACTGGCTACCGCCGCGAAGGCCGAGGCGCAGCCAGCAACAGAAGAACAGCGGCCGGAGCCGCCAGAACAGGCTTAACCGGCGACCGGCGTGCGCATGGTGACGAACTCTTCGGCGGCCGTCGGGTGCACCCCGATGGTTTCGTCGAAGTCACGCTTGGTGGCGCCGGCCTTCAAGGCAATCGCCAGGCCCTGGACGATCTCGCCGGCGTCCGGACCGACCATATGGCAGCCCAGCACCTTGTCGGTGTCGGCATCCACCACCAGCTTCATCAGCGTGCGCTCCTGGCACTCGGTCAGGGTCAGCTTCATTGGCCGGAAGCGGCTTTCGAAAATCTGCACCTTGTGCCCGGCTTCACGCGCCTGCTCTTCGGTGAGGCCGACGGTGCCGATATTCGGCAGGCTGAACACCGCGGTCGGGATCATGTTGTAGTCCACCGGACGATACTGCTCCGGCTTGAACAGACGCCGCGCCACGGCCATGCCTTCGGCCAGGGCCACCGGCGTCAACTGCACACGCCCGATCACGTCGCCAATCGCCAGGATCGACGGCTCGGCACTCTGGTACTGCTCATCGACCTCGATGAAGCCACGCTTGTCGAGCTTCACCCCGGTATTTTCCAGCCCCAGGTTGTCGAGCATCGGCCGCCGGCCGGTAGCGTAGAACACGCAATCGGTGGCCAACTCGCGGCCATCCTTGAGGGTGACCTTCAGGCTGCCATCGGCCTGCTTTTCGATACGTTCGATATCGGCGTTGAACTGCAGGTCGAGCCCACGCTTGGTCAGCTCTTCCTGCAAGTGCTTGCGCACCGCGCCGTCGAAGCCACGCAGGAACAGCTCACCGCGATACAGCAGCTTGGTGTCCGCGCCCAGGCCGTGGAAGATCCCGGCGAATTCCACCGCGATATAACCGCCGCCCACCACCAGGATGCGCTTGGGCAGTTCCTTGAGGAAAAACGCCTCGTTGGAGCTGATGGCGTGTTCGCGCCCCGGAATATCCGGGATCTGCGGCCAGCCGCCGGTGGCGATCAGGATGTGCTTGGCGCTGTAGCGCTGGCCATTGATCTCCACCTGGTGCGGGTCGATCAGCCTGGCGTGGCCTTCGTGCAAGGTCACGCCGCTGTTGACCAGCAGATTGTGATAGATGCCGTTCAGGCGATTGATCTCGCGATCCTTGTTGGCGATCAGCCTGGCCCAGTCGAAATCGGCCTCTCCCAGGCTCCAGCCGAAGCCTGCGGACTGTTCGAAGTCCTCGGCGAAGTGGGCGCCGTACACCAGCAGTTTTTTCGGCACGCAGCCGACGTTGACACAGGTACCGCCCAGATAGCGGCTTTCGGCGACCGCGACTTTCGCGCCAAAACCCGCGGCGAACCGCGCCGAACGCACACCGCCGGAACCGGCGCCAATTACATAAAGATCAAAATCGTAGGCCATTTCACTCTCCCAGGCAGGCTGACAGCATAACCGCAGATGCGCATGCGGTCAGCGCTAGAGGATTTACATAGGGGCATAAAACGAAAAAGCCACCCGAAGGTGGCTTTTCAGTACAAGGACCAAGCGGGCTATCAGTAAGCCTTGCCGGTCTTGTAGAAGTGTTCGAAGCAGAAGTTGGTCGCTTCGATGTAGCCTTCGGCGCCACCGCAGTCGAAACGCTTGCCCTTGAACTTGTAGGCAATCACACAACCGTCCTGCGCCTGCTTCATCAGGGCGTCAGTGATCTGGATCTCGCCGCCTTTGCCTGGCTCGGTCTGTTCGATCAGGCTGAAGATGTCCGGGGTCAGGATGTAACGACCGATGATCGCCAGGTTCGACGGAGCGTCTTCCGGCTTCGGCTTCTCGACCATGTTGCGCACGCGGTAGAGGTCGTCACCGATCAGGTCACCGGCGATCACCCCGTACTTGTTGGTTTCCTGCGGGTCGACTTCCTGGATCGCGACGATGGTGCAGCGATACTGCTTGTACAGCTTGACCATCTGGGTCAGGACGCCGTCGCCTTCCAGGTTCACACACAGGTCGTCCGCCAGGACCACGGCGAACGGCTCGTCGCCGATCAGTGGACGGCCGGTCAGGATCGCGTGACCCAGGCCTTTCATCTCGGTCTGACGGGTGTAGGAGAACGAGCACTCGTCCAGCAGCTTGCGGATGCCGACCAGGTATTTTTCCTTGTCGGTGCCCTTGATCTGGTTTTCCAGCTCGTAGCTGATGTCGAAGTGGTCTTCCAGGGCGCGCTTGCCGCGACCGGTGACGATGGAGATTTCGTTCAGGCCGGCGTCCAGTGCTTCTTCAACGCCGTACTGGATCAGTGGCTTGTTCACCACCGGCAGCATTTCTTTGGGCATGGCTTTAGTCGCTGGCAGGAAGCGAGTACCGTAACCGGCTGCTGGGAACAAGCATTTCTTGATCATATGAGTCCTTAAAAGGGCTGTACGTACGAATTTCGGCGCAGTCTAATCAGGCCGCGTGCACCTTACAATGGGCCGCGCTGGCTAACCGCTGCCATCTAAGAGAAATATTGCCGCGGATAGTTCCGCACTGGCTGCGAACATAGCTGCGCAGCATCGTACAGATAACCCGCGCCGTAAACCGCCATCTGGCCGCAAAGCCTTGATTTTCTGCGTTTGAACCCTCGTCCGCACTCTTGCAGCGGCTCGTTTACCGCTATCATGGCGCCCTTGAACCCCGCCAACGAGGCAGATAGATGTCGGCAACAAAAAGCGTAAACGGTTATCAGATCAAGCAGTTGAAAGACGGCCAGTGGTGTCTGGTCAGTGCCCAGGGCGAGAACGTCGCCGGGCCTTTCGCCAGCGAGGCGATGGCGGTCGAAGTGGCATCGGTGTTCGAGGATTCGGCCGGCCACGCCTCGGCGCGTCGCAGCCCCAAGTCCTGAGACTGTCCCCGCACCGAAGAGCCCTGCCCCGCGCAGGGCTTTTTCATGCCGATCTGTACCGCAGTGGCGGTTCGCTATAGCATCTTGTCCCAGACGCTCGCCAAGGGTGTCCAGCCCTCCCCCGGGGCTCAAACTTCTCGACGACGACCACACCCATGCACAAACTTCTGGCACTGACTGCGGTACTGGCCCTGAGCGGATGCGCCACCGTTTCCGATACCTACCTGGAAAACGGCGAACAAGGCCTGAGCATCGATTGCTCCGGCGAGGCCAGCTCCTGGGCCAGCTGCTATGAAAAGGCCGACGCCTCCTGTGCCGGCACCGGCTATCGGATCATCGGCACCGACGGCACGCCGTCACTCAAGGAAAGCGACAAGACCCTGGGGGCGGATGTCGGCAACTACAAAAGCCGCAGTGTCGTAGTGGTCTGCAAGTAACAGACACCCGGCCTACATATGAATCTCGGCAAACTTGATGCCCAGGTTGCGAATGGTTTCGATCAGGTCGTCCAGCCGGTCGAATGACTCGACTTCATCGTTGTCATCCACAAGAAAATAGCTGCGCCCCGCGCTTTTCTTGAAGAACACGATCCATTCCCCGGAATTCGCCGGATTCTGAATCACATGGGTCGCAGAGATATGCCCCTCTGCATGCCTCTCCCGGACTGTTTCGCGCTTCATGCTTTCTCCCAAAAAACGATGCCGCCGAAACCTGGATTTCGACGGCATCTTTGACAATGGCCGACAGTTTATCGGATGCCCTGGCCAATCAGCACGCCATCTACCGTCTGGCCATACAGATTGACCCCGTCGTTGGCGTGGAACTTGAGCCGAGTCTTCTCGATCGAGCCCTCCACCAGCCGCGGATCCTGCGGCCGCTCATGGCGATTGACGAACGCCGCCACGTCCCAGGCCTGCTGGTCGCTCAAGCTGCCGGCCTTGCCCAGGGGCATGTTGTATTTGATAAAGGACGCGGCGGTGTTGATCCGGTGCATGCCGGCGCCCCAGTTGTACGAGTCCTTGCCCCAGAGCGGCGGCATGACATAGTCGGCACCGACCTTCTGGCCCTGGCCGTTATCGCCATGGCAGACCGCGCATTGCGCCCGGTACACCTGCTCGCCGCGGGCCAGGTCGTAGCCCTGGGCCGGTTGCGGCACCTCGGGATAACCACGCCCGGGCAACTCGACACCGATCGGTGCCTTGCTCGCCAGCCAATAGGAGTACACCGACAACGCGGTGATCTCGTAGCTGTCGGCAGCCGGCGGCGTGCCGTTCATGCTGAACTGGAAGCAACCCTGCAAGCGCTCGGCGTAGGTGTTCACCTTGTTGTTCTTCTTGCGATACGCCGGGTACATCGGATAGGCGCCCCACAGCGGCGCGGAGTTGGCCAGCCGCCCCTGATCCAGGTGGCAATTGCTGCAATTGAGCCCATTACCGACGAACTTCGGCGCCAGGCGCTTGGTGTCGACGAACAGCGCATAACCGTCGCGGACCATCTTGCCGTAGGCATTGTCTGGCAGTTCGCTCTCTGCTGGTGGCTGGAAATACTGGGGATGGACAGCACTCGATGCCGGCTCCCGCAACTGTGATTGGTCTTCCATGGTGACCGCGGCGCCATGAACCTGGGTCGCCAGCAAGACGAGGGAAAAGCCCAATAGAAGATCACGGTTCATGGCTTGGGCTCCTGGTTATCGGCCTTGGCGGACAGGCTGCCGACCTTGGCAAAGTAGTCGGCCACCGCCGTGATTTCCTCGGGGCTCAGGGCCTTGGCGATGTGTCCCATCAGATCGTTCGGGTCGTTGCGGCGCGTGCCATCGCGCCAGGCATTCAACTGCCCGATCAGATAAGCCGCGGGCTGCCCGGCCAACGGCGGAAAGGCGTCTCCCACACCCACGCCACCCGGTCCATGGCAAATCACGCACTCCGGAACCTGCCGCTCCCAGGCGCCACGCAGGGCCAGCCTTGCACCGACCCCCTCGGCCATGGCGCTGCGGTTGATCGGCGCTGGCGTCACAGCCGGCATGGCCGCCAGGGTCTGGCTGACCGCGTCTATCTCGTCATCGCTCAGGGCCTTGGCCAATGGCTGCATGACCGGATTGCTGCGCGCACCGCTGCGAAAATCTTCCAGCTGCTTGCGCAGATAACCCGCCGACAATCCCGCCAGACGTGGAAATCCGGCGGCTGCCAAACCCAGACCATCACCACCGTGACAGGCCAGGCAGGCCGTGGCGCCGGGCTGCGCTCCACCCTGGGTAAACACTTTCTGCCCATCCACGGCCTGGGCACTGGCGACAAAAAACAGCATCAGGCTGCTCAGCAGTATTCGATCCATGGGGATCATGGCGAACTCCATTTTTCTAGTTATATCCTTAGGCTTATTTTATATAAGCCTACAAAGAGTAGGCCAATAGACCTTTGGCTACAACGCGAAACCCACCGAGCCTGCCTTGTCACCGGGCACAAAAAAGCCCGCCCTCGCCACGGAAATCCGGGCCAGGGCGGGCTCTTGAAAAATCCCTCGGCGATCAGCCGGAAATGCAGTCCTCCGCCGCCTTGCGGATATCGCCCGGACGCATGGGCACATTGGACATGCTTTCATGCAGCTTGATGCTGCTGCCGCCGGAACGTTCCTCGATATCGAACACCGCGGTCGGCCCTGCCGACAGTTTCTGCGGAACGATAACGCGCATACCGTCCTTATGCGGTTCGACCTGCAACTGGCCACGGCTGTCAGCCAGTTTGTCGCTGACGCACTTGGCGTACTCCTGCGGCTTTTTCCCTGAAATCACGTTCAGGGTGGGCAGTGTCTGGTTAATGTCCGAGACTGTCGCACAACCACTGATCGCCAAGGCCAGAATCAACACACCCCACTTCATACATTTCCTCCGATAAAGACCGTCCGACCGCAGAAATGGCATTTTTCTCCGGATCAGTCAGATTTATCCTAAATAATCGGCAAATAACTGTTTTAAATTGTCAAAGCCGCCGGCCGCGGCCTGATAAACTGCGCCATCGTTTTGATTTTGTAGCAAAAGCCCTTCTGGAGGCGCCCATGAAATTTATCCACCAGCGCGAGCACCTCAACGAAGACGATATCGTCGTCATCGAATGCTCCCAGGTCTGCAACATCCGCCTGATGAACGACGCCAACTTCCGAAGCTTCAAGAACGGCGGACGTCACACTTATCATGGCGGCGCGTTCGACAAGTTCCCGGCCAAGATCACCGCACCGAGCACCGGCTTCTGGAACATCACCATCGACACCGTCAACCGCCGGCCCATCAGCGTCACCCGCAAGCCGAACCTGACCCACTCGATCAAGATCATCCGCCGGTCCAGCTCGAAACTGCGCTGAACCCCGCCCCAGTCCGCGACAAACAGGTATCACCGTGGCCCAAACGACCAAGTACGTCATCAAATACAAACTCAACGGCGAACGCCGTTTCGAGTTCGCCCAGCTGGAAAGCGGCACCCAGGAAGAAGCCAAGGCCGCACTGGAAGCCCTGCACGGCCAGACCGACGACGTCATCAGCGACGTCAGCGTGAGCAAGGCGCTGTAAGCCCCTGCTTCTGTGACGAATTCGAGCGCAAGCAGCGGAGTGTGAGCGGCCCGCGCGCTTCCTAGACTGGCGGATATCAGCCTCTGCCTCAGGAACGCCAGGATGTCCGCCCCCGCCCTCGCACAACGTCTTGCCTGCCTGGACTGGCCCTCGATCGAGCGGCAGCTCAATCAGGACGGCAGCACAGTGATCGGCAACCTGCTCAGCGCCGATGAATGTCATGAGCTCAGCAGTTTGTATCCGCGCAGCGAATTGTTTCGTTCGCGAGTGGTCATGGCCAGGCACGGTTTCGGCCGCGGCGAATACCAGTATTTCGCCTACCCCTTGCCGAAGCTGGTCGCCGAACTGCGCGGCCAGCTCTATCCGCACCTGATGCCGCTGGCCAACCGCTGGAACCAGCTGATGAATATCCCCGTGCAATATCCGCCCCGGCACGAAGACTTTCTCCAGCGCTGCCACGCCGCCGGTCAGCAGCGGCCGACGCCCTTGTTGCTGCAATATGGCCCGCAGGATTACAACTGCCTGCACCAGGACTTGTATGGCGACAACGTATTCCCCTTGCAGGTGGCGATCCTGCTGTCACGCCCCGGCGCCGACTTCAGCGGCGGCGAATTCGTCATCACCGAACAGCGCCCGCGCATGCAGTCGCGGCCGCAGGTCATCGATCTGAAGCAGGGTGATGCGCTGATCTTCGCCGTGCATCATCGTCCGGTACCCGGCGTGCGCGGCCATTACCGGGTGACGTTGCGCCATGGCGTCAGCCGCCTGCACAGCGGCCGCCGCCATACGCTAGGAGTGATCTTCCACGATGCCCAGTAACGCTAACTTCACCGCCGAGCTGTTCGGCGAACCCGAACTGCAACAGGCGCCCCGCACCGAACAGGTCGGCCCGCAGTCCTTCGTGTTCCGTGGCTTCGCCCTGCCCTGGGTCGAGCGCCTGCTGCCAGCCCTGCGTGACGTACTGCGGGCCGCGCCGTTCCGGCAGATGGTCACGCCGGGCGGCTTCACCATGTCGGTCGGCCTGAGCAGTTGCGGCGAGCTGGGCTGGACCACCGACCGCAGCGGCTACCGTTACACCGCCATCGATCCGCAGAGCGGCCAGCCCTGGCCGGCGATGCCCGAAGTGTTGCGCGAACTGGCCCAGGCCGCCGCGACCCAGGCCGGTTTTGCCGGGTTCGATCCGGACGCCTGCCTGATCAATCACTATGTGCCCGGCGCCCGCATGTCCCTGCACCAGGACAAGGATGAGCGCGACTACGACGCGCCGATCGTCTCCGTCTCCCTGGGCTTGCCGGCGGTGTTTCAGCTGGGTGGCGAGCGGCGCAGCGACCGCCCGTTGCGGGTGCCGCTGCTGCATGGCGATGTGGTGGTCTGGGGCGGCGTCGACCGCCTGCGCTATCACGGCGTGCTGCCGCTCAAGGACGGCACGCACCCGCTGCTGGGCCCACGGCGCATCAACCTGACCTTTCGCCGGGCCGCTTGATCCCGCGGGAATTCAAGCGCAAGACTCGGAGTGCCAGGCCCCCTGCCCTTGGTTAATCTGAGCGACAACCGCCACCGAGTAGAGTCCATGACCATGGTCCAGCCCAAGCCCACCACCGCAAGCGATCCCCGCTGGCTCGCCGTCCTGGCCCGTGATGCGCGCGCCGATGGCCAGTTCGTCTATGGGGTGAAAACCACCGGGGTCTACTGCCGCCCCAGCAGCCTGTCGCGCCTGCCCCGGCCGGAGAACGTCGAGTTCTTCGACACCGCGGAACAAGCCGAGGCCGCCGGTTACCGGCCGAGCAAACGCAGCGCCAGCGACCAGACCCAGGTAGCCGCGCACCATGCCAGCCTGGTAGCGGCCGCATGCCGGCAGATCGAGTCGGCCGAAGCGCCGCCCAGCCTGAAACAGCTGGCCGAGCAAGCCGGCATGAGCAGTTTCCACTTTCACCGGGTATTCAAGGCCGCCACCGGGCTGACCCCCAAAGGCTACGCCAGCGCCCACCGTTCGCGGCGGGTGCGGCGCCAGCTGGAGCACGGCCATTCGGTGACCGACGCGCTGTACGACGCGGGTTTCAACTCCAACAGCCGCTTCTATGAAACCGCCGACCAGTTGCTCGGGATGAAACCCAGCGACTACCGCGCCGGCGGCCTGAACGCCGATATCCGCTTCGCCGTCGGCCAGTGTTCCCTGGGGGCGATCCTGGTCGCCCAGAGCAATCGTGGGGTCTGCGCGATCCTGCTGGGCGACGATCCCAATGCCTTGGTGCAGGACCTGCAGGACAAATTCCCGCGGGCCAACCTGATCGGCGCCGACCAGGATTTCGAGCAACTGGTGGCCAAGGTGGTGGGGTTTATCGAAGCGCCGGCCATTGGCCTCGACCTGCCGCTGGACCTGCAAGGCACGGCGTTCCAGGAGCGGGTGTGGCTGGCCCTCAAGGAGATTCCGCCGGGCAGCACCGCCAGCTACGCCGAGATCGCCCAGCGGATCGGCGCGCCGAAATCCTTTCGCGCCGTGGCCCAGGCCTGTGGCGCCAACAGCCTGGCGGTGGCGATCCCTTGCCACCGGGTGGTGCGCAGCGACGGCCACCTGTCCGGCTACCGCTGGGGCGTGGAGCGCAAGCGTCAGTTGCTCGAGCGCGAGGGCTCGTCCGAGGCTTGAATGCCGATGTACACCGACACCGATTCCGGCCCGGTGTACACCTCGAAGTCCGTGGCGAAGCGCCGACGGACCTGCGGGTTGTCCTCGAAGTAGGCCCAGACCAGGCCCCAGGTCTGGATCACCACCTGCGGCATCGGCCCCTTGGCGGAGAACGCCAGGTACTCGCCACCCTGCACCTGCACCAGCGGATAGTCGGCATTGCCCTCACCCACCGCCACACCGGCGGTGACATCGAAGTGCCCCAAGGCATCGGACTCGTAGTTGGAGTACACGCCGTAGATGAACGAGTCCGACTGCCGGTGGCCGATGCTGTCGAACAGGCCTTCGACAAAAAACCGCTCCCACATCGGCCCGATCCGCGCGCTGTCCGCTTGTTGCTCATCGACATTGCAGGTACGCACCTGCAAGCCCGAAACGCAGAAAGGCTGAACCTCTCGCAGTTTGACATCCATGCTTCGTACTCCTGTCTGGCGTTTATCTGGGTGACCGGTGCGCACGGTATCAGCGATTCACATCCACCACCACGCGCCCGCGCAACTCGCCGGCCAGCAGGCGCGATGCGGCAGCGATGGCTTCGCTGAGGCCGATCTCATGGCTGATCAACGGCAACAGGGCCGGGTCCAGATTACGCGCCAGGCGCTGCCAGGCCTCGATGCGCCGGGCCTTGGGCTGGGTCACGCTGTTGATCCCGACCAGGGTCACGCCCCGCAGAATGAAGGGCGCTACCGACGCCGGGAAGTCCATGCCCTGGGCCAGCCCGCAAGCGGCCACAGTGCCGTTGGCCTGGGTGCTGGCGCAGGCATTGGCCAGGGTATGGCTGCCCACCGAGTCGATCACCGCCGCCCAGCGCTCCTTGGCCAAAGGCTTGCCCGGCGCGGACAGACTGGCGCGGTCGATGATCTCGCTGGCGCCCAGGCGCTTGAGGTAGTCCTGCTCGGCAGTGCGCCCGGTGGATGCCACCACCTGATAACCGAGCCGGGCCAGCAGGGCTATGGCAAAGCTGCCGACCCCACCATTGGCCCCGGTGACCAGCACCTCGCCCTGGTTCGGAGTCAGGCCGTGGCGCTCCAGCGCCAGGATGCTGAGCATCGCCGTGTACCCGGCCGTGCCGATGGCCATGGCCTCGGCCGCGCTGAACGCCTGGGGCAAGGGAATCAGCCAGTCGCCGTCCAGCCGCGCCTTCTGCGCCAGCCCGCCCCAGTGTCCTTCGCCCACGCCCCAGCCGTTGAGCAACACCTGGTCGCCGGGCTGGTAATCCGGGTGGCTGCTGTCTTCGACGATGCCCGCCAGATCGATCCCCGGGACCATGGGAAACTTGCGCACCACCGGGCTGCTGCCGGTGATGGCCAGGCCATCCTTGAAGTTCAGGGTGCTGTAGGCCACCCGCACCGTCACATTGCCCTCGGGCAACTGCGCTTCGTCAATCTCGCGCAGCGCCGCGCGATAACCGGCGTCGTCTTTCTCGATCAAAATACCCTTGAACATGACTGCCTCCCGATGGGCCCTTGGCCGGGCCGTGAACTTGAGTTTCAGCTTGCAAAGCCCCCACCTTCCCAGCCCGTGCGGGAAAAATCCACGCTCTTTTCGTCGTAGGCCACACCCTGCCCGTAGGAGCGAGGCTTGCCCGCGATAGCCTTATCACTGGCAGCCCAGGTGGCGGCCCTGATCCCGTCTCGCGAGCAAGCTCGCTCCTACAGGGGATCGCCAGGCTCCGGCCAAAGTCGACTGGCCTTGGTCGTCCATCTCCTGATACAACCCCCCGGGTTGCCGTCCTTATCTCTTGACGTCGGAGCATCATTCAACATGAGCCAATGGCCTGACACCCGTATTCTCGACCTGCTGAGCATCGAGTTGCCGATCATCCAGGCGCCCATGGCCGGTGCCACCACTACGGCCATGGTGATCGCCGCCGCCCAGGCCGGCGCGCTGGGCTCCCTGCCCTGCGCCATGCTCAGCCCCGAGCAGATTCGCCAGGACGTGCAGAGCATTCGCCAGGCTACATCTGCCCCGCTGAACCTGAACTTCTTCTGCCACCAGAACCCGATACCCGACCCGGAACGGGAAATCCGCTGGAAAAACGCCCTGGAACCCTACTACCGCGAACTCGGCGCCGACTTCGAGGCGCCGACCCCGGTCAGCAGCCGCGCGCCCTTCGACGCCGTCAGCTGCGAACTGGTGGAAGAGCTGCGCCCGGAAATCGTCAGTTTCCACTTCGGCCTGCCGGAGCCGGCCCTGCTCGCGCGGGTCAAGGCCACCGGGGCGAAGGTGCTGTCGTCGGCCAGCACCGTCGATGAGGCGATCTGGCTGGAGCAGCGTGGCTGTGACGCGATCATCGCCATGGGCTACGAGGCCGGCGGCCATCGGGCGATCTTCCTCAGCGAAGACCTCAACACCCAGGTCGGCACCATGGCCCTGGTGCCGCAGATCGCCGATGCGGTGCGGGTGCCGGTGATCGCCGCCGGCGGGATCGGCGACGCCCGCGGCATAGTCGCCGCCTTCGCCCTCGGCGCCTCGGCGGCGCAACTGGGCACCGCCTACCTGTTCACCCCGGAAGCCAAGGTCAGCGCCGCCCATCACCAGGCCCTGCGCACCGCCAAGGACAGCCAGACCGCCCTGACCAACCTGTTCACCGGCCGCCCGGCGCGGGGCATCGTCAACCGGGTGATGCGCGAGATCGGCCCGATCAGCCCGCTGGCCCCGGCCTTTCCCCTCGCCGGTGGCGCGCTGATGCCATTGCGCGCCAAGGACGAAGCCGACTTCGCCAACCTCTGGTCCGGCCAGGCTCTGCGCCTGGGGTTGGAACTGCCGGCCTTCGAGCTGACCCGCACGCTGGCCGAGCAAGCCCTGGCCAAGCTCAACAGAAGCTAAAAGCCCCAGGGCCGCGAGTCCGCTCGCGGCCCGCTGCCCACTCCAGCTCCTGCCCCAGTTCCGTTCGCTGGCGATTCGCTATATATTTCCGTATACAGCGTTTCACCCACCCCCGGTGCAGTCCCTTTCCATATCCCCCACTGCCCAACGTCCTTTTGCCACTGGAGCTGTTCATGAACCGTCGTTTCTCAGGTTTTGCCCCAACCTGCCTTGCCGCTGTGCTCGCCGCCTGCGCTTTCGGCTCGGCCCAGGCCGATGAAGTCCAGGTCGCGGTCGCCGCCAACTTCACTGCGCCGATCCAGGCGATCGCCGCCGACTTCGAGAAAGACACCGGGCACAAGCTGGTGGCCGCCTATGGCGCGACCGGGCAGTTCTATACCCAGATCAAGAACGGCGCGCCGTTCGAAGTCTTCCTCGCCGCCGACGACAGCACTCCGGAAAAACTCGAAAGCGAAGGCGCCACCGTCAAGGGCTCGCGCTTCACCTACGCCATCGGCACCCTGGCGCTGTGGTCGGCCAAGGATGCCTACGTCGACAGCAAGGGCCAGGTGCTCAAGGACAACCACTACCAGCACCTGTCCATCGCCAACCCGAAAGCCGCGCCTTACGGCCTGGCCGCCACCCAGGTATTGGCCAGGCTGGGGCTGACCGAGCAGGTCAAGGGCAAGATCGTCGAAGGCCAGAACATCACCCAGGCCTATCAGTTCGTCTCCACCGGCAATGCCGAACTGGGCTTTGTCGCCTTGTCGCAGATCTACAAAGACGGCAAAGTCAGCAGCGGCTCGGCCTGGATAGTCCCGGCGCAGATGCACGACCCGATCAAACAAGACGCGGTGATCCTCAACAAGGGCAAGGACAACCCGGCGGCCAAGGCCCTGGTTGACTACCTCAAGGGAGCGAAAGCCGCGGCCGTCATCCAGTCCTACGGTTACCAACTCTAAATGCCGCTATCGAGTGCCGACTTTTCCGCCATCTGGCTGACCCTGCAACTGGCGTCGCTGACGACCCTGATCCTGCTGATCGTCGGTACGCCGATTGCCTTGTGGCTGTCGCGCACTCGCTCGTGGCTGCGGGGGCCGATCGGCGCCATCGTCGCCCTGCCCCTGGTCCTGCCGCCGACGGTGATCGGCTTCTACCTGCTGCTCGCCCTCGGCCCCAACGGCTATATCGGCCAACTCACCCAGGCCCTCGGCCTGGGCACCCTGACCTTCAGTTTCAGCGGCCTGGTGATTGGCTCGGTGATCTATTCCATGCCCTTTGTCGTGCAGCCGCTGCAGAACGCCTTTACCGCGATCGGCACCCGTCCGCTGGAAGTGGCGGCGACCCTGCGCGCCAATCCCTGGGACACCTTCTTCAGCGTGATCCTGCCGCTGGCCAGGCCGGGCTTCATCACCGCGGCCATTCTCGGGTTCGCCCACACCGTCGGCGAGTTCGGCGTGGTGCTGATGATCGGCGGCAATATTCCCGAAAAAACCCGGGTGGTCTCGGTGCAGATCTACGACCACGTCGAAGCCCTGGAATACGCCCAGGCCCACTGGCTGGCCGCCGCCATGCTGGTGTTCTCGTTCCTGGTGTTGCTGGCGTTGTACTCCAGCCGCAAAACCCGCGCTGGCTGGAGTTGAGTCGTGAGTGCATCGATCCATGTGCGCCTCAAGCGCCGTTACAAAACCTTCGACCTGGATCTCGACCTGGAGCTGCCGGGCCGTGGCGTCACCGCCTTGTACGGGCATTCCGGCTCCGGCAAGACCACCTGCCTGCGCTGCATCGCCGGCCTGGAGCAGGCCGAACAGGGCCTGGTACGGATCAACGACGAAGTCTGGCAGGACAGTGAACGTCAGCTGTTTATGCCACCGCACAAACGTTCCCTGGGCTACGTGTTCCAGGAAGCCAGCCTGTTCGCCCACCTCTCGGTGCAGGCCAATCTGGAGTTCGGCCTCAAGCGCATCCCCCGCGCGCAACGCCGTGTGGACATGGCCCAGGCCACCGAGCTGCTGGGCATCGGCCACCTGCTGCAGCGCCATCCGCACAACCTGTCCGGCGGCGAGCGCCAGCGCATCGGCATTGCCCGCGCGCTGCTGACCAGCCCGCGGCTGCTGCTGATGGACGAGCCCTTGGCGGCCCTCGACAGCAAACGCAAAAGCGAGATCCTGCCGTACCTCGAACGCCTGCATGACGAGCTGGAGATCCCGGTGCTGTACGTCAGCCATTCCCAGGATGAGGTGGCGCGCCTGGCCGACCATATCGTGCTGCTGGAAAACGGCCGCGCCCTGGCCAGCGGGCCGATCGGCGAAACCCTGGCCCGTCTCGACCTGCCCCTGGCCCTGGGCGACGACGCCGGGGTGGTGATCGAAGGCCAGGTCAGCCACTACGACGCCGGCTACCAGCTGCTCGCCCTGCAACTGCCCGGCAGCCAGTTGCGGGTGCGGGTCGCCCATGCGCCGATGGCCATCGGCAAGCACCTGCGCTTCAAGGTCCAGGCGCGGGACGTCAGCCTCAGCCTGCAAGCCGGCGAACACAGCAGCATCCTCAACCGCCTGCCGGTGACGGTCAGCGGCGAAATCCCCGCCGACAACACCGCCCATGTCCTGGTGCGCCTGGACGTCGCCGGCACCCCGCTGCTGGCGCGAATCACCCGCTATTCCCGCGACCAGCTGCAACTGCACCCGGGCCAGCAACTCTGGGCGCAGATCAAGGCGGTGGCCGTGCTCGCCTGAGCCGGGCGCCGGGCGCAAGCGTTTCTCGCGAGCAAGCTCGCGCCTACCAGGGCGAGTATTGGATCTGTAGGAGCGAGCTTGCTCGCGATAGCCGCGCCGCGGGTTGTCATCCGGCCCACCCGCGCGTTAGGCTAGCCGCCCTTCCCCCTCACCGGACGATTGCCGACGTGAACAACTAAGCCTTCCAGAAATGTATTCGCGACAAGCCGCCTTGCTGCGCTTGTTGGCCTTTTTCGACATTCTCCGGAGGTGCTGATGACTCACGTCACACGGCTGCCTGCGCTGGTTTCCCTGAACCAGCTGACATTCCAGTTCGCCCATGGCGAAACCCTGTTCGATTCACTCGACCTGACATTCGATGCCTTGCCCACCGGCATAGTCGGGCGTAACGGCACTGGCAAGAGCGTGCTCGCGCGCCTGATCGCCGGCGAGCTTGCGCCGTCCTCGGGCAGCGTCACGCGCTTCGCCCGCCTGGCTTATGTGGCCCAGGAACACCTGGCGCAGGAGGGCCAGAGCGTTGCCCAGGTCACCGGCATCGCTGAGGCCCTGGCCGCCCTCGAGCGCCTCGCCGCGGGCCAGGCCTCGATGGCCGACCTGGCGCAGGTCGACGAGCGCTGGGACCTTGGCGAACGCCTGCGCCGCCTGCTGGACGAGGCCGGTCTCGACACGGTCGGCCCCGACGATCCGGCCGCCAGCCTCAGCGGCGGGCAACGCGCGCGTATCGCGGTGATCGGCGCCCTGCTCAGCGATGCCCAGCTGCTGATACTCGACGAACCCAGCAACCACCTCGACGAGCCCGGTCGCCAGTGGCTGCTGACGCAGCTCCAGCAGTGGCGCGGCGGACTGCTGCTGATCAGCCATGACCGCCAGCTGCTGGCGCAGATGCAGCGCATCGTCGAACTCACGCCTCACGGCGCGCGAGTCTACGGCGGCAACTACGCGGCATTCCGCGCCCAGCGCGAAGCCGAGCACGGCGCGGCGCGGGCCGCCCTGGAGCACGCGCGAACCGAACGCAGTCGCGAACAGAAGCGCCTGCAACGCGAACACGACACCATCCAGCGCCACGCCGCCGGCGCCCGACGTTATGCCGACACCGCCAACATCGCCAGCTTTGAACGGAGGAAGATAAAAAGCGCCGCCCGGGACATCATGGGTCAGGTGCGCAACCGTCAGCAGGGCCACAAGAACAACCTCGATCAGCAGGTCCGCGACGCCTATGCGCGGGTGGTGCCGGAGGCGCCAACCCTGGTGACGCTGCCCGGCACCACGGTGCCCCAGGGGCAACAGGTGTTCTGCCTGACCCGAGCGCAATTGCCCTGGCTGCCGCCCGAGGCCGCCTCCAGCTACCTCGACCTGACCGTCACCGGGCCCATGCGCATCGCGGTCAGCGGGCCCAATGGCTGCGGAAAATCCACGCTGCTGAAGATGCTGGCCGGCGAGATCCAGCCCTTGAGCGGCCAGTGCCAGGTGCGGCTGGCCAGTGCTTGCCTTGACCAGCGCCTGTCGCTGCTCGATCCCGAGCGTTCGATCCTCGACCACCTGGGGGCGCTCGACCGGCCACTGCAGGAAGGCCTGCTGCGCAGCCGCCTGGCCTGGCTGCAACTCGATGCCCAGCGCGTGACCCAGCCCTGTGGCCGGCTCAGCGGCGGCGAACGCCTCAAGGCCGCGCTGGCGATTGCCCTGTGGCGTGAGACGCCGGCCAAGCTGTTGCTCCTGGACGAACCGACCAACCACCTGGACCTGGAATCGGTGGAAGCCTTCGAAAGCGCCCTGCGCGATTTCCCGGGCGCGATGCTGGTGGTGTCCCACGACCGCGAGTTCCTCGCCGCCATGGCACCCAGCCACCGGCTGCAATGGACGGCAGCGGGCTGGAGACTGGACGAGGCCGGCCAATGAACAGGCTTTTGCGCGAATTTCAGAGTTGCTTCTATAGTTGCTCTGAGCAGCTATCAACCAGGGAAGCGCCATGGAAGACATTTTTGTCGTAAAGCGCTGCAACAAGATCATCATTCAGGGTCGACGCGCCGGGGAAGCCGCCCACGGCGCGCCGATCGCCGCCCACTGGTACCGCATCGCCGACACCCGCACCGACGGCTTCATCGGCGATGGCTACGACCTGGAAGAGGACGCCATGCGCGAGTGCCGCCGGCTCAATGCCGCCAGCCGCCGCGCCTGAAACCGTGGACAACCGGGTGGTGCAGCCACTCGCCGGCAATGATGAAATTTCTTTCACTGTGAACCTGCCAAGGCTTCGCTAAAGTGGCTCACGCTTATTGAAGACTCCCGACTGGCCCACCGCTCCCCCGGTGGGTCTTTTTTATGGGCGATCGCCAAGGGCCGGGCGGCGGTCTGGCAGAGGATGCCAGGCATAAAAAAGCCCCGCACACGGGCGGGGCTGCGTGATGCGGGGAGACGCCGCTTTACTTGAGCCTGACGGCGGTGCCGGTGACAAAAACCACCACCATGCCGCCACGGCTGCTGGGCATGCTGATCTCGTAGTCCAGGCCGATCACCGCATCCGCGCGAATATCGCGGGCACGTTCCTTGATCTCGTCGGTCGCCTGCACCCGGGCTTCTTTCAGCGCCCGTTCCAGGGTCTGGGAACGCCCACCGAAAAAGTCGCGCATTCCGGCGAAGACGTCACGCACGACGTTGATCCCCTGCACGGACTCGGCGCTCACGATATCCAGGTACTCGGCGATCTCTCGCCCCGCGATCGCGTGGGTGGTAGTGATAATCACGGCATTCTCCTTTGACCGGCGCGACCCTGCCCTGAACCCGGGCGGGGTCGCAAAAAAACGCGATGGTAACAGACGCTCGGCAGGCAGCCATGCAGAGCATGCCGCGCGAGGCTGGCGCAGCGGCCTGCACGGTGCTGCCAAGGGCGAGCCTGTCCGTGATTAAATCCGCCAGCGGATAACCGCAGATCCTTTCCCCACTGGAGTATTCACATGGACGTCATTCAGTCGCTAGCCCCCGAACAATGCGCAGGCATGGAGGATATCCGCCGCGAGATCGATCGCCTCGACCAGGTTGTCATCCAGCTGCTGGGCGAACGTTTGCGCTACGTCATGGCCGCATCGAAATTCAAGACCTCGGAAACCGCGGTGCGCGCGCCCGAGCGTTTTCGCGCCATGCTCCTGCAACGCCGGGAATGGGCCCAGGCCGAGGGTCTGAACGCCGATGCCATCGAAAAGCTCTACAGCGACCTGGTGCAGCATTTCATCGCAGAGGAGCTCAAGGGCTGGAAGTCCGCCCAGGCCCAGTCGCCGGCCTGAGGGCAAAAGAACACCCGACAGCCCGGGAACATGCCAGGCTGTCGGGCAGGGTCGTGGATGGGGTTATCGGGTGTTGGCCCCTTGCGCAATTTTCTTGGCCTTCGCCTTGTAGGCCGGCAAGGCTGCCGCGTAGGCCAGGGCCTCTTCCCGGGTGCCAAAGGAGCCAAGACGGTCGCCCTTGGTGCAGACCCGCCAGGGGCCGCTGTTGACGCTGACCACGTCATAGCCGTTCATGTGCATCTTGTTCAGCATTGGAACGCTCATAATCGCCTCCCTTTCGGTAGAGATCGTCCGAGGTTGTCGCGAACACCTTACACCCGGTCCGCGCGGGCGTGGGTTCCATCCATCGCTACGAAGCCGGAGTACCCTGCCTGTGTTTCACTTGGGCTTCAGGTTCCCCAGCGGGTCATACGCCCGGGACTTGGGTTCTTTCTCCGGCTTGTTGTCCCTGGGCGCTTTCGCCGGACCTATGGGGTCCACCTGCGGATCAGCCAGGTCCGGGGAGTCAGGGTCGAAGCCCAGTTCGTCCTTGCCGGAAGCGTGCTCGGATGAACGCGGGCCAGTGGGCCTGTTCGTATTCATGGATACCTCCCGACCAGGATGGAATGTTCTTTCAATAAGAGGGCCATTCCGGCGCGGGGTGCAAAACAGCTGACGAATGGCACTCGAGCAAACGACCTTTTTCCACCGTGCTTATGGCGTTTTGGAAGGTCTGCCGCAGTCGAATCATGAGCTGCGTTATCAGTCCGCGCCAAGGCCTGCGTTTCGTCGCCCTGTCGTTGCTAGGGCCATAGCGCAAGCGCACACTGGCTGCAGCTGACGGATCAGCTCCCCCTCTGCAAAAAGCCCGCCCATGCGGGCTTTTTGTCTATCCGCCATCCCCTCGTCCCGCCCTTTGCGAATACTGCTCGCCGCCCTCGTCGCTCGGCTTTACTTCAACTGATGCATCAGGCGTCTCTTCACGACACCGACCATCGGGAGCCCTGCCATGAGCAAAACACTTATCGTCATGATCATCCTGTTATCAGCTGCCTCCGGTTGCACCAGCAATTCCCACGTCTACCGCAATCAACCGCTGGTGGCGAAGGTCGAGACCGGCATGACCCAGGACCAGGTCCGACAGATCGGCGGCGAACCCTTGTCCGTCACCCCGCGCACCGTGGAACTCGGGACCTGCTTCGACTATGTGTTGACCCAGGCCGGTCATAACCAGCCGTTCAATGTCAGCTTCGACGGCAACGGCAAAGTCGACCACACCAGCTTCCTCACCTGCGCCGAATGGAGCCACGCCCAGCAGAAAGCCAGGGCTCCAGGCAGCGGCACGAGTGATATGGGTGGCGGTTATTGAGCTGAGCTGGCCAGAGTCGGCGGCGATTGCGGGTGGGTACGGCCAGATGAAATTTCTTTCACTGTGAGCCGGGCGCCAGGCGGGTAGATTTCACCCTGCTCATTCAACTATTGGCCCGCTCCCCGCGGGCTTTTTTTTGGTTCTTCACGGAA
>NZ_JACMZT010000051.1:0-40334 GCF_017349615.1 Pseudomonas sp. GW531-T4
CAACAACCCGCAAACCCGTGAGTGGCAAACCCTCAGCAGCGAGCACCACCTGGCACCCTTCAGCGACTTCAAGCAGTTGAAGGAGAAGGGGCCGCGGATCATCACTAATGCCGAGGGCGTTTACCTTTGGGACAGCGAGGGCAACAAGATCCTCGACGGCATGGCCGGGCTGTGGTGCGTGGCTATCGGTTACGGCCGCGAAGAACTGGCCGAAGCCGCCAGCAAGCAGATGCGCGAGCTGCCGTACTACAACCTGTTCTTCCAGACCGCTCACCCGCCGGCGCTGGAACTGGCCAAGGCCATCTCCGATGTTGCCCCGCAGGGCATGAACCATGTGTTCTTCACCGGTTCCGGCTCCGAAGGCAACGACACCATGCTGCGCATGGTTCGCCACTACTGGGCGATCAAGGGCCAGCCGAAGAAGAAAACCATCATCAGCCGGGTCAACGGCTATCACGGTTCCACCGTGGCCGGCGCGAGCCTGGGCGGCATGACCTATATGCACGAACAGGGCGACTTGCCGATCCCAGGCATCGTGCATATCCCGCAGCCTTACTGGTTCGGTGAAGGCGGCGACATGACCCCGGACGAGTTCGGGATCTGGGCGGCCAACCAGCTGGAAGAGAAGATTCTCGAACTCGGCGTCGACAACGTCGGTGCCTTCATTGCCGAGCCGATCCAGGGCGCGGGCGGCGTGATCGTGCCGCCGGAAAGCTACTGGCCGCGGATCAAGGAGATCCTCGCCAAGTACGACATCCTGTTCGTCGCCGACGAGGTGATCTGTGGGTTCGGGCGTACCGGTGAGTGGTTCGGTAGCGATTTCTACGACCTCAAGCCGGACATGATGACCATCGCCAAGGGCCTGACCTCCGGCTACATCCCCATGGGTGGCCTGATCGTGCGCGACGAAGTGGTGGCGGTGCTCAACGAGGGCGGCGATTTCAACCACGGTTTCACCTATTCCGGGCACCCGGTGGCCGCCGCCGTGGCCCTGGAAAACATCCGCATCATGCGCGACGAGAAAATTATCGAGCGCGTCAAGGCAGAAACGGCACCTTATTTGCAGAAACGTCTGCGGGAACTGAACGATCACCCGCTGGTGGGTGAGGTTCGCGGAGTCGGCCTGTTGGGCGCCATCGAGCTGGTTCAGGACAAGGCCACCCGTGCGCGGTATGTCGGAAAAGGCGTCGGCATGATCTGCCGGCAGTTCTGCTTCGACAACGGCCTGATCATGCGCGCCGTGGGCGACACCATGATCATTGCTCCGCCCCTGGTGATCACCAAGGAGGAGATCGATGAGTTGGTGAGCAAGGCCCGCAAGTGCCTGGACCTGACCTTGAGTGCGTTGCAGGGCTAAGTGCTAGGCTCTGAGCGAAGTACCCCGTGGTACTTCGCTCGGGGCGGCCATAAAGGCTGGGTCTTTTGTTGAAAGCCCGCCTTGGAACTTGCCAGACTACCGCCTGTTTTTAGTTGCCTGGCAACCGGTCGCTGAACACAAGGTTAAAAAGAATAATTGGAGCATGACGCATGAAGGCAATAGGTATGAAGAAAGCTGGCAAGACCCTCCTCGCCATGTCCCTGATGGGCGCGATGGCGGCAGTGGCCCAGGCAGACGACAAGGTGCTGCACGTTTACAACTGGTCCGACTACATCGCCCCCGACACCATTGCGAACTTCGAGAAAGAGTCCGGGATCAAGGTGGTCTACGACGTTTTCGACAGCAACGAAACCCTGGAAGCCAAACTGCTGGCAGGCAAGTCCGGTTACGACGTGGTCGTGCCGTCGAACAACTTCCTGGCCAAGCAGATCAAGGCCGGTGTCTATCAGGAGCTGGACGTCTCCAAGCTGCCCAACTGGAAAAACCTGAACCAGGATCTGCTCAAGGCGGTTTCGGTCAGTGACCCGGGCAACAAGCACGCTTTCCCATACATGTGGGGTTCCATCGGCATCGGTTACAACCCGGAGAAGGTCAAGGCTGCGCTGGGCGTCGACAAGATCGATTCCTGGGACACCCTGCTCAAGCCCGAGAACATTGCCAAGCTCAAGGGCTGCGGCGTGAGCTTCCTCGACTCGCCAACCGAAATGATCCCGGTCGCCCTGCATTACCTGGGCCTGCCGACCGACAGCCAGAAGAAAGACGACATCAAGAAAGCCGAAGAGCTGTTCCTCAAGATTCGTCCTTCGATCACCTATTTCCACTCCTCCAAGTACATCTCGGACCTGGCCAACGGCAACATCTGCGTAGCGGTCGGCTATTCGGGTGACGTGCAGCAGGCCAAGTCCCGTGCCGCCGAAGCCGGCGACAAGGTGAAAGTCAGCTACGCCATTCCGAAAGAAGGCGCCGGCACTTTCTACGACATGGTCGCTATCCCCAAGGATGCGGAAAACGTCGAGGGCGCCTACAAGTTCATGACCTTCCTGCAGAAGCCTGAAGTCATGGCCAGCATCACCAACGCCGTGCGTTTCCCGAACGGCAACGCCGCCGCAACGGCACTGGTGGAAAAAGACATCACCAGCGATCCAGGCATCTACCCGCCAGCCGACGTGCAGGCCAAGCTGTATGCGATCGCCGATCTGCCGGCCGCTACCCAGCGTGAGCTGACCCGCAGCTGGACCAAGATCAAATCCGGCAAATAAGCCGGTTTGAGGCAGCAACCGCTGGCCGTCGTCCCCGCGAGGGCGGTCAGCGGTGCAATTAAATGACAGAAAGTTTTGCTGGATCGGTTTATCGAAGGTAAGTTGCGCGCCGGTTTTGTTGCTGGGCAGCTCTTGGCTGTCATGTAGTGCGGGCAACTCAGGCCCAATTGTTTAGAGGACCTCCACTTGCCTATTTCTTTATTTCGCAAAGCCATGCTGGTGGGCGCCGGGCTGACGCTGGCCGTCAGCGCCTATGCCGCGCCAACCGTGCATATTTATAACTGGTCTGACTATATCGGTCAGAGCACATTGGCGGACTTCGAAAAGGCCACCGGCATCAAGCCGCTGTACGACGTGTTCGACTCCAACGAAACCCTGGAAGGCAAGTTGCTCGCCGGTCGTACCGGCTATGACGTGGTCGTGCCGTCCAACCACTTCCTGGGCAAGCAGATCAAGGCCGGGGCGTTCCAGAAACTCGACAAGGCGCAGTTGCCCAACTATTCGAACCTCGACCCGGTGCTGCTCAAGCGCCTGGAGAAGAACGACCCGGGCAACCAGTACGCCGTGCCTTACCTGTGGGGCACCAACGGCATCGGCTACAACGTCGAGAAGGTCAAGGCCGCGCTGGGCGTGGACAAGATCGACTCCTGGGCCATGCTGTTCGAACCGGAAAACATCAAGAAACTGTCGAGCTGCGGCGTCGCCTTCCTCGACTCCGCCGATGAAATGCTCCCGGCGGTACTCAACTACATGGGCCTGGACCCCAACAGCCAGAACCCCGACGACTACAAGAAGGCCGAAGCCAAGTTGCTGGCGGTGCGGCCTTACGTGACCTACTTCAACTCCTCGAAATACATCTCCGACCTGGCCAATGGCGAAATCTGCGTGGCCGCGGGCTTCTCCGGCGATGTGTTCCAGGCCAAGGCGCGCGCCGCCGAAGCCGGCAAGGGCATCGAGATCGCCTATGTGATCCCCAAGGAAGGCGGCAACCTCTGGTTCGACATGCTGGCCATTCCCAAGGACGCCGGTAACGTCAAGCAGGCCCATGCCTTCATCAATTACCTGCTCAAGCCTGAGGTGATCGCCCAGGTCAGCGACTCCGTCGGCTACGCCAACCCGAACCCCAAGGCGGGTGAGCTGATGGACCAGTCGGTGCGCAAGGACGAAGCGGTTTACCCGGCGCAGGAAATTGTCGACAAGCTGTACGTCAACTCAGAGTTGCCGCCCAAGATCCAACGACTCATGACCCGCAGCTGGACCAAGGTCAAGTCGGGCAAATAGCGTCAATCGCTCAAACTATCCAGAGTTCGCCCGCATGGGGCGAACTGCAAATTCTGTTGGGAGTTTCGTAAATGGCAGTTGCCTCCGGCGCCTACAAGAAAGCCCTCGAGGGCGACCAGACACCGAAGCAGGTGTTGGTCAAGATCGACCGGGTCACGAAGAAGTTCGACGAGACGATTGCCGTGGACGACGTGTCCCTGGAAATCAAGAAAGGCGAGATATTCGCCCTGCTCGGCGGTTCTGGCTCGGGTAAGTCCACCTTGCTGCGCATGCTCGCGGGGTTCGAACGGCCCACGGAGGGGCGCATCTACCTGGACGGTGTGGACATCACCGACATGCCGCCCTACGAGCGGCCGATCAACATGATGTTCCAGTCCTACGCCTTGTTCCCGCACATGACCGTGGCGCAGAACATCGCCTTCGGCCTGCAGCAGGACAAGATTCCCAAGGCCGAGATCGATGCCCGCGTGGCCGAGATGCTCAAGCTGGTGCAGATGAGCCAGTACGCCAAGCGCAAGCCGCATCAGCTCTCTGGCGGCCAGCGCCAGCGCGTGGCCCTGGCCCGTTCCCTGGCCAAGCGGCCGAAACTGCTGCTGCTCGACGAGCCGATGGGCGCGCTGGATAAAAAGCTGCGCTCGCAGATGCAACTGGAGCTGGTGGAGATCATCGAGCGCGTCGGCGTGACCTGCGTGATGGTGACCCACGACCAGGAAGAGGCCATGACCATGGCCGAGCGTATTGCGATCATGCACCTGGGCTGGATCGCCCAGATTGGCAGCCCGATCGACATCTACGAAACCCCGACCAGCCGCCTGGTCTGCGAATTCATCGGCAACGTCAACATCTTCGAAGGTGAAGTGATCGACGACGCCGAAGGCCACGCGACCATCACCTGCAAGGACCTGGATCGCAACATCTACGTGGGCCACGGCATCAGCACCTCGGTGCAGGACAAGTCGGTGACCTACGCCATCCGCCCGGAAAAACTCCTGGTGACCCCGGACATGCCGACCTGCGAATACAACTGGTCGAGCGGCAAGGTGCACGACATCGCTTACCTGGGCGGGCACTCGGTGTTCTACGTCGAGCTGCCGAGCGGCAAGCTGGTGCAGTCGTTCGTGGCCAACGCCGAGCGTCGCGGCGCGCGGCCGACCTGGGGCGACCAGGTGTACGTCTGGTGGGAAGACGACAGCGGCGTGGTACTGCGCTCATGAACATGCGAAAGCTCAAGCGCCGCCTCAATCGAATAATTCCCGGTGGCCGCCAGATGGTCATCGGGGTCCCGTTCCTCTGGCTGTTCCTGTTCTTCATGCTGCCGTTCTTCATCGTCCTGAAGATCAGCTTCGCCGAAGCAGACGTGGCCATTCCGCCGTACACCGAGATCTACAGCTTCATCGACCAGAAGCTGCAGGTGCTGCTCAACCTGGGCAACTACGCGATGCTCGGCGACGACGAACTGTACATCGCCGCCTACCTCGGCTCGCTGAAGATGGCCTTCTTCAGCACCCTGCTGTGCCTGTTGATCGGTTACCCGATGGCCTATGCCATCGCCAGCGCCCGCAAAGAGCTGCAGACCGTGCTGGTGCTGCTGATCATGATGCCGACCTGGACCGCGATCCTGATCCGCGTCTACGCCTGGATGGGCATCCTCAGCAACAACGGCCTGCTCAACGGCTTCCTGATGGGCATGGGCTTGATCGACGAGCCGCTGCAGATCCTCAACACCAACCTGGCGGTGTACATCGGCGTGGTCTATTCGTACCTGCCGTTCATGATCCTGCCGCTCTACGCCAACCTGGTCAAGCACGATACCAGCCTGCTGGAAGCCGCCTCGGACCTGGGTTCGAGCACCTTCAACAGCTTCTGGAAAATCACCGTGCCGCTGTCGAAGAACGGCATCATCGCCGGCTGCATGCTGGTGTTCATCCCGGTGGTCGGCGAGTTCGTGATCCCGGAACTGCTCGGCGGTCCGGAAACCCTGATGATCGGTAAAGTGCTCTGGCAAGAGTTCTTCAACAACCGTGACTGGCCGGTGGCCTCGGCCCTGGCAGTGGTGATGCTGGCGATCCTGATTGTGCCGATCATCCTCTTCAACCGCAGTCAGGCCAAAGAAATGGAGGGCAAGGAATGAAGCGCTTCAGTTTCTCGAACCTGATGCTGGTGGTGGGGCTGGTATTCATCTACCTGCCGATGCTGATCCTGGTGATCTACTCGTTCAACGCCTCCAAGCTGGTGACGGTCTGGGGCGGCTGGTCGGTGAAGTGGTACGTCGGCCTGCTGGACAACTCGCAGTTGATGGGCTCGGTGGTGCGCTCCCTGGAGATCGCCTGTTACACCGCGATTGCCGCGGTGGCCCTGGGCACCCTGGCGGCCTTCGTGCTGACCCGTATCACCCACTTCAAGGGCCGTACGCTGTTCGGCGGCCTGGTCACCGCGCCGCTGGTGATGCCGGAAGTGATCACCGGCCTGTCGCTGTTGCTACTGTTCGTGGCCATGGCGCAGATGATCGGCTGGCCGCAGGAGCGTGGCATCGTCACCATCTGGATTGCCCACACCACGTTCTGCGCCGCCTATGTAGCGGTGGTGGTGTCGGCGCGCCTGCGTGAGCTGGACCTGTCCATCGAAGAGGCGGCCATGGACCTGGGGGCACGGCCGTGGAAGGTGTTCTTCCTGATCACCATCCCGATGATCGCGCCCTCGTTGGCGGCGGGCGGCATGATGTCCTTCGCCCTGTCCCTGGACGACCTGGTGCTGGCGAGCTTCGTTTCCGGCCCGGGTTCCACCACCTTGCCGATGGAAGTGTTCTCGGCGGTGCGCCTCGGCGTGAAGCCGGAGATCAACGCCGTGGCCAGCCTGATCCTGCTGGCGGTGTCGCTGGTGACCTTCCTGGTCTGGTACTTCAGCCGTCAGGCCGAAGAGCGCCGCAAGCGCGCCATCCAGCAAGCCATCGAAGAGGCCGCGGCCGATTCCTGGAAACAGCCGGACGTGCGCCGCGCACAGGCCCCGGAAGCGGCCTGATAGGCAACAGCCGGAAGGCTTTGACCGTGACAAGACATCGCCCCTGTTCAGGGGCGATGTCGTTTTCGGGGGTAGCCGCTGTCGCAGGCTGCGATAGGTCCGAAGGACCTCGGCGACCTTGAGACCGCTGCGACCGTTCCGGTCGATCGCAGCCTGCGGCAGCGGCTACAGTGATAGCTTCGAAAGCGCTTCGGCTCGCGGGTCTTGGCATCCAGCACATCGTTTTCCGCCGCCGCCGCCGCTTCGCCAGCAAGCTGGCTCTTGCAGGTTATGCATCGTTCACCGTGAGGCTTACTGTGCCACCCGCGCCGGCAACAGTTTCTGGGTGCTGTGGGTATTGGCCATGACTTCTTCTTCGTTGAAGTGCGCCTGCTGGTACACCCCTTCGATATAGGCCTCGGCCTGGTCCTGATAGTGCTTGTCGAACAGCACACCGCTTTGCCCGACCGGGTTGACGGTCAGGCTGTGGGCCGGGTCGGCGAAGTCGATCAGGCGCCGGGTCGAAGGGCCGTAAGTCACCGGCCAGGGCGCCGGGCCGATCTTCGCCGACTGGTTGTTCGGCACTTCGTGGGTGCCCGGCGCGGCGAACGGGCCGACGTTGAAAACCCGGTCCAGGGGTTTCTGCAGGCCCAGCGGGTGGCCGTGGGTCAGGGTATGCGCCTGGCCCCACAGCCATTTGCTCGAGTCGTCGCCAAAGGTCGCCTTGAGATGAGCGAGGCTAGCGCGCCAGGCAACCCTGACCGTGTCGGCGCGGCTTTCCCGGCCGAGCGTGTTGCGGTTGTCCCACCAGGGCGAGTCGGCGGAGGCGGCCAGGCGTGGCAGCGTGGTGTCTATCACCCGGGTGGACAGCAGGGTGTCGAAGAAGGCGTCGCCCAACTCGTCGTGAAAGGCCGCGTCGGTGAGGTTGAACAGGAACTGGTTGAACAGGGTGGCGCTGGTGGAGTCCAGCGGGTAGTCGCCTTTCCACTGCGCCAGTTGCTCCACCAGCTTGAGTTCCTGCGGGTCGCTCACCACTTCGCGCAACACTGGCAGCAGCGGCGCCAGCAGGCGCGGGCCGTAGGCGGTGGTGGTGCCCAGCTGGAGTTTCTGGCTGGCTTCGATATCCCACTTTACGCTCTTGTCGCTGAGCTGGCGGTCCAGTTGCTGGCCGCGGTCGGCGAGGTTGTAGTAGCCGGGAATTTCCATGCCGGTGGGCGAGACCGGCTGGAAGTTGGCCGAAACGATATAGCCGCGCGCCGGGTTTTCTTCCTGCGGGTTGGCGCTGAACGGGTAGAAGCCCTCTTTGTCCGCCAGCGAGGTACTGCCGTCGAGGATGAACGCGCCCTTGGCGCCGATCGGCCGTTTCGGCAACAGCGCCGCGGCCCACCAGCCGATATCGCCCTTGGCGTTGGCCCAGACGATGTTCAAGCCCGGCGCTTGGACCTTGGACGCGGCGCTGCGGGCCTTGGCCAGGGTGTCGGCGCGGTTGAGCTGGTAGAAGCCGTCGAGGATCGGGTTCGGCGTCTCGAGGAAGGCCCACCACATGGCAATCGGCGTCTTGCCGGCATTGGCCCCGAGCACGTCGTTGATGATCGGGCCATGGGGCGACTGGCGCAGGATCTGGGTAACCGGCGGCTGGCCCTTCACCGCGATCTGCTGCTCGCTGTTGACCAGGTCGACCCACTTGCCGCGGTACCAGACCTGGTTGGCGTTGTTCGGGTTGACCTTCTCGGCGATCAGGTCCAGGTCGTCGTTCTGGAACATGGTCAGGCTCCAGCCGAAGTCCAGGTTGTGGCCGAGAAAGGCGAAGGGCACCAGCGCCTGGTGATGACCGTAGAGTTCGAAACCCGGCGCCGACAGTTGGGCCTCGTACCACACCGACGGCACCGCGAAGCGGATGTGCGGGTCGCCGGCCAGCAATGGCTTGCCGCTCTTGGTGCGGGTGCCGGACACCGCCCAGGCGTTGCTGCCCTCGAATTGCGGCAGGCCGGCGTCGGCCAGGGCCTGTTCGCTCAGCCGGGCGATGGCGCCCAGGTCCTGCCAGTCGCTGGCGGCCAGGCTTGGCGCCAGCGGACCACGGCCCTTGGCCAGGGCACCCTTGGGCTGCCAGTCGAGGTCGAAGACTTTCAGGTAGTCGCTGCCGAGTTGGTCGCGCACATAGGTCAGCAGCGGCTCGGTGCGGAAGGCCGCGGCGAAGCTGTAGGCCATGTAGCCGGCGACGCTGATGCTGTCTTCGGCAGTGAAGGAGCGCTTGGGAATGCCGAGGACGTCGAACTCGATCGGTTGCGGGTGGCTGTTCTGATACTGGTTGACCCCATCCAGGTAGGCTTGCAGGCCCTTCCAGGCGGGTGACTGGCGGTCCAGCCCGGCGACGTAGCTGTCGGCGCGCTCGCGGATGCGCAGGCTGCGGAACAGTTTGTCGGTGTCGAGCAGTTTGGGGCCGAGTATCTCGGCCAGCTCACCACGGGCCAGGCGCCGCATGACTTCCATCTGGAACAGCCGGTCCTGGGCGTGGACATAGCCCAGCGCGCGGTACAGGTCGGTTTCGTTTTCCGCGCGGATATGCGGCACGCCGCGTTCGTCGTAACGCACCGTGACCGAGCCCTGTAGGCGCTCCAGCTCGACCTGGCCCTGACGCGACGGCTGCTTGCTGTACAGGTACCAGCCCCCACCCGCGGCGATGGCGAGGATCAGGACGACGAGTACGGTCAGGCTGCGTTTCATGGTGACTCCTTGTTCTTTCTGCGATTTGCCTGCCGTGGGGGAAGGCAAACATTTAGCACAGGCCTTCTGTGCCGGGCATCCGCTGTCTGGGAAAAGTCAGGAATGCCTTAATCCGTCTGTTTCGGCCATGGACAATAACAGCCCACCGCCAAGGTGTGGGTGGCGCTCACCGTACGGCCTTCGTGCAGGGCCTGGAGGATAGGTTCGATAAAGCTGTTGCTGGAGTTGCAGGTCAGGCCTTCGCTGTAGGGGCCGAAATAGGCCAGGGTGCCGTTGCGGTCCCAGATCGCCACGGCCGGGCTGGCGGGGATCTGCTCCGAGCCGGGCAGGCCGTCGAGGACTTTCAGGCGGCTCAGGGTGGCGGGCAACTGGCCGTGGCTGCCGGCCTTCTGCACCGAGTAGAACTCCACGCCCTGCGGGCCGTAGTGCTCGATCAGCTCGGCCAGGTGCTGCTGGTTGCCGACATTGCACGGGCAGGCCGGGTCCCAGAAGTGCACCAGGCGGATGGCGCCTTCGCCGGCTAGGCCAGGAGGCAGTTGCAGCGGGTCGCCGGAAAATACCGCGGTGTGTTCGCTGAAGGTCCGCAGGAAACGTCCCTGGAACCAGTCGTAGGCGACCCACAGCACCCCGGCGCACAGGAGGGCGAGCAGGCTGGCAAGCAGGGTCGTGCGGTAGGGCAGACGCATACGGATCATTCCTCGAAGGTCGCGTAGCTTGCCATGCTTGCCCCGACAGATGAATATCGCAGGCCGATAAAGCCTGTTTCGCGTTCCGCGCCACCCTGGGAAAACCCTTATGTCTGCGACCTTCGACCCCGACCTTCTGCGCGCCAGCCTGCGGCCCCTGGCCGAGGCGCAGCCGCTCTCGGCCCAGGCGCAGGCCTATCAGCGTTTCTATGGGCTGGATCTGCCGGTCAAGCGTGGGCTGGGGCGTTTTTCGGTCGGCGGTTTTGACGTGGTCGGCCAGGTCTGGTGGCCCGAACAGCCGGTGGCGACCTTGTTTCTGCTGCACGGTTTCTACGATCACATGGGCTTGTACCGGCATGTGATCGAGTGGGCGCTGGAGCGGCAGTGGGCGGTGATTGCCTGCGACTTGCCGGGCCACGGCCTGTCCAGCGGCGAGCGCGCCAGCATCGATGATTTCGCGGTGTACCAGGCGGTGCTGCAAGGCTTGTTCGGCGAGGCCCGGTCTCTCGATCTGCCGCAGCCCTGGCACCTGTGCGGGCAAAGCACGGGCGGTGCGATCGTGATCGATCACCTGCTCAACCAGGGTGCCCAGAGCCCGGCCCAGGGCCAGGTGATCCTGCTGTCGCCGCTGGTACGCCCGCGTGCCTGGGGCTGGTCGAAGCTCAGCTATTACATGCTCCGGCCTTTCGTCAAAGGCATCGCCCGGCGCTTCAGCGAGAACTCCACCGATCCCGATTTCCTGCCGTTCCTGCAGCGCGACCCGTTGCAGCCGTTGCGCCTGCCGACCGCCTGGGTCGGGGCGTTGGCGCAATGGATCAAGCGCATCGAGCTGGCCCCGCGCAGCAGTCGGCAGCTCTTGATCGTTCAGGGGCAGGCGGACATGACGGTGGATTGGCAGCACAACCTGCAGGTGATCCGGCAGAAGTTCCAGCAGCCCCAGGTGCTGATGCTGCCCGAGGCGCGGCATCACCTGGCGAACGAGGCGGCGCGCATTCGCCAGGAGTACTTCGCTTTCCTCAACCAGCATCTGTAGCCGCTGCCGAAGGCTGCGATAGGTCCGAAGGACCTCAGCGGTCACAAGATCGCCGCGACCGTACCGGTCGATCGCAGCCTGCGGCAGCGGCTACAACAGACGCTTAGGGTGCGAGGCTGGAAGTGCTCTGGCCGACAGCCAGCCCGGCGCGGATCGCGGCCAGGGCGGCTTGATAGTAGGCCTTGCCTTCGGCGGATTCGGCGAAGTTGGCGAACTCTTCCAACTCCGGGTCGGACAGGTCGCGATAGACGTACAGCAGGGTGTTGTTCAGGTCGTTGCCGATCTGCGCCATCAGCCGCTGGCGCTGGCCATTGAGCATGTTCTGCGCCTGGCCGGCCCCCAGCAGGCCGGGGATCATCTGGCTCAGGCTGTCGGCGGCCACGCCGGCGATCGCCAGGCTGACTTCCGCGCCGGCTTCACGGGCCGGCAGCGCCTGGGCCAGGTGGCCGATGATCAATTGACGGGTGTCGCTGGCCTGCATCTTCGGCAGGCCCTGGGCATTTTTCGCCAACTGGTCGCGGCGGGTCGCCAGCAGTTCGGCGGCGACGATCTTGCGCCCCAGCGGCGACTGGAAAAACGCCAGGGCCGGTTTCGGGTCGGCGAGGTTCTGCCGCAACTGCGCCTGGGCACGGCGGTCCATGGCCTGCGGGGCGAAGCGCTGGTTGCTGTTATTGACCAGCGCCTGATAGACCGCTGGCGGCAGGCTACTCTGGTAACGCTGCTGGGCGGCGGTGAGGGCATCGTTGAAATGCGCACGTTGTTCCGGCCAGCCGGCGACCTTGTACAACTGGTCGTGGCCGTCTGCCCAGGCGGGCAATACACAGAACATCAACAGTGAAAAAAGCAAACGGCGCATAAGGACTCCTGTCGGCAGCCCACTATTCTCCGGGGCAAGGCGATGGTTGTCGAGAATTCGTATCAGGTTCAGTACGCAAACTGTCCGATCGAACGACGAACAGAGACAGCGCCAGGCTGCTTGGTCAGAATTATCGAGATGATCTGTCGGATTCATCTGGGTGTGGATACTATGCGCGCCATGCAAATACCCTCTGATCACCCACTGCTGTTACGCATTGTCGATGACCTGGCCACCCGTGGCTGGTCGCAGCAGAACATCTTCCTGCCAGAAGCCCTGACCCTGGAGCTGGCGGCCGAGTGCCGCAAGCGCGCGGCCGAAGGTGAGCTGGCGCCGGCGGCGGTTGGCCGTGGCCCGGCGCAGGAGATTCGCGAGGGGATCCGTGGCGATCACATCCAGTGGCTCGAGCCCGGCCAGGCCGACTGCTGCGATACCTACCTGGGCTTGATGGACAGCCTGCGCGAGGCGCTGAACCGTGGGTTGTTCCTCGGCCTGGAAGACTTCGAAAGCCATTTCGCGCTGTACCCGCCAGGTGCGTTCTACCTCAAGCACGTCGACCGTTTCCGCGACGATGACCGGCGCATGGTGTCGGCGGTGATCTACCTCAACCAGGACTGGCTGCCGGAGCAGGGCGGGCAACTGCGCATGTACTTCGATGGCGAAAGCGAATACGACGTGGATCCCGCTGGAGGCCGGCTGGTGGTGTTCCTCTCCGGCGAGGTGCCCCATGAAGTCCTGCCCGCGACCCGCGAGCGCCTGTCCCTGACGGGCTGGTTCCGCCGGCGCGGCAACGAGCCGTTCTGATCATGCACAAGATCCTGGTCAGTCGCTGCCTGTTGGGCCACCGCGTGCGTTACGACGGTGGCGCCAGCGGGCCGTTCGATCAACTGGCGAGCTGGCAGGCCGAAGGGCGGGTGGTCGCGTTGTGTCCGGAAGTCGCCGGCGGCCTGCCAACGCCACGGGCGGCGGCGGAAATACCCGGAGGGCAGGGCGGCGAAGTGCTCGATGGCCTGGCGCAGGTCATCACCACCGAGGGCGAAGATGTCAGCGCCGAATTCCTCAGCGGTGCCCGGCAGGCGCTGGAACTGGTGCGCGAACACGGGATTCGCATCGCCGTGCTCAAGGCCAACAGCCCGTCGTGCGGCAACCTGCTGACCTACGACGGCAGCTTCAGTGGGGTCAAGGTCAGCGGCGAGGGCGTCACCGCCGCCTTGCTCAAGCGCGCCGGGGTGCAAGTCTTCAGCGAGCTGGAACTGGCCGAGGCCGCCGCGGCCCTGGCCTCGCTCTAACGCCCCTGTAGCCGCTGCCGCAGGCTGCGAAAGGTCCGCAGGACTTCAGCGATATCACCTTCTGCGCAGCCGCAGCCTTCTGCAGCGATTACAGCATCAAGGCTTGGGTGGCTTGCTCGCATCCATGCCGAACCATTTTTCCGACAACGCCATCAGCCGGCCATCGGCCTTGATGCGCTGCAGCGCGCCGTCGAGGCTCGCCTGGAACGCCGGATTACCTTTCTGGAACGGGATCGCCAGGCTCAGGGTCGGCCCGACCTTGGCGCCTTCCTTCACCGGCAGGCGGCTGTCGCGGATGGCGTAGGGGATCAGCAGGCGGTCGCTGATGGCGGCGTCGAGCTGCTTGTCCGCCACATCCTTGATCGGCTGCTGGGCGTTCGGGTAGCTGCGCAGGTCGATGCCTTCCACGGTGCGCGCCTGCTCGACGAACTGGCTGCCCTGGGCCACGCCCAGTGCCTGGCCCTGGAGCGCCTGCAGGCTGCCCAGCGTGCGCTCTTCTTCCTTGCGTACGATCAATTGTGCGCTGGAATAGCTGTAAGGCTCGCTGAAGTCGAAACGATCCTTGAGTTCTGGAGTCATTGCTATGTGATTGATGGCGATGTCGTAGCGGCCGCTTTCGACGCCTGGCAGCAGGTCGGCGGCGTCGGTGACCACGAAGTCCGCCCGCACATCCAGCTCGCGGGCAAGCAGTTGGCCCAGCTCGACTTCGAAGCCGGTGAGCTTGCCGTCGTCCTTGAAGTTGAAGGGTGGGGTATTGGCTTCCAGGGCGATACGCAGTTCCCCGCGGTCATTCACATCGTCGATCAGTTCGGCTTGAGCGTAAGTGCTCACAAGAGGTAGCAAAAGTATCAGGCCAGGCAGGAAACGCATGGTCACTCCTTGAATTTATATGTGCGATGCGCTGTTCAGGCTCGCTTTGCTATGGTGTTGATTGCCCTTCGACAACGATATGCCACGAAGTTGTCATAACCGTACCGATTTTGCGGAAAAACTGGAGAATAGAATGAAAACCTTTATATCTCGTGCTGCATTGGCCGGCCTGATGCTGGGGGCTTCGATGCTGGCTTCTGCGGCGGATATTCCTCGCACCAAGGCGCCGGAAGGCGCTTCTGTCTTTATCGTCACCCCGGTCAATGGCGATACCGTGGCCAAGACCTTCAAGGTCAAGTTCGGCGTCAGCGACATCTCCCTGGCGCCCGCCGGCGACCAGACTCCGCACACCGGGCACCACCACCTGCTGGTCGACGTCGACAAGCTGCCGGCCGAAAACATGCCGATCCCGGCCGACGCCCAGCACATCCACTTCGGCAAGGCCCAGACCGAAACCGAACTGACCCTGGCCCCGGGCAAGCACACCCTGCAGCTGGAGCTGGGCGACAAGAACCACGTGCCGTTCGACCCGCCAATCGTTTCGGAAAAGATCACCATCACCGTCAAGTAAGTGCGGACGGCAAAAACTGCCTGTAAATAACTGCCTGTAAATAAAAAGGGAGGCCCCAGGGCCTCCCTTTTTCATTGCCAGCGAGCGCTTAGAACAGCACGCGGCTGCGGATGGTGCCGTTGACGTGTTGCAGCTTCTCTTGCGCCAGCTCCGAGTATTCGGCGTCGACGTCGATCACCACATAGCCAACCTTCTCGTTGGTCTGCAGGAACTGACCGGAGATGTTGATGCCGTTTTCGGCGAAGACCTTGTTGATCTCGCTCATCACACCCGGGATGTTCTCGTGGATGTGCAGCAGGCGGTGCTTGCCAGGGTGAGCCGGCAGGGCCACTTCCGGGAAGTTCACGGACGATACCGAAGTACCGTTGTCGCTGTACTTGACCAGCTTCTCCGCCACTTCCAGGCCGATGTTGGCCTGGGCTTCGGCGGTCGAGCCACCGATGTGCGGGGTCAGGATCACGTTATCCAGGCCACGCAGCGGGCTTTCGAACTCTTCGTCGTTGGAGCGTGGCTCCACCGGGAACACGTCGATGGCGGCGCCGATCAGGTGCTTGTCCTTGATCGCCGCGGCCAGGTGGTCCAGCTCGACCACGGTGCCGCGCGCGGCGTTGATCAGGATGCCGCCTTTCTTGATGGCGCGGATTTCCTTCTCGCCGATCATCCACTGGGTGGCAGCGGTTTCCGGAACGTGCAGGGTGACGATGTCGGACATGCCCAGCAGCTCGTGCAGGTTGCCGACCTGGGTGGCGTTACCCAGTGGCAGCTTGGTCACGGTGTCGTAGAAGAACACCTGCATCCCCAGGCCTTCGGCCAGGACCGACAGTTGGGTGCCGATCGAGCCGTAGCCGACGATGCCCAGCTTCTTGCCACGGATCTCGAAGGAGTTGGCCGCGCTCTTGATCCAGCCGCCACGGTGGCAGGAGGCGTTCTTCTCTGGGATACCGCGCAGCAGCAGGATCGCTTCGGCCAGCACCAGTTCGGCTACGGAACGGGTGTTGGAGTACGGTGCGTTGAACACCGCGATGCCGCGCTCGCGAGCCGCGTCGAGGTCGACCTGGTTGGTGCCGATGCAGAAGCAGCCAACAGCAACGAGCTTCTTCGCGTGATCGAAGATTTCTTCAGTCAGTTGGGTGCGGGAGCGAATGCCGATGAAGTGCGCATCAGCGATCTTTTCCTTCAGCTGGGCTTCCGGCAGAGAACCGGTGAGGTACTCGATACTGGTGTAGCCCGCGGCCTTGAGGACGTCGACAGCCGATTGGTGGACGCCTTCGAGAAGAAGGAACTTGATCTTGCTCTTATCGAGAGAAGTCTTGCTCATCTGCGTAAACCTGTGTCCCGGAGAAAAATGGCAGGAAATGGTCAACAGATGCTGACCCGGACGGCAGGAAAGCCGTCGCCGCAGAACGCCCTTCGGCACTATTCTGCGGGGGGTCGTATGCTAGCATACGGACCCCGCGAAACACTCGTTCCTGCGACGTGAAGCGTTCTCAGGATGACCATGAATTGTTCGAGAGTTCTGTCGATGACCAATCCTGCGCTGATTGATGAGCTGAAGACCCTGGTCGAGGCTGGCAAGGTCCTGACCGACGCCGACTCCCTGAACGCTTACGGCAAGGATTGGACCAAGCACTTCGCGCCGGCGCCGAGCGCCATCGTCTTTCCCAAGACCATCGAGCAGGTCCAGGCCATCGTGCGCTGGGCCAACCGGCACAAGGTCGCGCTGGTGCCGTCCGGCGGCCGTACCGGCTTGTCGGCCGCGGCGGTGGCAGCTAATGGCGAAGTGGTGGTGTCTTTCGACTACATGAACCAGATCCTCGACCTGAACCTGACCGACCGCACCGCGGTCTGCCAGCCGGGCGTGGTGACCGCGCAGTTGCAGAACCGCGCCGAAGAAAACGGCCTGTATTACCCGGTGGACTTCGCTTCCGCCGGTTCCAGCCAGATTGGCGGCAATATCGCCACCAATGCCGGCGGGATCAAGGTGATTCGCTACGGCATGACCCGCAACTGGGTGGCCGGGATGAAGGTGGTCACCGGCAAGGGCGACCTGCTGGAACTGAACAAGGACCTGGTCAAGAACGCCACCGGCTACGACCTGCGCCAGCTGTTCATCGGTGCCGAGGGCACCCTGGGTTTCGTGGTCGAGGCCACCATGCGCCTGGAGCGCGCGCCGAACAACCTCACGGCGATGGTGCTCGGGACTCCGGATTTCGACTCGATCATGCCGGTGCTGCATGCCTTCCAGGGCAAGCTCGACCTGACCGCCTTCGAATTCTTCTCCGACAAGGCCCTGGCCAAGATCCTCGGCCGCGGTGATGTGCCGGCGCCATTCGAGACCGATTGCCCGTTCTATGTGCTGCTGGAGTTCGAAGCCAGCAACGAGGACGTGGCCAACGACGCCCTGGCCACCTTCGAGCACTGCGTGGAGCAGGGCTGGGTGCTGGACGGCGTGATGAGCCAGAGCGAGCAGCAACTGCAGAACCTGTGGAAATTGCGCGAGTACATCTCCGAAACCATCTCGCACTGGACACCGTACAAGAACGACATTTCGGTCACCGTGTCGAAGGTGCCGGCTTTCCTGAAGGATATTGACGCGATCGTCGCGCAAAACTATCCGGACTTCGAAGTGGTCTGGTATGGCCACATCGGTGACGGCAACCTGCACCTGAACATCCTCAAGCCGGATGACCTGAGCAAGGACGAGTTCTTCGCCAAGTGCGCCACCGTCAACAAGTGGGTGTTCGAAACTGTCGAGAAGTACAACGGCTCGATTTCTGCCGAGCACGGCGTGGGCATGACCAAGCGCGATTACCTGACCTACAGCCGTTCGCCGGTGGAAATCGATTACATGAAGGCGGTCAAGGCGGTGTTCGACCCGAACGGCATCATGAACCCGGGCAAGATTTTCGCTGTTTGACCCCAGGGTCACTCAAGCAGCGGTACCTGATGAACCAAACGAGCAGGAGTCGGTAATGAGCTATCAGCACCAGTATGTCGACGGTACCCGTATTCATTTCCCGGTCGGCAAGATCGTGTGCATCGGGCGCAACTATGCCGAGCACGCCAAGGAACTGGACAATCCGGTGCCGACCGAGCCGCTGCTGTTTATCAAGCCGGGCAGTTGCGTGGTGCCGCTGGAAGGCGGCTTTGCCATCCCCACCGAACGTGGCTCCGTGCATTACGAGGCGGAAATCGCGGTACTGATCGGCAAGCCGCTGTCGACCAAGCCCAGCCGCGAAGAAGTGCTGGATGCCATCTCCGGTTTCGCCCCGGCCCTGGACCTGACCCTGCGCGACAAGCAGGCCGAGCTCAAGGCCAAGGGGCTGCCCTGGGAAATCTCCAAGTGCTTCGACGGCGCCTGCGTGCTGGCGCCATTCGTGGTCGGCAGCACCTTCCCGGACCTGACCGACATCAATATTCGCCTGACCATCAACGGCGAAGTCCGCCAGGACGGCAACAGCAGCATCATGCTCAACCCGATCGTCCCGATGATCCAGTACATGGCCGGCTGCTTCTCCCTGCAGGCGGGCGACGTGATCCTGACTGGCACGCCGGTGGGTGTGGGGCCGTTGAACGTAGGCGATGAGCTGGTGCTGGAGCTGCCGGGCGTCAGCCGCTTCGAAAGTCGCGTCAGCTGATCCAGCCGGTTTTCGACGCGAGGCTCGCCTGCAATGGGCGGGCCTCTTCAGCGAAAGTACCGGCATCTGGGGCGTTTCAGACCCTTTGCCGTTTTTTTCACATCCGTTCTGGATAATTTTCCGATTACAGACGTCTGAGTCTGCCCCGATGTGCTATTACCCATAGCTGGTTTTCTGGAACGCGCTCCCCATGTCCATGCCTCACACCCCCGAGCTTCAAACGGTTCGTCGTCGCGGTTTGTTCCACATGCGCTGGTATTCCTGGCTGTTGCTGGCGGGCATCGTGAGCTATGGCGTCGCGATCGCCATGCACTGGGACGACCGTGGCCTGCTCTGGGTGCTGGAGCGTTTCGAAACTCCGGCCGAGCGCCAGGAAAGTGTCTGGCTGCCGGATTACCGCGCGGTGATCGACGCCAAGGTGCTGCCGGGCATGGAGAAGGACGAGGCCTCCGACCTGGCCTACAACCCGCAGACCAAGACCCTGTTTTCGGTGATGGGCAAGAACCCGTTCCTGGTCGAGCTGAACCTGCAGGGCGATGTGCTGCGCAAGATGCCGCTGGTGGGCTGGAGCAACCCGGAGGGGGTGACGGTCATGGAGAACGGCCTGCTGGGGATCGTCGACGAGCGCGATCACCTACTGACCATCGTCAAGGTGGATGCCAATACCCGCGAGCTGAACATTTCCGACTTCCCGAAATACGACCTGGGGCCTTCTCAGGACCAGAACAAGGCGTTCGAAGCCGTGGCCTGGGACCCGCGCAAGCAGCAGTTGCTGCTGGGCGAGGAGCGTCCGCCGGCGCTGTTCACCTGGAACAGCGACGGCAGCCAGACCCTCAAGGGCGACAAGCAGAAGCTGGAAAGCGATGAGCTGGACCTGCGCAACCTGTCCGCCCTGAGCATCGACCCACGCACCGGTCATACCCTGGTGCTGTCCGCCGACTCGCACATGCTGCTGGAGCTGGACGAAACCGGCGAGCAGGTCAGCTTCATGACCTTGCTGGGCGGTTTCAACGGCCTGAAAGACACCATTCCGCGGGCCGAGGGCGTGGCCATGGATGAGCAGGGCAACCTGTACATGGTCAGCGAACCCAACCTGTTCTATCGCTTTGAGAAGCGCTGATTCAGCAGTTTCTGGCGGCAAAAGGCCATAATCTGGCATACGCCCGTTGCGATTAAGTTTAAATTCATCCGGCTGTGATATTTCATCCGCCTGATTTGTATTTGAGCTTGCCAGCATGCGTCGACTCGCCTATCCCAAACCGCTGTTCCTCCTCCTGTGTTTTATCGTGCTGGTGCTGCTGGGCATTGCCGGGCAGCACCACCGGTACTTCGAGCGCCTGTGGTTCAACTGGCGGGTCATGTCGCAGCCGGTCAACACTGATGCCATTGGCCTGGATGGCTATCGGGTGAGTCTCGAAGCACAAAAGATCGAAGGTCTGGATGATGTCTCGGCGCTGACCTACGACCCGGTGCGCAAAAGCCTGTTCACCGTGACCAACAAGAATGCCGAGCTGATCGAACTGTCGCTCGACGGGCGCATCCTGCGGCGCATCGCCTTGACCGGTTTTGGCGATCCGGAAGCGGTCGAGTTTATCAGCGCCGACACCTACGTGATTACCGACGAGCGCCAGCAGCGGCTGATCAAGATTCATCTGGAGGAGGACACGGTGTTCCTCGACGCGGCGGACGCCGAGCAGATGACCCTGGGTGTGCACATGAGCGGCAACAAGGGTTTCGAGGGCCTGGCCTACGATTCGGTGGGCAAGCGCCTGTTCGTCGCCAAGGAACGCGACCCGATGCTGATCTACGAGGTCAAGGGCTTCCCGCATTACGACCCGGAGAAGTCCTACGCGGTGCATGTGGTCAACAACCCCAAGCGCGATGCCGGGTTGTTCGTGCGTGACCTGTCCAGCCTGCAATACGACGAGCGCACCGGGCATCTGCTGGCGCTGTCGGATGAGTCGTGGCTGGTGCTGGAACTGGATGTGGATGGCCGGCCCCTGAGCACCATGTCGCTGCGCAAGGGGCGGCAAGGTTTGCAGGCCACGGTGCCGCAGGCCGAAGGCATTGCCATGGACGACGACGGCACCCTGTACCTGGTCAGCGAGCCGAACCTGTTCTACGTCTTCAAGAAGCCGACCCCGTAACCCTGTAGCCGCTGCCGAGCTTGCGAGGCTGCGCCCGGGCGCGCAGCGGCCGCAAACCAGGCAACCCCATCCTCCCAGACAGTCCGCATGCACCGGATCAGCGAGGACTGCGTCGGAATGCCGCCCACCTCGTACGCAGCCTCGCAAGCTCGGCAGCGGCTACAAGGATCGGCTATAGGCTACCGCTTAAAACTGCCACTGCACGCCGAGGGAGTAGCCGGTCTGGCTGCCTTCGGCGTGACCGATCCGGCCATTGACCTCGGCGTACAGCCCTAGCTGTGGCGTGATCGCCAGCTGGCTGCCGAGCTGGGCGCGGCCGAAGCTCTTGTCCACACCGCCCAGGCGAGCCACGCGCACTTGACCATCGGCGCGGCTGGTCAGGTCCAGGTCGTCCAGGCGGCCATCTCCCAGCTCCTTGACCCAGGCCAGGTCGCCATAAGGCAGCAGGCTCATGCCGTAGGGCAGGGTGACGGCGCCGCGAACGCGCCAGCCGAGGCTGGCTTCCAGCGAATCGAATGACTGCTCCTCATAACCCAGCGCCGTGCGCAGGTCCTGCTTCTCGTGGAAGCGGTCGATGCGGTAGTGGGTGTAATCGAGGCCAGCGAAGGGGCCGCTCTTGATCGCCCCGAAATCCAGGTCGTAACCACCGAGCACACGGGCGCCCAGGGTCAGGGCGTCGGTATCGCCCGTCAGTTTCTGGTTCAGCAGCACCGGGCCGCCGTTGGCCTGGATCACCAGGTTGCGCTTGGATTCGAAGCGGGTGCGGCCGACGCTCAGGTCGCCGGCCAGCCATTGCGGGCCGCCGTCATTGAGCAAGGCGTAGACCGCCGCCTGCCAGGTGTCGCTGTCAAGCTTGCCGCGATGCTCGAGCTTGTCGCGACCGTTCTGGTAGCTGAGGCTGGCGCCAACGTTCAGGCTCGAATTGAGCTGGTAGTCGCCCAGGGCATGTACCCCCAGCCGGCGCGCCTCGGGATTCGGCGCGCTGTCGAAACCGCTGTCGGGGCTGTATTCACCGTCGATGCCGATCTCGCCATCGAAACTGCCGACTTCGCGACCCATCGCCTGCAAGGTCAGCCAGCGCCGGTCATGCAGCCGGACCATGGCCTGATGCTGGCGTTGCAGATGATCCTGCTGGTTGCGCGCCACGGTGCCGCCGGAAGCGGTGGAGGCCAGCAGGTCGGCGTTGGTCAGCTCCAGGACCAGGCGGCTGAGCAGCCGCGAGTAATCGCGCAGGCGCTGGTCGATGCGCTCCTGGCCGAAGGCGTTGGTCAGCACCGCCTTATTGTCCTCAGTGGGGTCGTGCCAGGTGGAGCCGCCGGGGATGGCCGGGTTGGTGGTCTGGGTGTAGCCATCCAGGTCACCGATTTCCCAGTTGGTGGCCTCGATGTAGAGAATCGGGATGTTCAGCCCTTCGAAGGCCTCGCCGTCGCTGCAGCAGCCGGTGCCCGCGGGGTATGCCGGGTCGAGGCCGGGGTTGGTGAACAGATTGATCTGCAGTTCCCTGGCGATCTGCAGGGTGTGTTCGCGCAACGAGGCCAGGGCCGGGTTGGCGGTGCTGTTCTGGCCGGCATGGGCGTACATCATGTCGCCGGTGATCAGGCTGTCGAGGTTGATCATGGCCAGCATGTTGGCGCGCTGGCTGGCGCTGAGGGAGTCGACGAACGCCCTGGAGCCGCGCAGGCCTTCCTCCTCGGCACCGAAGCCGACCACCTGCAAGCCGTTTTCCAGCTGCAGCCCGCCGAGGTTACGGGCGATCTCGGTCAGGACGCTGGCGCCGGAGCCGTTGTCGTCCAGGCCTTGCAGGGTCGGGCGACCGAAATAGGTATCGAAGTGCGCGCCGACCACCACGTACTGCGGCTTGGTCCCGGCGGCGTAGGCCACCACGTTTTGCGAGCTGCGGCTGCTGCCACCGGCGGTCCAGGAAAAGTCCTGGCGGCTGATGTCGTAGGCGCTGCCCATCTGGCTCTGCATCCAGTCGGCGGCCCCGGCGAAGTTGGCGGTGCCACGGTAGCGGCCCGGGTAGTCGTTGATCAGTTTGTCGAGAGTGGTGGCTGCGTGTTCGCCATATTCATAGGCGAGGGCCTGGGTGGACAGCAGGACGCTGGCAAGACTGACAGCAAGCGTGAGGGGTTTGAGCACGGTGATCTTCCTTGAGGGTGAAAAACGGGGGCCGTTGCACAATGCGCGCCTCTTTCCCTGGGCGACCCTGGATTGGCGCATTGCTTAAACCGAACGTCGCCTGGCGGTAATTTGTAACGGATTTGATACGGGAAGTCGTGGGCCGTGCTGAGACCTGGAGCGCAAATCTGGATATTTCTGCGGCTAAATGCGGCGAAAAGTAGCGGTGCGGGCGGAGTTGGTGCGGGGAGAGGCGGGGGAAGGTATGGATCGAAGCATTCGCCCCCGCCATTGCGGCAGGGGCGAAATCGGCGGCATCAGGCGGTGAGGGTCTTCACGCCTTCACTGGTGCCCAGCAGCAGTACGTCGGCCGGGCGGGCGGCGAACAGGCCGTTGGTGACCACGCCGACAATCGCATTGATCTGTGCTTCCAACTCCACCGGATTGGTGATCTGCATGTTGTGCACGTCGAGGATGATGTTGCCGTTGTCGGTGATCACGCCTTCCCGGTAGACCGGGTCGCCGCCCAGCTTCACCAGCTCGCGGGCCACGTGGCTGCGGGCCATCGGAATCACTTCCACCGGCAGCGGGAAGGCGCCCAGCACCGGCACCAGCTTGCTGGCGTCGGCGATGCAGATGAAGGTCTTGGCCACGGCCGCGACGATCTTTTCGCGGGTCAGGGCCGCGCCGCCGCCCTTGATCAGGTTCAGGTGCTCGTCGCTTTCGTCGGCGCCGTCGATGTAGAACTCCAGGTCGCTGACGGTGTTCAGTTCGTACACCGGGATGCCGTGGCCCTTGAGGCGCGCCGCGGTGGCTTCGGAGCTGGCGACCGCGCCATCGAAGGCGGCCTTGTGCTGGGCCAGGGCGTCGATGAAGCAGTTGGCGGTGGAGCCGGTGCCGACCCCGACGATGCTCTTGTCATCGAGTTTCGGGAGGATGAGGTCGACGGCAGCCTGGGCCACGGCCTGTTTGAGTTGATCCTGGGTCATGCGGGCTCCGGAAGCGGGCAAGGGGGAACGGAAAGGCCGGCATTATAGGCCGGTGTCCTGAGCAGGTCATTGCCCGTTTGGCGAAGCGCTTTTGGTAGCCGCTGCCGAAGGCTGCGATCGACCGTCAGGTCGTGACGGACGAGAGTGCGCTGGAGGTCCTACGGACCTATCGCAGCCTTCGGCAGCGGCTACAGAGGGTTAAACCTCTGGATTCGTGTGGTCGCCCGGGCAAACGCTGGGTTAGACTCGCTGGCCCTGCCCAACCCGCTCAGTGATGCTTTCCGATGCTCGAACAGTACGTCAAAAAGATCCTCACCTCGCGCGTTTACGACGTTGCCGTAGAAACCCCGTTGCAGACTGCCCGCCAGCTCTCCGAGCGGCTGGGCAATCAGATCTGGCTCAAGCGCGAAGACTTGCAGCCGGTGTTCTCGTTCAAGATTCGTGGCGCCTACAACAAGCTGACCCAGCTCAGCGACGCGGAGCGCGCCCGTGGCGTGGTCACCGCCTCGGCCGGCAACCATGCCCAGGGCCTGGCCCTGGCGGCCAAGGTGCTGGGGGTGAAGGCGACCATCGTGATGCCCAAGACCACCCCGGAGATCAAGGTCGAAGGCGTGCGCTCGCGCGGCGGCAAAGTGGTGCTGCACGGCGATTCCTTTCCCGAAGCCCTGGCCTACTCGCTGAAGCTGGTGGACGAAAAAGGCTACGTCTATATCCACCCGTACGACGATCCGCACACCATCGCCGGGCAGGGCACCGTGGCGATGGAAATCCTGCGCCAGCATCCGGGGCGCCTGGATGCGATCTTCGTGCCGGTCGGCGGTGGCGGCCTGATCGCCGGGATCGCGGCCTACGTCAAATACCTGCGGCCGGAAATCAAGATCATCGGCGTCGAGCCGGACGACTCCAACTGCCTGCAAGCGGCGATGGCCGCCGGCGAGCGCGTGGTGCTGCCGACCGTGGGCATCTTCGCCGACGGCGTCGCGGTGGCGCAGATCGGCCAGCACACCTTCGACATCTGCAAGGACTACGTGGATGAAGTGATCACCGTCAGCACCGACGAGATCTGCGCGGCGATCAAGGACATCTACGACGACACCCGCTCCATCACCGAGCCGGCTGGCGCCCTGGGCGTGGCCGGGATCAAGAAATACGTCGAGCAGCGTGGCGTCAGCGGGCAGACCCTGGTGGCCATCGACTCCGGTGCCAACGTCAACTTCGACCGCCTGCGCCATGTCGCCGAGCGTGCCGAACTGGGCGAGGGCCGCGAAGCCATCATCGCCGTGACCATTCCCGAGCAGCCGGGCAGCTTCAAGGCGTTCTGCGAAGCCATCGGCAAGCGCCAGATCACCGAATTCAACTACCGCTACAACACCGGCAGCGAAGCGCACATCTTCGTTGGCGTGCAGACCCACCCGGAAAACGATCCGCGCAGCGCGCTGATCGCCAGCCTGTCCGAACAGGGCTTCCCGGTGACCGACCTGACCGACAACGAACTGGCCAAGCTGCATATCCGTCATATGGTCGGCGGGCATGCCGCGCGGGTCAGCGATGAAGTGGTGTTCCGCTTCGAGTTCCCGGAACGCCCGGGCGCGCTGTTCAACTTCCTCAACAAGCTCGGCGGGCGCTGGAACATCTCGATGTTCCACTACCGCAACCATGGCGCGGCCGATGGCCGGGTGGTCGCCGGCCTGCAAGTGCCGGCGAGCGAACGCCACCTGGTGCCGGCGGCGCTGGCGCAGATCGGTTACCCGTATTGGGACGAGAGTGATAACCCGGCGTATCAGCTGTTCCTCGGCTGAACGGCTACGCTGGTGGGCTAGGCCTCAAGGAGTCGATTACATGGAAACGCTGACCGTCCTCAAAACCGTCCATATCCTGGCCACCGTGTTGCTGCTGGGCAGCGCGCTAGGGCTGGCGATCTGGGTCTGGCGCGCTCGTAGCAAGGGTGACGCAAGCATCTACAGCCGGCTGTTGCGCCGGCCGCTGGTGTTCGTCTGGCTGTTGCTGGTGATCTGCCTGGCCAGCCTGCCGTTCAGCGGCTGGTGGCTGGTGCACCTGCTGGGCTGGTCGCTGGGGCAGACCTGGATCCTGGCCTCCAGCCTGATCTATACCCTGGGTGCCCTGAGCTGTTTCTGGCTGCTGGCGCGGCTCAATCGGGTCCGGATCGCTTCGGGTGTAGGGAGTCCGAAGTTCACCCTGGCGCTGGCGGTGTTCAGCTTCGTGTGTTTCTTCGCCATTGCCGGGTTGATGGGCGCCAAGCCTGTCTGATCGGCTTTTAGCATTGTTATCGCGAGCAAGCTCGCTCCTACAGAGATTGGCGTAGGAGCGAGCTTGCTCGCGATGGCGTCCTCAGGTGCGCAGGCTGATCACCGGCCAGCCACGCTGCTGGGCCAGGGCCCGCAGGTTCGGGTCCGGGTCCACGGCGATCGGGTTCGCCACCAGATCCAGCAGCGGCAAGTCATTCATCGAATCGCTATAGAAGTAGCTGTCTTCCAGGCTGTGGCCGGTTTCCTCGAGCCAGCGCGTCAGGCGGGTGACCTTGCCTTCGCGAAAGCACGGGACGTCGATGCTGCGCCCGGTGTAGCGGCCGTCTTGCATCTCGCACTCGGTGGCGATCAGGGTTTCCACGCCCAGGCGTTCGGCGATCGGCGCGGTGACGAAGCGGTTGGTGGCGGTGATGATCACCAGCTTGTCGCCGGCGGCCTTGTGCTTGGCCAGCAATTGCGCAGCCTTGGGCAGCATCAGCGGCTCGATGCAGTCGCGCATGTAGTCGCGGTGCCATTGGTCGAGCACGTCCATCTCGGTGCGGCCGAGAACCTCCAGGCAGAAGTTCAGGTATGCAGCCTGGTCGAGCTTGCCGGCCAGGTAGTCCTGGTAGAACTCGTCGTTGCGGGCCTTGTAGGCGACGGCGTCGAGGAAGCCTCGTTCGCACAGGTAATCGCCCCAGGCGTGGTCACTGTCGCCGCCCAGAAGGGTGTTGTCCAAGTCGAATAAAGCCAGGCGCATCACGGTTACTCGCTGATAAGTCTGAAAAAAGGCGTCCAGAATACGGTCTTTTCACAAGAGTGCACATAAGCTAGGAAGCCTCGTTGCTGCTTTCACAACCTTTGTGGAACAATGCGGCGACATGCGTTTGCGAGGTTGTTGCCGTGATCGACCCCGATGGTTTCCGCCCCAATGTCGGGATCATTCTGACGAATGATGCCGGCCAGGTGCTATGGGCTCGCCGTATCAATCAAGATGCCTGGCAGTTTCCGCAAGGGGGAATCAACCCCGAAGAGACGCCGGAAGACGCTCTGTACCGCGAGTTGAACGAAGAAGTAGGCCTGGAACGCGAAGATGTGCAAATTCTCGCCTGCACCCGGGGCTGGTTGCGCTATCGTTTGCCGCAACGCCTGGTCCGTACCCACAGCCAACCGCTGTGCATCGGCCAGAAACAGAAATGGTTTCTCCTGCGCCTGATCTCCAACGAGCAGCGGGTGCGGATGGATTTGACCGGTAAACCGGAGTTCGATGGCTGGCGCTGGGTCAGTTATTGGTATCCGTTGGGCCAGGTGGTGACATTCAAGCGCGAGGTTTATCGCCGCGCTCTCAAAGAGCTTGCCCCGCGCCTTCTAGCGCGCGACTGACGACGGAGTTCGACCCCGAGCCATGCTCAATACGCTGCGCAAGATCGTCCAGGAAGTTAACTCCGCCAAGGATCTCAAGGCGGCGTTGGGGATTATTGTGTTGCGCGTCAAAGAGGCCATGGGCAGCCAGGTCTGCTCGGTCTATCTGCTGGATCCGGAGACCAACCGTTTTGTCCTGATGGCCACCGAGGGCTTGAACAAGCGCTCGATCGGCAAGGTCAGCATGGCACCCAACGAAGGTCTGGTCGGCCTGGTCGGTACGCGCGAAGAACCGCTGAACCTCGAAAACGCCGCCGATCACCCGCGTTATCGCTACTTCGCCGAGACCGGCGAGGAGCGCTATGCCTCCTTCCTCGGCGCGCCGATCATTCACCACCGCCGGGTCGTCGGCGTTCTGGTCATCCAGCAAAAGGAGCGTCGTCAGTTCGACGAGGGCGAAGAAGCCTTCCTGGTGACCATGAGCGCCCAACTGGCGGGGGTTATCGCTCATGCCGAAGCCACCGGTTCGATCCGTGGCCTGGGTCGCCAGGGCAAGGGTATCCAGGAAGCCAAGTTCATCGGCGTGCCCGGCTCGCCCGGCGCGGCGGTCGGTACCGCGGTGGTCATGCTGCCGCCGGCCGACCTGGACGTGGTGCCTGACAAGAGCATTACCGACATCGACGCTGAGCTGGCGTTGTTCAAGACCGCCATCGAAGGCGTGCGCGCCGACATGCGCACCCTCTCGGAAAAACTCGCCACCCAGCTGCGCCCCGAAGAGCGGGCGCTGTTCGACGTCTACCTGATGATGCTCGACGATGCCTCCCTGGGCAGCGAAGTGACCACCGTGATCAAGACCGGCCAGTGGGCCCAGGGCGCGTTGCGCCAGGTGGTCACCGATCACGTCAACCGTTTCGAACTGATGGACGATGCCTACCTGCGCGAGCGGGCGTCGGACGTCAAGGACCTGGGCCGTCGCCTGCTGGCTTATCTGCAGGAAGAGCGCCAGCAAACCCTGGTCTACCCCGACAACACTATCCTGGTCAGCGAAGAACTGACGCCGGCCATGCTCGGCGAGGTGCCGGAAGGCAAGTTGGTCGGCCTGGTCTCGGTATTGGGTTCGGGCAACTCCCACGTGGCGATCCTGGCCCGGGCCATGGGCATCCCGACGGTGATGGGCCTGGTCGACCTGCCGTACTCGAAAGTCGACGGCATCCAGATGATCGTCGATGGCTACCACGGCGAGGTCTATACCAACCCCAGCGATGTGCTGCGCAAGCAGTTCGCCGATGTGGTCGAGGAAGAACGGCAACTGGCCCAGGGCCTGGATGCGCTGCGCGACCAGCCGTGCGTGACACTGGATGGCCACCGCATGCCGCTGTGGGTCAACACCGGCCTGCTGGCGGACGTGGCGCGGGCGCAGAAGCGCGGCGCCGAAGGCGTGGGTCTGTACCGCACCGAAGTGCCGTTCATGATCAACCAACGCTTCCCGAGCGAAAAGGAGCAGCTGGCGATCTATCGCGAGCAACTTGCGGCCTTCCACCCGCAACCGGTGACGATGCGCAGCCTGGACATCGGCGGCGACAAGTCACTGTCGTATTTCCCGATCAAGGAAGACAACCCCTTCCTCGGCTGGCGCGGCATTCGCGTCACCCTCGACCATCCCGAGATCTTCCTCGTCCAGACCCGCGCCATGCTCAAGGCCAGCGAAGGCCTGAACAACCTGCGCATTCTCCTGCCGATGATCTCCGGCACCCATGAGCTGGAAGAGGCACTGCACCTGATCCACCGCGCCTGGGGCGAAGTGCGCGACGAAGGCACCGATGTGCCGATGCCGCCGATCGGGGTGATGATCGAGATCCCGGCCGCGGTGTACCAGACCAAGGAACTGGCGCGCCAGGTGGACTTCCTGTCGGTCGGCTCCAACGACCTGACCCAGTACCTGTTGGCCGTGGACCGCAACAACCCACGGGTGGCGGATCTCTACGACTACCTGCATCCGGCGGTGCTGCAAGCCTTGCAGACCGTGGTGCGCGACGCCCATGCCGAAGGCAAGCCGGTGAGCATCTGCGGCGAGATGGCCGGCGATCCGGCGGCGGCGGTGCTGCTGATGGCGATGGGCTTCGACAGCCTGTCGATGAACGCCACCAACCTGCCGAAAGTGAAGTGGATGCTGCGTCAGATCAATCTCAGCAAGGCCAAGGAACTGCTGGCCGAGTTAATGACCATCGACAACCCGCAAGTTATCCACAGCTCGCTGCAACTGGCGCTGAAGAACCTGGGCCTGGCGCGGATGATCAATCCGGCGTCGGCCAAGACCCTTTAAGAGCTATCGCGAGCAAGCTCGCTCCTACAGGCGCCGCCAAACCCTGTAGGAGCGAGCTTGCTCGCGATAGCGTACTTTCAGACACCGCTAAACCTTCAGCTCCACTTCCCCCAGATGCCCGCCATAGGGCCCGAAGCTGCGCTCGACTATGTGCCTGGAACCATCGGCACGGACGATCAGCGCCGTGCTGGCCCGCGTGCCATAACTGGGGCTGGCGATAAACACGCTCGACAGCAGGCTCTCGGTGGCCAGGCCAACCCCGGTGTCGGGCAGGTCGGCAAACGGCGCGGTCTGCGCATCGCTGAGCAGGGCGAGCAGAGCCTGGGGGTGCGGGTCGTGCAGTACTTCCTGCAGCGCCGCCTTGGCCTTGAGCAGCTTGGGCCAGGGTGTGTCGAGCCCGGCATTCGACAGGCCGTACACGCCACTGTCCAGTTGCTGCGGCTCACGGGCCTGGGCGTTGTAGTGCCAGAGCTGGTCAGGGGTGCCTATCAGCAGGTTGAAGCCGGCATATTCCAGGGATCGGCCGACAACGTCGCTGAAATAGTCGTCTATCGACATCTTGTTGCTGAGAAAACGCGCTACCAGCTCGCCTCGGGAACGGCGTGCGGGGGGCTGGTGGGGATTGCGGATATTGGTCAGGGCGGCGAAGCGTCCGTCGGCGCCGAGGCCGAGCCAGGTACCGCCGGCCTCCAGATCGCGGCCGGCGTAGATGTCGGGCGCTTCGGGCCATTGCGCCAGCGGCAGGCTGGGGCGGGCGTAGAACTCGTCACGGTTGGCCGCGACGATCAGGGGCAGGGCGTGGCCCGGCCGCCAGGCGAATACGATCAAGCACATCAGGTCGTCCCTTTTGTGTTTTTTGCCCACTCTACGCACAGATCGACTGGGTATCCATCGCCATCCAGTGGAGCCAAGGGCCATGCATCCGTTACCATGCCGCTCTCTTTTCGGGATGCCTCCATGGAATTTCTGCTCTATCTGCTGCTGGGGGCCTGCGCCGGCGTATTGGCTGGTCTGTTTGGCGTGGGTGGCGGCATCATCATCGTGCCCGTGCTGGTGTTCAGCTTCACCTTGCAAGGTTTCGATCCGTCGATCCTGACCCACCTGGCGGTCGGCACGTCGCTGGCGACCATCATCTTCACCTCGGTCAACGCGGTTCGCGAACACCAGCGCAGGGGCGCGGTGCGCTGGCCGATCTTTGCCTGGATGACCCTGGGCATCCTGCTCGGCGCCGGGGTCGGGGCGCTGACGGCCGAAGCGATCTCCGGGCCGAACCTGCAGAAAATCATCGGTGTCTTCGCCCTGGTGATCGCCCTGCAGATGACCCTGGATCTGCGGCCCAAGGCCAGCCGCGACGTTCCCGGCAAGCTCGGGCTGACCCTGGCCGGCAGTGTGATCGGCTGGGCTTCGGCGATTTTCGGCATCGGCGGCGGCTCGCTGACCGTGCCGTTCCTGACCTGGCGCAGCGTGCCGATGCAGCAGGCGGTGGCCACGTCCTCGGCCTGTGGTTTGCCGATTGCCGTGGCCAGTGCAATAAGTTTCATGATTCTGGGCTGGCATGATCCGTCGCTGCCGGCTCATAGTCTGGGTTTTGTGTATTTGCCGGCGCTGCTGGGCATTGCCCTGACCAGCATGGTCTTTGCCCGGTTCGGCGCGCGACTGGCCCATCGGCTGTCTCCGCGCCTGTTGAAGCGGCTGTTCGCCGGCCTGCTGTTCGTGGTCGGCCTGACGTTCCTGCTCTGACAGGTTTCGCAATCCTGGCTTAATCCGCGCGTGACATGGTCGCGGCGCAAATCGAGTTTCACTCTAACGAGGAGTCGCAATGCTGCCTTACCCGCAGATCGACCCGGTGGCCCTGGCCATCGGCCCGCTGAAAATTCACTGGTACGGCCTGATGTACCTGATCGGCATCGGTGGCGCCTGGCTGCTGGCGTCGCGCCGGTTGAACCGCTTCGACCCGACCTGGACCAAGGAGAAGCTCTCCGACATGGTGTTCTGGATGTCGATGGGGGTCATTGTCGGCGGGCGCCTGGGGTATGTGCTGTTCTACGACCTGAGCGCCTACCTGGCCAACCCGACGCTGATCTTCGAGGTCTGGAAAGGCGGCATGTCGTTCCACGGCGGTTTCATCGGGGTGATGCTGGCGGCCTTGTGGTTCGGCAAGAAGAACAACAAGTCGTTCTTCCAGCTGATGGACTTCGTCGCGCCGATGGTGCCGATCGGCCTGGGCGCCGGGCGCATCGGCAACTTCATCAACGCCGAGTTGTGGGGCAAGCCGACCGACCTGCCGTGGGCGATGATCTTCCCGCCGTTCAGCGATCCGGCCCAGCTGCCGCGCCATCCTTCGCAGCTGTATCAGTTCGCCCTGGAAGGTGTGGCGCTGTTCCTCATCCTCTGGCTGTTCTCGCGCAAACCTCGCCCAACCATGGCGGTTTCCGGGATGTTCGCCCTGTTTTACGGTATTTTCCGTTTTATCGTCGAGTTCGTCCGGGTCCCGGATGCGCAGCTGGGTTACCTGGCGTGGAACTGGCTGACCATGGGCCAGGTACTGTGCCTGCCGATGATCGTCGGCGGCCTGTTCCTGATCTGGCTGGCCTACCACCGCGCTCCAGCGGCACCGGCGGCGAAAGACGCCGCGCTCTAATTCGGATCGCAGGGCGCGAGCCCTGCCTTCAAGGACACAGGTAATACATGAAGCAATATCTCGATCTGGTCGCCCACGTCATCAAGAACGGCACCAAGCAGGCCAACCGCACGGGCGTGAATACCATCAGCTTCCCCGGCGCGATGCTGCGTTATGACCTGAAAGAAGGTTTTCCGGCGATCACCACCCGCAAGATGGCCTTCAAATCGGCCATCGGCGAGATGTGCGGTTTCCTTCGTGGGGTGAACAACGCCGCCGAATTCCGTGTCCTGGGCTGCAAGGTCTGGGACCAGAACGCCAACGAAAACGCCCAGTGGCTGGCCAACCCCTTCCGCCAGGGCGAGGACGACCTGGGTGAGATCTACGGCGTGCAATGGCGCAAGTGGCCGGCGTACAAGCAGATCCCCCTGAGCAACCCCGCCGCCATCGAACAGACCCTGAAGCAGGGCTACCGGCAGATCGCCGAAGGCGAGGAAAACGGCCAGGCCTACGTGGTGCTGTACAAGGCCATCGATCAGGTGCGCCAGTGCGTGGACACCATCATCAAGGACCCGGGCAGCCGCCGTATCCTGTTCCACGGCTGGAACTGCGCCCAGCTGGATGAAATGGCCCTGCCGCCGTGCCACCTGCTGTACCAGTTCCACCCGAATGTCGAGACCCGGGAGATTTCCCTGACCCTCTACATCCGTTCCAACGACCTGGGCCTGGGCACGCCGTTCAACCTCACCGAAGGCGCGGCACTGCTGAGCCTGATCGGTCGCCTGACCGGCTACACCCCGCGCTGGTTCACCTATTTCATCGGTGACGCCCACGTCTACGAAAACCACCTGGACATGCTCAACGAACAGCTCAAGCGCGAGCCGTTCCCGATGCCGAAGCTAGTGATTTCCGAGCGTGTACCGGAGTTCGCCAAGACCGGCGTGTACGAGCCGGAGTGGCTGGAAAAGGTCGAGCCGAGCGACTTCTCGCTGGAAGGCTACGAGCACCACGCGCCGATGACCGCGCCGATGGCGGTCTGATCCACCCTCTGTAGGAGCGAGCGTGCTCGCGATCAGCCGCCAGGCTGAGATTTGCGGTGCTCACCTTACCGCTATCGCGAGCAAGCTCGCTCCTACAGGGTTTGTCTAGTGGCCGTGGCTACGGCCCACGTGAGAGTCCTCGGCCTCGCTGGGGGCCACCGAGCCGCTGACTTCCAGGCTCTGCAAAATCCCGCACTGATCCAGATCCGGCCCTTCGCTGCAGCGTTGGCGCAGGTCGAGCAGCTGTGTCTGCAAGGCCAGCAGCCCGTCGATCCGCGCCTTGACGTGGTGGATATGCTCGTCGATCAACGCATTCACGCTCTGGCACTGGTCCTGCGGGCTGTCGCGCAGGTTCAGCAGGCTGCGGATTTCCTCGAGGGTCATGTCCAGGCTGCGGCAGTTGCGGATGAAGGTCAGGCGTTCGGTGTGGGCCTGGGTATACAGACGGTAATTGCCTTCGCTGCGGGCCGGTTCCGGCAGCAGGCCTTCGCGCTCGTAGTAACGGATGGTTTCGACTTGACAGTCGGTCAGCTTCGCCAGCTCGCCAATTTTCATCGCGACAATCTCCGAAAGGGTGCTTGACCCTATAGTGGCTACAGGGTGTTCACTTGGCAACAGGCACCTTTTCGGACGCGACCTTATGAGCGATTCGTTGCACACCCCTGGCAAACCCGGCGCTGGTTCCAAGCATGCTGGCCACGATCACGATCACGATCACGATCACGATCACGATCACGGCCATGGCGCAAAACTGCATCCGGTGAAAAAACACGATCATGCCGGTCACGGCGGTTCCTGCTGTTCAGCGCCGTCGTTGGTCCAGTTGAGCGAGCCCCAGGCCGCCAGCCATGGCGATTCCTGCTGTTCGTCGGCCGCCGCGCCGTCGCTGGTCAAGCTCAGCGCGGCGCCGAGCGCCAATGCGCGCCTGAGCAGCTTTCGCATCGACGCCATGGACTGCCCGACCGAGCAGACGCTGATCCAGAACAAGCTGGGTAAGCTGGCGGGTGTGCAGCAACTGGAGTTCAACCTGATCAACCGGGTGCTGGGCGTGACCCACGACCTGCCGGACGTTGCCCCGATCATCACCGCCATCAAGTCCCTGGGCATGGAGGCCGAGCCCATCGGCCAGGGTGGCGAGTCCGATGCCCCGGCCGCGGCACCGGTGAAAAAACACTGGTGGCCGCTGGCGCTGTCCGGCATCGGCGCGCTGGCTGCGGAAGTGATCCACTTCACCAGCGCCGCGCCGACCTGGGTGGTGGCGGTGATCGCCCTGGTCTCGATCCTCAGCGGCGGCCTCGGCACCTACAAGAAGGGCTGGATCGCCCTGAAGAACCGCAACCTGAATATCAACGCCCTGATGAGCATCGCCGTGACCGGCGCCGTGCTGATCGGCCAATGGCCGGAAGCGGCGATGGTGATGTTCCTGTTCACCGTGGCCGAGCTGATCGAGGCCCGGTCCCTGGACCGCGCGCGTAATGCCATCAGCGGCCTGATGCAGATGACCCCGGAACGGGTCACGGTGCAGCAGGCGGACGGCAGCTGGCTCGAGCTGGAAGCGAAAAGCATCGAACTCGGCGCGCGGGTACGGGTGCGTCCGGGTGAGCGCATCGGCCTGGACGGCGAGGTGGTGGCCGGCAGTTCGACCATCGACCAGGCGTCGATCACCGGCGAAAGCCTGCCGGTGGAGAAGACCCTGGGCGACAAGGTCTTCGCCGGCACCATCAACCAGGCCGGTTCCCTGGAGTACCGGGTGACCGCGGCGGCCAACAACTCGACCCTGGCGCGGATCATCCACGCGGTGGAACAGGCCCAGGGCGCGCGGGCGCCGACCCAGCGTTTCGTTGACAGCTTCTCGAAAATCTATACCCCCGCGGTGTTCGCCTTCGCCCTGGCCGTGGCGGTGATTCCACCGCTGTTCATGGGCGCCGCCTGGTTCGACTGGATCTACCGCGCGCTGGTGCTGCTGGTGGTGGCATGTCCGTGCGCCCTGGTGATTTCCACTCCGGTGACCATCGTCAGCGGCCTGGCCGCGGCGGCGCGCAAAGGCATCCTGATCAAGGGCGGGGTCTACCTGGAGGGTGGCTACAAGCTCGACTACCTGGCGCTGGACAAGACCGGCACCATCACCCACGGCAAGCCGGTGCAGACCGATTTCCTGTCCCTCGACCCGCTGGCGGACAGCAGCGCCCCGGCCATCGCCGCCAGCCTGGCGTCCCGTTCCGACCACCCGGTGTCCCTGGCCATCGCCAATGCGGCTGTGGATAAGCAACTGAGCCTGCACCTTGTGGATAACTTCGAAGCCCTGGCCGGCCGCGGTGTGCGCGGGGAAATCAACGGCCAGCTCTACCACCTGGGCAACCATCGCCTGGTGGAGGAACTGGGGCTGTGCTCGCCAGAGCTGGAAGAGCAGCTGTTCGCCCTGGAGAAACAGGGCAAGACCGTGGTGCTGTTGCTCGACAGCGCCGGCCCCCTGGCCCTGTTCGCCGTGGCGGACACGGTCAAGGAGTCCAGTCGCGAAGCGATCCAGCAGTTGCACGAGCTGGGCATCAAGACCCTGATGCTGACCGGCGACAACCCGCACACCGCCGAGGCCATTGCCGCCCAGGTGGGCATCGATCGGGCCCGTGGCGACCTGCTGCCCACCGACAAGCTGCAAGCCATCGAAGACCTATACGCCCAGGGGCATCGGGTCGGTATGGTCGGCGACGGCATCAACGACGCCCCGGCCCTGGCCCGCGCGGAGATCGGTTTCGCCATGGCCGCGGCGGGGACCGACACCGCCATCGAGACCGCCGATGTCGCCTTGATGGACGACGATCTGCGTAAGATCCCGGCCTTTGTCCGGCTGTCCCGCCAGACCTCGAACATCCTCGTACAAAATATCGCCCTGGCCCTGGTCATCAAGGCGATCTTTCTTGGGGTAACCTTCTTCGGGTTGGCCACCATGTGGATGGCCGTGTTCGCCGACATGGGCGTCAGCCTGTTGGTGGTCTTCAACGGTTTGCGCCTGTTGCGCAAATAAAGGGATAACGAGAGCGTGCAGTGCTGAGTGCCGAGCTGAAGGCGTTTTACATGGTGGCCCGCCTGGGCAGCATCACCCTGGCGGCGAAAAAGCTCGGCCTGAGCCAGCCCACGGTGACCACCCAGATCCGCCATCTGGAAAGCCAGTACGCGGTCGAGCTGTTCTATCGCGGCGGGCGCCGCCTCAGCGTTAGCGAGGAGGGCGCCCGGCTGCTGCCGATGGTCAAGGCGCTGTTGCAACAGGAAGCCGATATCGAGTTTTTCCTGCGTAACAGCGGCCAGCTGCAAGGCACCCTGCGGATCGCCGCCACGGCGCCGTATTACATCCTCGATCTGGTGAAGACCTTTCGGGAGCGCCTGCCCCAGGTGGAGGTGTCGGTGGAAATCGGCAACTCGCAGCAGGTCCTGGAGTCGCTGGAGGAGTATCGGGTCGACATCGCCGCGTCCTCGCAGTTGCTGGAAGATTCGCGCTTGATCCGCCGGGTGCTCGGCAGCGATCCGCTGGTGCTGGCGGTGCATCGCAATCATCCGTTGGCGGCCCTCGATCACGTCCCCCTGAACGCCCTGGCCGGGCACACCCTGCTGATGCGCGAGCCGGGCTCCACCACCCGGCGCCTGACCGAAGAGCTGCTCGACAGCGCCCGGGTCAGCTTCGGGCCGCTGCTGGAGATCGGCAGCCGCGAATCGATCCGCGAGGCGGTGCTGCGCAATATCGGCATCAGCATCATTGCCCGCCAGGAAGTCCCCCATGATCCGCAGCTGCGGGTGCTGACCATCGAGAACGCGCCGCAGATCGCCGAGTACCTGTACTGCCTCAAGGAGCGCAAGGGCGCGCGCCTGCCGGCGGCCTTCCTCGGGCTGGCGCAGGAAATGGCGCCGGCCTGAACAGCCACCTGCTGCGCAGGTGATCGCGGGCAAGCCTCGCTCCTACAGAAACACCGCCCGGCTTCTGTAGGAGCGAGGCTTGCCCGCGATAGCGTCGCAACGGCTAACGCGATCCCCAACCCAAATCCACCAATACCACTATCGGCAGCTTTTGCCTCACTGCCACAGTAACTACGCATTCGCTCCCTAGGATGGCCTGCATCTGCTTGATGAGGTCCGTCCATGAACAACCCGATCGCAACTGCCCTGAGCAACCCCGGCGCACCGATGAAGGTGCGAGGCATGCAGAAGCGCTTTGGCGCTTTCACCGCGCTGGATAACGTCTCCCTGGACGTGGCGGCCGGCGAGCTGGTGTGCCTGCTCGGCCCGTCGGGCTGCGGCAAGACCACCTTGCTGCGCTGCATCGCCGGCCTCGAGCGCCAGGACCGGGGCGAGTTGTACCTGGGCACTCGCGACGTCTCGCACCTGGCGCCCCAGGCCCGGGACTACGGCATTCTGTTCCAGTCCTATGCGCTGTTCCCCAACCTCAGCGTCGAAGCCAACATCGCCTACGGCCTGGCCGGCAGCGGCCGCGACGAAGTGCGCCAGCGCGTGGCGCAGATGCTGGAACTGGTGGGCCTGACCGGCAGTGAAAAGAAATACCCCGGCCAGCTGTCCGGCGGCCAGCAGCAGCGGGTGGCCCTGGCGCGCGCCCTGGCCCCGGCGCCTTCGTTGCTGTTGCTGGATGAGCCGATGTCGGCGCTGGATGCCCGGGTGCGCGAGCACCTCTGTACCGAACTGCGCCAGCTGCAGCGGCGCCTGGGTATCACCACCCTGATGGTGACCCACAACCAGGACGAGGCCATGTTGATGGCCGACCGCATCGCGGTGATGAACAACGGCAGGGTCGAGCAGTACGCCACGCCGCAGGAAATCTACGATCGCCCGGCCACCCCATTCGTCGCCGAATTCGTCGGCCAGGGCAACTGGCTGCCGTTCCGCCGCAGCAGCGACAGCCACGCCCAGGTCGGCGGGATGAACCTGCGGCTGGCGGCCGACTCCGGCAAGGCCGCTTCGGGCCGGTTGTTCTGCCGTCCGGAAGCGATCAACGTCAATCCGCCGGTGCACGAGGAAAACCTGTTCCCGGCCAAGGTCCGGGAGATCACCTTCCTCGGCAACCGCTGCCGCATGAGCTTCGAACTCAACGAATTGCCCGGCCATCCGCTGCTGGCCGAGCTGGCCCCGGAAGCCATGCCGCGCCTTGGCGCCCAGGACATCTGGGTCGCCTTGCCACCGCGCAGCCTGCAGGTGTTTGCCTGAGATGGCCGTTGATCTGAGCCTGCCGCTACCCGCAAAACGGGCGCGCCAGGCTTCCCGTGCGGAAATCGGCGACCGCATCTTCGTGCTCGGCGGCAAGCTGGTGCTGCTCGTGCTGCTGGGCCTGGCGGTACTGCTGCCGTTGCTGGCGATCTTCTGGCGCGGCTTCAGCGGTGAAGCCGGGCAGGGCGGTGGCCTGGTCGCCGCCCGTGAGTTGGTGACCAGCGCCAACTTCCACTGGCTGTTGGGCAACAGCCTGAAAGTCTCCCTCAGCGTCGCTGCCATCGTGGTACCGCTGGCCTACCTGTTCGCCTATGCCCTGCAACGCACGCTGATTCCCGGCAAGGCGATCTGGCGCGGCCTGTCGCTATTGCCGCTGATGGCGCCGTCGATGCTGCCGGGGATTGCCCTGGTCTATCTGTTCGGCAACCAGGGCCTGCTGCGCGGGCTGCTCTCGGACAATATCTACGGCTTCTGGGGCATTGTCCTCGGCGAAGTGATCTACACCTTTCCCCACGCGTTGATGATCCTGCTGTCGGCCCTGTCCCTGGCCGATGCGCGGCTGTTCGACGCCGCGTCGAGCATGGGCGCCAGCCCGGCCAAGGCCTTTCGCAGCATTACCTGGCCGGCCACCCGGCAAGCGGTGTTCGCCGCGTTCTGCCTGGTGTTCACCCTGACCATCACCGACTTCGGCGTGCCGGTGGTGGTCGGTGGCGACTATCAGGTGCTGGCGCTGGAAGCCTACAAGGCCGTGGTCGGCCAGCAGCAGTTCGGCCGTGGCGCCTTGATCGGCATGGTGCTGTTGCTGCCGGCGCTGTTCAGCTTCGGTGTCGATGCCTGGCTGCGCCGCCGTCATGGCGATTCCATGAGCGGCCGGGCCCAGGTGTTCCAGCCGGCGCCTTCTCGCGTGAGAGACGGCTGCTACCTGGCGATCGTCCTGTTGATCTGCGCGGCGCTGCTGCTGGTATTCGGCATGGCGGTGTTCTCGTCGCTGGTGAAGTTCTGGCCCTATAACCTGTCGATGTCGCTCAACCACTACCAGTTCAACGACACCGCCGGCGGCGGCTGGCTGGCCTACCGCAACAGCCTGACCATGGCCCTGTGCACGGCGCTGATCGGCGGCGTGCTGATCTTCACCGGCGCCTACCTGATGGAGAAGACCCACGCCCAGCGCGGCCTCAACCTGGCGCTGCGCATGCTCAGCTTCGTGCCGATGGCGGTGCCGGGCCTGGTGCTGGGCCTGGGTTATGTCTTCTTCTTCAACCTCAGCGGCAACCCGCTGCATGTGTTCTACGGCAGCATGACCCTGCTGGTGGTGTGCACCATCGCCCACTACCTGACCACCGCGCAGATGACCGCCACCACCGCGCTGCGCCAGCTCGACGCCGAGTTCGAGGCTGCCGCGCTGTCGCTCAAGGCGCCGCTGTACCGCCATTACCTGCGGGTCACCGTGCCGATCTGCCTGCCGGCGCTGCTGGATATCCTGCGCTACCTGTTCGTCTCGGCCATGACCACCGTCTCGGCGGCGATCTTCCTCTACAGCCCCGACACCATCCTCGCGGCGGTGGCGGTGCTGAACATGGACGACGCCGGCAACGTCGGCGGCGCGGCAGCCATGTCGACCCTGATCCTCTTGACCTCGGCGGGCGTGTCCCTGCTCCTGGCCTGGGCTTCGCGTGGCTTGCTGCGCCGCTCCCAGGCCTGG
>NZ_JACMZT010000052.1:0-37921 GCF_017349615.1 Pseudomonas sp. GW531-T4
TCCGCCGGCGGTGCGGGTGTATTGCTTCGGCGGTGATGCGGTGCCCCAGGCCAGTTATGACCTGGCCTGGCGGGTGCTGCGGCCGAAGTACATCTTCAACGGCTACGGCCCGACCGAAACCGTGGTCACCCCGCTGATCTGGAAGGCCAAGGCTGGCGATCCGTGCGATGCGGCCTATGCGCCGATCGGCAATATCGTCGGCAATCGCAGCGCCTACGTCGCCGATGCCAACCTCAACCTGCTGCCGGTGGGCGTGGCGGGCGAACTGTACCTGGGCGGCCTGGGCGTGGCCCGGGGCTATCTGGATCGGCCGGGCCTGACGGCCGAGCGTTTTATTCCCGACCCTTACAGCACCAGCGGTGCGCGGCTGTACCGCAGCGGCGACCTGACTCGCTATCGCACTGACGGCCTGGTGGAGTACGTCGGCCGCGTCGACTATCAAGTGAAGGTGCGGGGCTTCCGTATCGAGCTGGGTGAAATCGAGGCGCGGTTGCTGGAACAGGAGCCGGTACTGGAAGTGGCGGTGATCGCCCAGCCAGGCCCGAGCGGCCAGCAGTTGGTGGGTTATATCGTGCCGGTGGACGCCGACGTGGTGCACAGCAATGAGCGTCAAGCGCAGCTGCGGGAAAGCATCAAGGCCCGCCTGCGGGAAAACCTGCCGGACTATATGGTGCCGACCTATTTGTTGTTCCTGGAGGCTTTGCCGCTGACGCCGAACGGCAAGCTGGACCGCAAGTCGCTGCCGAAGGTCGACGCGCAACTGATGCAGCAGACCTATGTCGCGCCGCAGAACCCACTGGAACAGCAGATCGCCGCCATCTGGGCCGATGTGCTGAAGCTGGAACAGGTCGGCGTGACCGACAACTTCTTCGAACTGGGTGGCGACTCGATCATCTCGATCCAGGTGGTCAGCCGCGCCCGTCAGGCCGGTATCCGCTTTACCCCGAAAGACCTGTTCCAGCACCAGACGGTGCAGGGACTGGCCACGGTGGCGGAGCAGGGCGAGGGCGGGTTGCAGATCGACCAGGGCCCGGTGCGCGGCGAGATGGCGCTGCTGCCGATCCAGCAATGGTTCTTCGACACCCCGGTGCCGGAGCGCCATCACTGGAACCAGTCGGTGCTGCTCAAGCCGGCCCAGCCGCTGCAAGCGGATGTCCTGGAAACGGCCTTGCAGGCGCTGACGGTGCAGCATGACGCCCTGCGCCTGCGTTTTGTCGAGGGCGAGGGGGGCTGGAGCGCAGCGTTTTCCGAGTTCGACGAGCAGGCGCAACTGCTGTGGCAGGCCAGCGTGGCCAACGATCAGGAGTTGCAGCAATGCAGTGAACGCGCCCAGCGCAGCCTGAACCTGCAGGACGGCCCGCTGCTGCGTGGCGTGCTCTTTACCCTGGCTGATCAGAGTCAGCGCTTGTTGCTGATCTTCCATCACCTGGTGGTGGACGGGGTGTCCTGGCGGATCTTCCTGGAAGACCTGCAGGCGTTGCTGGGCAACCGGCCGCTGCCGGCCAAGTCCAGTTCGACCCAGGCCTGGGCCGGGCAGTTGCAGGCGTATGCCCGCAGCGCAGCCCTGCAACAGGAACTGGGTTACTGGCAGGCGCAGCTGCAAGGCGTCGACTCGAGCCTGCCCTGGGATCACGCGAGCGACGGGCTGCAGAACCAGCACGCGTGCAGCGTCGACACCCGACTGAGCAAGCGCGATACCCAGCGCCTGCTGCAGGATGCTCCGGCGGCCTACCGCACGCAGATCAACGATCTGCTGCTGACCGCGCTGGCCCGGGTCATCACCCGCTGGACCGGTGGTGACAGCGCCCTGGTGCAACTGGAAGGCCATGGCCGTGAAGAACTGTTCGACAACCTCGACTTGAGCCGCACTGTGGGTTGGTTCACCAGCGTGTTCCCGGTCAAGCTCACGCCGCAGGCGGCCCTGGCCGACTCGATCAAGCAGATCAAGGAACAGCTGCGCGCAGTGCCGAACAAGGGCATCGGTTTTGGTGCCCTGCGTTACCTGGGTGACGAGGTTGCCCAGCAGACTTTGGCGGCCCTGGCCGTGCCACGCATCACCTTCAACTACCTGGGCCAGTTCGACGCCAGCTTCGATGAAGAGCAGGCGTTGTTCATGCCGGCCGGTGAAGCCAAGGGTGAAGACCAGAGCCCGCAGGCGCCCCTGGGTAACTGGCTGACTCTCAACGGCCAGGTTTATGGCGGCGAGCTGAGCCTGGGCTGGAGCTTCAGCCAGGCGATGTTCGAGCCGGCGACCATCCAGCGCCTGGCGGATGACTATGCCGAGGAACTCAAGGCGCTGATCGAGCATTGCAGCCAGCCGCAGCATCGTGGTGTCACGCCGTCGGACTTCCCGTTGGCACGCCTGAACCAGCAGCAACTGGATCGCTTGCCCGTGCCGCTGCCCCAGGTCGAGGACCTCTATCCGCTGTCGCCGATGCAGCAGGGCATGCTGTTCCATACCTTGTACGAGCAGCAGGGCGGCGACTACATCAACCAGTTGCGGGTGGACGTGGACGGGCTCGACCCCGAGCGTTTCCGCCAGGCCTGGCAGGCGACTGTCGAGCGCCATGACATCCTGCGCAGCGGTTTCCTCTGGCAGGGCGAACTGCCGGCGCCGATCCAGGTGGTGTACAAGCAGGTCGGCCTGGAGTGCGCCGAGCATGACTGGCGCGGGCAGGCGCAGTTGCAAGAGGCGTTGGACACCCTGGCGGCGACCGAGCGCCAGCGTGGCTTCGACCTGGCGACGGCGCCGTTGCTGCGCCTGACCCTGGTGCGCACGACCGAGCAGCGTTATCACCTGATCTACACCAACCATCACATCCTGATGGACGGCTGGAGCAATTCGCAGCTGCTCGGCGAAGTGCTGCAACGTTATGCCGGCCAGCTGCCCGCGCACCTGACCGGGCGCTATCGCGACTACATCGCCTGGCTGCAACGCCAGGACGCCCAGGTCAGCGAGGACTTCTGGAAGCAGCAACTGCTGGGCCTGGATGAACCGACGCGCCTGGCCCAGGCTCTCGCTCCGGGCGCCCAGGCGCTGGAGGAGCGCGGCCATGCCAGCCATTCCTGCACCCTGGACGAGCAACAGACTCAAGGCTTGAGCGAGTTCGCCCGCCAGCAGAAGGTCACGGTCAACACCCTGGTGCAAGCCGCCTGGCTGCTGTTGCTGCAACGCTGCACCGGGCAGGACACGGTGGTGTTCGGCGCCACGGTGTCTGGGCGTCCCGCGGAGCTTAAAGGCGTGGAGCAGCAGATCGGCCTGTTTATCAACACCCTGCCGGTGGTGGCCGCGCCGCGTCCGGAGCAGTCGCTGGGCGAGTGGCTGCAGGTGGTGCAGGCACGCAACCTGGCCTTGCGCGACTTCGAACACACGCCGCTGTATGACGTGCAGCGCTGGGCCGGCCTGGGGGGCGAAGCGCTGTTCGACAACATCCTGGTGTTCGAGAACTACCCGGTGTCCGAGGCCCTGGAAAAAGGCTCGCCGGCGCAGCTGCAATTCGGTGCGGTGGGCAATCATGAACAGACCAACTACCCGCTGACCCTGTCGGTGTTCGTCGCTGAACGCTTGTCGTTCGACTACAGCTATTCCTTGCAGCACTTCAGCGCCGCAGCGATCGAGCAGTTGGCCGCCGGGTTGCGGCATCTGCTGTTGGCCATGCTCGGCAATGCCCGGCAGTGCCTGGGCGAGATGTCCCTGCTCAGTGACGGGCAACGGGCGGCCAGCGAACTGGAGTCGCGTCGCGCGCTCACTCAAGTGGGCCGGGACTTGAACGTCCACCAGTTGATCGAGGCCCAGGCCCGGCGCACCCCGGATGCCGTGGCGCTGCTGTGTGGCGACCGGCAGCTGAGCTACGGCCAGTTCAACCAGCGCGCCAACCAGTTGGCCCACAAGCTGATCGAGCAGGGCGTCGGCCCGGATGTCCGGGTCGGCATCGCCGTGGAGCGCGGGCTGGACATGATCGTCGGCCTGCTGGCGGTGCTCAAGGCCGGGGGCGCCTACGTACCGCTGGACCCTGAATACCCGCAGGACCGCCTGCACTACATGATGCAGGACAGCGGCATCCAGTTACTGCTGACCCAGGCGCCGTTGCTCGAACGTCTGCGCGCAGGCGTGGAAGTGCCGCACCTGTGCCTGGACCAGGACCATGAATGGCTGGCCGGCGCTGACCGGGGCAATCCGGTTCAACGCAGCAACCCGGAGAACCTGGCGTATGTAATGTACACCTCCGGTTCCACCGGCCGGCCCAAGGGCGTCAGCATCACGCATAACGCCCTGAGCCAGCATGCGCGGGCTGCGCGGGATTATTTCAAGATGACCGCCGAGGACCGTGGGCTGCAGTTCTCCACCTTCAACTTCGACGCCTTCGTCGAGCAGCTATACCCGGCGCTGATCTGCGGCGCCTCGGTGGTGATCCGCGGCAAGGCGCTGTGGGACAGCGAAACCTTCTACCGCGAGTTGATCGGGCAGGGCATCAGCATCGTCGACTTGAGTACCGCCTACTGGTTCATGCTCGGTAAGGACTTTGCGGCCAAGGGACCACGGGACTTCGGGCGCCTGCGCCAGCTCAACCTGGGCGGCGAGGCCATGCCGGCCGAAGGCGTGGCCGCCTGGAAACAGGCCGGGTTGACGGACGCTTGCCTGCTCAACACCTATGGCCCGACCGAAACCACCGTCAGTGCCACCGCCCATGATTGCGAGGCTTACCTGAGCGGTGCCGAGCCGTTGCCCGCGGTGATCCCGTTGGGCAAGGCGTTGCCCGGGCGTTCCATCTACCTGCTGGACAACAGCGGCAACCTGCCGCTGAACGGCGTCGTTGGTGAGCTGATGATCGGCGGCGAGCTGCTGGCCCGGGGTTACCACGATCGCCCTGGCCTGACGGCGGAGCGTTTCATTCCCGACCCGTTCAGCCAGGACGGCGGGCGCCTGTACCGTTCCGGCGACCTGGCGCGTTATAACGCCAACGGTGTGATCGACTACGCCGGACGCATCGACCATCAGGTGAAGATCCGCGGTTTCCGGATCGAGATGGGCGAGATCGAAGCCCGTCTGCTGGAACAGCCGCAAGTGCGTGAAGCGGTGGTGCTGGCCCAGGACGCGGCCGGTGGTCCGCAGTTGGTGGCCTATCTGGTCGCCGCCCAGGGTGTGAGCGCAGACAGCCAGGACGACCAGGCCCGGTTGCGCGAGCAGTTGAAAGCGGCGCTCAAGGCAGTGCTGCCGGACTACATGCTGCCAGCGCACCTGCTGTTCCTCGAGGCGCTGCCGCTGAGCCCCAACGGCAAGCTGGACCGCAAGGCCCTGCCCAAGGCCGACGCCAGCTTGTTGCAGCAGGCCTATGTCGCGCCGCAAAGCGAATTGGAGCAACAGGTCGCGGCGATCTGGGCCGAGGTCCTGGGTATCGAGCAGGTGGGACTGGACGACAATTTCTTCGAACTGGGTGGCCACTCCCTGGATGCGTTGCGCCTGATCGGCGCCCTCAACCAGGCGCTGGGGTTGCAACTGAGCATCAATGCGCTGTTCAGCGCGCCGACTGTCGGGCAACTGCTGGTCGTCGTCGACGCCGGCCAGGCCGCTGTGGCGGACAACGTCATCGCCCTGGGAGGCTCCGGCCAGCCGCTGTTCTGCTTCCACCCGGCGGGGGGCAGCGTGTATGGCTACCTGCCGCTGGCGGCGCGACTGCGCGATTGTTGCGCGGTGTATGGCGTGCTGCATCAGTCCTATCTGCAGGCCGACTGGAGCGAAGTCTCCTGGCAGGCCATGGTCCAGCGTTATGTGGCCAGCATCCGCCAGGTGCAGCCGGCGGGGCCTTACTACCTGGCCGGTTGGTCCCTGGGCGGGTCGATTGCCATGGATGTGGCCAGCGAGCTGGAGGCAGTGGGAGAGACAGTGCGCTTCCTCGGGCTGCTCGACCCGACACCGCCCCAGGCGGCGGTGGAGGACAGGGTCGAGGAACAGGCAGTGCCGGTCACGGTGACGGCCGAGTCCGAGTGGCGGGCGATCGTCGACAAGCTTTGCCTGCTGTTCCCGGCCAGCGCCGAGCTGATCGGGCAGCGGTTGATGCAGGAGGCCGAGCTGAACGGGCCCAGCATCCATGGCTGGGTGTCGCGCAATATCGCCCTGGAGCCCGGCGAGCTGGAGCGGGTGCTGGGGTTGTTCAAGGCGGAGTTCGATGCGTCGTTGGTCAGCGCCGTGTTCAATGACTTGAGCGCCTTGTCCGCGGCCTATGCCTATCGTCCGTTGCAGGTCGCGCCTCATCTGTGGTGGTCCGGCGATTATTCCGACCAGGCCATCCAGGCCCTGGAACAGGTCATGGGCCGAGAGGTGCTGGGCGGACGGCCAGTGGCGTCGCTGAAGACGGGCTCCCGCCATGAGGAGATGGTGAACAGCGAGGTCCTGCTGGCAAGTTTCAGAAAGCACTTGCTGACCTGCTTGAACTGAGGGCGAACCCCAGGCCTGGACCGGTAACGGTCCAGGCCTTTTTTGTGCCTGTCTTTTTCTGCCCGGGCTTCCCTCGAAACCCCATCCAACGCCCAGGCAGCGATTGGTCTGTGAAGGCGTGCTTATGCCTTGCGCGCCTGGCGGTTGCGATCGCCGGCAAGCCGGTTCCTACGGAGGAGCGGGGACAGGGATAGGGGGCGTGATGCAAGCGGGCTGGTGTAGGCGCTGGCTGGCCAGCGAAGGCCTGCTTATGTCTTGTGTGCCTGGCGGCTGCTATCGGCGGCGGCTGGCATCTAGAGGGGAGGGGAAAAGGCGTCGGACCGGGCGCTGGGGCCGTGGATCCGACGTGGGCAGGGCGGTGTCGAGGGGGCCGTCGCCGTTGGCGCCGACCCCGGGTCAGGGGAGGAGATTAGAGCGACCAGCTGACGGTGACCATGGCGTTGCGCGGATCGCCGTAGAAGTTGTTGCCGTAGTCGGTGTTGCTGCTGATGCTCTGGTAGTAACGCTTGTCGAAGACGTTGTTGAGGTTCAGGCGAATGTTCACATTCTCCGAGGCCTTGTAGCTGGTCATCAGGTCCACCAGGGTGTAGGCCTTTTGTTCGATGTGGTAGTCGAAGGTGGTCAGGTATTCGTTGGTGCCCTTGTTGTAGATGGTGTTCTGCCGATACAGGCCGCCACCGATGGTCCAGCGGTTGAGGTCGCCGGGCAATTGGTAGGTGGTGAAGGCCTTGAACACATGGCGCGGGATATCGGTGTCGAACAGGGTGCCTTCCTTGGTCGGGTCGGAGTCCTTGGTGTACTTGACCGAGGCGTAGGTGTAGCCGGCCCCCAGCTGCCAGCCCGGGGCCAGGGAGCCGTTGATTTCCAGCTCGATACCTTGGCTGCGCACTTCGCCCGCGGCTTCATAGCAGTCGTTCCCCGGAGGGCACAGAATGGGGTTCAGTAGCTTGGCGCGGTTTTCCTGGTCGATGCGGAAGATCGCCGCACTGGCATTCAGGGCGCCGTCGAAGTACTCGCCCTTGATGCCCATCTCGTAGTTCTTGCCTTCGATGGGCTTGAGCGCGTTGTTGGAGGCGTCGAGCTCGGTCTGCGGCTTGAAGATGTCGGTGTAGCTGACATAGACCGAGTGATGCTGGTCCAGGTCGTAGATCACGCCGGCATAGCGGGTCAGGTTGCGGGTGACCTTGTTGGGCAGGCTGGTGGAGGAGGGCTTGCCGTTCCAGGTGGTGGTCACATCGTAGTCGTACCAGTCCAGCCGTCCGCCGAGGATGAGTTTCAGGTCGTCGGCAAGGTTCAGGCGCGTGGTGACGTAGGTACTCTTCAGTTCGCTGGTGCGGTCCTGTGTCCAGGGGTTGGCACTCATGTCCGGCTTGGGAATGCCGGAAGGATTGTTCAGGTCGGTGTGGGTCTCGAGGTCGATGGGCAGGCCCTTGCCCTTGAACTTCAGGTCGCGCTTGCTGGCGCCCACCACCAGTTCGTGGGTGCGGCCGAACAGCGAGAAGGGACCGCTGACATAACCGTCGTAGCTGCTCTGCTTGTCCTTGTAGTCGTACCGGCCGATGTTCTGGCCGAACTCGACGTAGTCGCTTTGCCAGGTGCGCATCGGGATGGAGCCGAGCATGCTCAGGTCCGACCAGCTCTTGCTGGCGGCCAGGAGCATTTTCCAGTCGTTGGCGAAGCGGTATTCCAGGCGGGTGAAGGCGGTGGTGTTGTCCTGGTCCCAGAATTCCCAGTCGCTGCCCAGGTAGGTCGAGCGCTTCAGGTGCAGGTCGCTGCCGTCGGCGGCCACCGGCAGGCCGCCCCAGGATGTGTTGTTGTTGGCGTTCTGGTTGGAGATGCCGAAGGTGAAGGTGGTGTCTTCGTTCAGGTCGGCCTCGGTGATGCCGTAGAACACCGAGCGCTCGGAGCTGACGAAGTCCTGGAAGCTGTCCTTGGTCTGGTAGGCGGTGACTATCCGGCCACGCAGGGTGCCACTCTCGTTCAGCGCGTTGGAGGCGTCGAACTCGGTGCGGTAGTTGTCCCAGCTGCCGGCGCTGCCGGTGAGGGTGACCCGCGGGGTAGCGGTCGGACGCTTGTGCACCATGTTCACCGCGGCCGAGGGGTTGCCCGCGCCCTGCATCAGACCGGTGGCGCCGCGCACCACTTCCACCCGGTCGAAGATCGCCATGTCGGGGGTGGAGTTCATGTCCCGGCTGAGGTAGTGGCTCAGGTCGTTGGACAAGCCGTCGACCATCAGGTTTTCAATGGCGAAGCCGCGGGAGTAGAAGGTCGGGCGCTGCGGACCGTCCTTGGTCACGGAAATGCCCGGGGTGGCCTTGAGCACATCCTCCAGGGTCTTCATGTTCTGGTCATCCATGCGCTGGCGGGTGATGACCGTGACCGATTGCGGTGTTTCCCGGGCCGTCAGGGCCAGCTTGCTGGCGGTCTGCATGGGCCCGGTGGTGTAGGAACCGGTGTCTTCGGTGGTCGAGTCCAGGCCCTGGGCGGTGATGGTGCTGGTCCCCAGTTCCAGTGAACCGGCGGAAGCCCGGTTGAGAATGGTCACCGAGTTGCCCTTGAGGGAATAGGCGACCCCCGTGCCATTGAGCATCGCCGCGATGGCCCGCTCCGGCGAGTAGCTGCCGGAGAGCACATTGCTGCGCTTGCCCTGCACATCGTCGGGGCTGTACAGCACTTGCAGGTTGGCCTGGCGCCCGAACTCCTGCAGGGCCGACGCCATGGATTGCGCGGCGATATTGAAATGGATTTCCTGGGCCTGGACCTGGGCCATCAAGGGCAGGGTCAGGGCCAGGCCCAGGGTGCAGGAAGCCATTCTCGGCGAGAACGCCTGGCCAAGCAGGGCTTTGGCCAGAGGAGTCAGTCGATGTTGTGCGGGCATGCTCATGTGCTCTTATAAAACGGCAGAGGTAATGATTGTTAATGCTAGTAATTCTCAGTTCTGTCTGTAAGACGCACCAGTTGCCAGAAACCGGAAACAATCACGCCGGTTGCAGATCGCTCATGACTTGCCCGGCCTTCATGCGCACCAACTGGTCGGCGATATCGAAGTAGCGATCGTCGTGGCTGATGACGATGATGGTCTTGCCCAGGCGCTTGAGGTCCGGCAGCAGCTCGGTATAGAAAATCCGCCGGAAGGCCGGGTCCTGGTCGGCGGCCCATTCGTCGAACACCAGCACCGGGCGCTCTTCGAGCCAGGCATTGATCAGCGCCAGGCGCTTGCGTTGGCCGGTGGAGAGGTCGGTGGTGGTGAAGGCGCCATCCTTGATGCTGACCTTGTGGGCGATTTCCAGGCGGTCCAGGTACTGGGTGGCGATGTCCAGCGACTTGCCGGCATTGCCCTGGACCAGGTCGTCGAACAGGTGGTAGTCGGCGAAGACCGTGGTGAACAGCTGTCGGTAGTCGTCCCGGAGCCGGTCGGTCACGGCTTCGCCATTGAGGCGGATCTCCCCGGACTGAGGCTGGTACAGGCCCAGCAACAGTTTGATCAGGGTGGTCTTGCCGCAGCCGTTCTCGCCGACGATGAAGACGATGTCGCCCTGCCTGATGTTCAGGTTGATCGGGCCCAGGTGGAACGGCTCGCTGCCTGCCACGGGCGGCGGACTGTAGCTCACACCGCGCAGTTCCAGGCTGTGCACCACCGCTTGCGGCGCTTCGCTGTCGTCCATCAGCAGATGCGGCTCGGGGGAGGAGAAGCGTTCCGACAGCTCGCGGATACGGGCGAAGGCGATCTTCGCCTTGCCAACGATGGGCAGGTAGCCGACCACGTGTTCCAGGGGGCCCTTCATGTACAGCAGCACCAGCACGAAACCGGTGATCACGGCGGGGTCCGGGTTCGGGTAGTAGGCCTGCATGGCCAGGGCCAGGCCGATGACCACGAAGAACAGCATCGAGCCGAAGCTCTTGGCCAGGATATAGATGTTCACCGAGCGCACCTGGATATCGCTGATGCGGTCCGCGGTTTTCTGGATGCGCTGGGTGTTCATGCGAAAGCGCCGTGGCCGGTGGATGCGCAGTTCCTTGGCGCCGGAGGCAATAGCGTTGTAGTAGCGCTGCAGTTCGTCCTCGTGGTCGCGCGCTTCGTCGAAGCCCTTGATGCCCTTGCCGCCGGCCACCAGTTGCACGCTGGTGCCGATGATGATGGCGACCACCATCATCAGGAACATCGGCACCGACAGGTACGCCAGGTAGCCCAGGCAACCCAGGGTGACGGTGGTGGCGATGGCCAGCGGGGTGAAGGCGAAGGAGAAGTCGCTGATGGTATCGACGTCGTGGGTCAGCACCGGGATCAGGCGGTGGGAGCGGTAGCGTTCGATCTGGGTGATGGGCGCCGAGAGTACTTTTTCCCCCAGGTCCTTGCGCAGGGCGGCAATGATGCGCTGGCCCACGTAGTTGGTGCCGATGTCCGAGACGATCGAGCTGGTCAACGCCAGCAGGCACAGGGCGGCGAAGGTCAGGACCACGCCCTGGGTCATGCCGGTCGCCGAGTGCAGGGCGTTGTTGATGGTGGCCAGCAGCAGGGTGATGGCCAGGCCGCCGACCATGCCCAGGGCAACGGAAATCACGACAGTGGTACGAAAGGGTCTGAGCAGGGCGAGCAGTCCGTGAAAGGCTCCGCGCTTGGGGTCGGTCATAAGGGGTTCCCGGCAGTGAATGAAGGGTCGAGGCAGAAAGACCCGTACTCATGAACAGACGAACCGTTGGCGGCAGTATTTAGCGTGGCCGCGGGCGCGGATAAATTGCCCGGCGCCTGTTTCGTTCTTGTTCTGGAGGTGCACGCGTAACGACGTCGTGCCTGGCCCATTCAGCGAGAGCGAGCAAATGACGAAAAAGAATCTGGTGTATGTCTGGTCCCTGAGGAACGCGGCGGCCGACAAGGCCGGGCAACCGGTGGCCTACAAGGATCACGAGCGCTACATGAAGTCGGTGCTGGAATTCCTGGTGGAGTCGCTGAACCAGACGCCCCTGGGCGAGGCGTATAACCTGGTGGGGGTGGTGTATGACGATGACGAGCAGTCGCCACGGGACCAGCAACTGGTGAGCGACTACGGCTTTGCCTATCAGCCCGGCCGGCAGTGGCTGTACCCGGCCGACCTGCAGGTGCAGGGGCGCCTGGTCAACGACCTGCTGCTCAGCGTGCCGTCCACCTATCGCCGCCATCCGCGGGGTTCGGCCGAGCATATCGCCGGCAAGCAGGATTTCGAGCGTCGCCTGCACGACACCCTGGTGGAGCTCAAGGCCGACATCGTGGTGCTCGACGGCCTGCTGGTGATCCTCGACGAGCTGGTGCGTCCGGGCGCGCCTTTCGCGCGGCGGATCATGAACATCCATCCGGGCATCACCCGCCTCGAGTCGCCCTACGAGCGTCGCGGCGCCTATGCCACCTGGAATGCGCTGTACGGTGCCCGTGGGCAGAAGGTGGTGGACTGGACCACGCGGGAAACCGAGCCGGTCGAGCCGCTGTACATGACCGGTGCCTCGTTCCACTACGTGGACAACGGCATCGATTCCGGCGAGGTGTTCCACGACGTGCTCAACACCGAGATCGCGCCCGAGGACACCATCCTCGAACTGCGCTGGAACAACTTCAACAACAGCCTGTTCCCGGCCTTGCATGAAGGCCTGGCGCTGTTGGCCGAGCAGCTTGGCCAGCAGCCGGTCGGCGAATCCCGGGCCGGCGCCTGAGGCCCGCGGCGATCAGGCGCGACGCTCGCGCTTGATCGCTGTCGATCGGGTCTCTTACGGGTGCTGGGTGCCGGGCTGTTCCAGTTCGCGCACGACACGGAAGCTCAACCAATCCCCACGCACTTCGCGCTTGCGGCTGTTGCGGTTGCCCGAGCGGGAGAACACCGGGGCCTCGCCCCAGTCGTTGCCGCGAATCTGCGCGTCGAGACACACCCCGCCCGATTCCTCCATCCAGGCCCTGCCATCGGCGGGCGCGCCGACATAGTCGGGGTGCCAGCAGTCGGCGACCCACTCGTAGACATTGCCGTGCATGTCATACATGCCGAAGGCATTGGGCGGGTAGCTGCCTACCGGGGCGCTGTAGCTGTAGCCGTCCTTGGGGCCGTAGGTGTTGGCGTGCTGGGTGATCTGGTACTGGCCTTCTTCATCGAAGGGGAAGGGGAACGAGCCGCTGCTGCCGGCCCGCGCGGCGTACTCGCGCTCGGCCTCGCTGATCATCCGGTAGTGCTGGCCGGTCTTCTTCGACAGCCACCGGGCATAGGCCTGGACGTCGGCATAGTCGACGCAGACCGCGGGCTGGCGCGGGCCTTGTTCATAACGCGGCTTGCTGGCCTGGCACAGGCGGCCGGGACGCTCGTCGCCGTCCTTGATCACTGTGCCGGTCTCGCGGATGTAGGCGTCCAGCTCGCCGGCGGTCACGTGGAAACGGCTCATGGCGAAGGCCTTGTTGAAGGTCACCGTATGCTGCGGGCCTTCGTCGGGCTCTCGGCCGACTTCGTCTTCGGGGGTGCCCATGACGAAGCTGCCGGCGGGCAGCACCACCATCTCCGGGCAGTTCTTGCAGTCCTTGAACACGCTGCCGGGCTTGGGCGGCTCGACAGCCTGGGCATTGAGGCTGGCCAGGCAGCCGAACAGCGCGGCGAGTGAGGAGCAGGCGACAGGTTTCATCATCAATAACCTTGTGCAATGTAGAGAAAAGAAGTGGGCGAGGGGCTCAGGCGGTCTTGCCGGCGCGCAGGCGCTTGCCCAGCAGGTCCATGGCGCGGTCGATGTCTGCTTCGCTGTTGAGCAGGCCGGGCGCCATGCGCACCAGCGGCCCCGCGTCGCGGTACACCGCATCCACCAGGATGCGGTTCTCGATCAGCCAGGCGGCGGTGGCGTCGGTGTCCAGGTTCGGGCCGCGGAAGAAGGTGAAGCCAGCGGACAGCTGCGGGCTCAGGGGCGTCACCAGTTCGATGCCGGGGAGTTCCTGCAAGCGTTGCTTGAGGTAGCTGTTGAGTTGGTGGATCCGCGCCTGGATGTTGGCCTTGCCCAGCTGCATGTGCAGGTCGAAGGCCTGGTCCACGGCCCAGCGGTGCTCGAAGCTGTGGTAGCCGCCGGGGGTCATGGTGGTGGCGAAGTCCTGGTTCTCGGAGAAGGTCGCCACCATCGGCGTCAGGTGCTCGAGCTTTTCCGAGCGCGAGCAGAAGATCCCGGTGCCCCGCGGGCCGAACATCCATTTATGGGTGCCGGCGACGAAGAAGTCGCAATTGAGGTCGGCAAAAGTGACGTCCTCCACCCCCAGGCCGTGGACGCCGTCGACGCAGTAGAGAATCCGCTCGGCCTCGTCGCGGTTGCGGTTGTGCTGGTCCACCAGCTTGCCGATCTCGCCGATCGGCAGCTTGACGCTGCTGCCCGATTGCACCCAGGTCATCCCCAGTACCCGGGTGTTGGGGCGGATGCTGCGGTCGATATTGCCCAGCACTTCATCGACGCAGACCTGGTGGGGCGACTTGAACAGCTCGATGGTGCGCACCTGGGTGCCGTCGCGCTGGGTGCGGAACTTCAGGGCGTTACGGGTCGAGTAGTGCTCATGCACCGTGGTCAGTATCTCCTGCCCGGGGCGCACGTGAATGCCGCCATACATCATGGCCAGGCCTTCGGTGGTGCTGCCGGTCAGGGCCACCTGGGCGGGCTTGATCTGCAGGTAGCGGCCGACGCTCTCGCGCACCTGGGCCTCGCGCTTCCAGGTGTACTGGGTGTCGTAGTCCATGGCCATGGCCGGGTTGCGATCCAGGACCGCGCGGTATTTTTCGATGGCTTCGCGCACGGGTTTGGGGTGCGAGGTGATGAGGAAGTTGGCCAGGTGCACATAGTCCGGGTCGAGGTCGAACAGCTGGCGCAGTTGGTCCCAGGGTTGCTGGTGGGTGGCGGGCGTGGCGGCGGCCCGGGCCTGGCCGATGGCGAAGGTGCCCAGGGGCAGGGCGGCGGCCAGCAGGCTCGCGTGCTTGAGGAAGGTCCGACGATTGGTCACAGGGATTCTCGTGGTCAGGGTTCAGCCGGCGACGGCGGGTGGTTCGACGGGATGTGTGGCGGGTTGCGTGGCAGGTTGCGCGGTGGGGCTTACCGGCTTGGCCAGTTTCTGCACCTGTTCCCAGACGCGCAGGTAGTTCTCGCCCCAGAGCTTGGCGATCTCGATATCGCTGTAGCCGCGCTGGATCAGTTCGGCGGTGACGTTGCGGTTGTCCGCCACGTTCATCCAGCCGTTGACGCCGCCACCCTCGTTGAAGTCCGAACTGATGCCGACGTGATCGATGCCGACCTTCTTCACCGTGTAGTCGATGGCGTCGACATAGTCCTTGAGGCTGGCCTTGGGCTCTTCTTCCAGAATGCCGTACAGGGAGCTGGCGTACTCGCCGAAGCGCTGTTCCGGCCAGATGGTGATGACCGCATCGCCCGGCATCAGGGCGTTTTCCAGGCCCTGCAGCGGGCCCAGGTCGAAGCGCTGGCGCAGGGCGTTGAGCTTGTCCAGGGTCGGCTGGCTGAGGGGCCGCAGGTAGGTGGAGAAGCCCACCACCTGGACCACCCCGCCTGTGGCCTTGATCACCTGCAGTTCCTTGTCGCTGAGGTTGCGCGGGATGTCCACCAGCGCCCGGGGCGCGGAGTGCGAGGCCACCACCGGCGCGCGGGTCAGGGCCGCGACGTCGTCCAGGGCCTTGCTGGACATCTGCGAGACGTCGATCACCACCCCCAGGTCGTTGAGCCTGCGCACGGCCTGCTTGCCGATCGGCGAGAGGCCGCCGAGGGCGTCCCGGGTGTCGTTGAAGAATGGCAGCGGGCGCGAGGAGTCGGCCCAGTCGTTATTGCCCACATAGCTGAAGCCGAACAGACGCATGCCGCGGGCGGCCCACTTGTCCAGCTGGTCGAGATCGTCGCCCATGGCGTAGGCGTTGAGCAGGCTGATCACCACTGCCAGCTTGCCTTCGGAGGCGATGCGGCGCAGGTCGGCGGGGGTATAGGCAATGGCCGCCTGGTTGGGGAAGTCGCGCACCAGGCCCTGGATGATCCGGTAGCGGGTCTCCCGCTGGTGCCGGGCCTCTTCGACGAAGCCGGCGGTGGGGCGATGCGGGGCGTTGGCGCCGTTCCACATTTCCGGCCAGGCGAGAATGCTCAGGGCGGCGCCGGACATCCTGCCGCGACCGGCCTTGACCAGGTCGAACTGGCGATGGGTGTCCTTGTCCGCCTCGGTGCCTTCGGTGCCGAAATCCAGGGGCACGGTGATATGGCTGTCGAAGGAGATGATGCGTTCCTGCAGGTCGTTGGCGTGCTTGACGATTTCGCTGGGGTAAGACACCCGGTCCTTCCAGTAGTAGTGCCAGGCGGCCCCGGCACCGACACCGAGTACGGCGACAGTAAGTACCAGCAGGCTCAGGTAGAGGGTTTTCTTACCAGGTAATTTGATCATTGCTATCCCAGTCGCAGGCGGGCTGATGACGGGGCCGGAGCGGGAGGCGCAATGCCTCCAGGCCCGACCTTTTTGTGCACATCTATCCGCGATAAACGAGCTGGCCGGCGGCAAATTTAGCGGCCCGGGAGCGGCTCGCCGGTAAATTTCCGTGCAAATCCAACGTTCTAGCTAGATGCGTGAGGCGCCACTGGATATAGGTAGAGCGATGAGGTTTTCGAGACGAGGATTTTTGACCGGTCTGGCGGTGACGGGGGCGGCTATTCCTGTGGCGCTCTACACCCGCAAGGAGTTGCAGCGCCTGGATGTGCGTCGTCAGGAAGAACTGGAAATCACCCCGGGGGAAGCCAAGCTGGAAGTCGCCCTCGACCCGGGCGTGCGCCTTGCCGATCACCTGCGGGGTATCTGGGATATCGAGTTCCTGGATGCCGACGCACCGCTGCCGCGTCGCGGCTGTGAACTGGTGCTCGATGTCGGTCCGACCGGGCGCGGCCTGCGGGGCTTCCTGGGGCGTGCGCAAAGCCTGCGGGGCGACGGTCCGGTGGAGTTTCGGGTGCAGGGCGAGCTGGCGGCGGTGGACGCCGCGAAATTATGCTGGCGGCTGTTCCCCGGCGGCCAGCTCAGCGGCGCGCCCAGCCATGAGTGCCAGGTGGTGCTCGACGAGGTCTGGGCGAACTGGGGCAATGCCGGCAGCGGCACCCTCAGTGGCCGCCTGCAGTCGTTGCAGGTGTCGCTCCTGGCGCCGGTATCCGCGGTGCGCTTCGTGGCGCGCAAGCGGGCCTTTCCCGCGGCCCGGGAGCAGAACGGCCTGAGCCCCGAGTTGCTGGCCTGGCTGGTGTCCCCGCAGCATCGCCTGTTCCACCAGCTCTGGCATGCCTCCCGGGATCGCTGGCATTCCTTGCCCAAGGACAAGCGCAACAGCCTGCGCGGGCTTGGCTGGCAGCCGGGACCGCTGAAGCACGAGCGCGATGCCCGTGGACGACGCAAGCATCGCAATGCCTCGGGGATCGATTTCCTCTTCATGCACCGGCACATGCTGTTGCAGGCGCGTTCGTTACAGCCGGACCTGGTGTCCTGGCAGCAGCTGCCCTTGCCGTCCCCGCGCCTCGAGCAGGATCGTCTGGGCTTTATCCGCTACTACGAAAATCACGACGGCTGCTCGGTGCCGCCGGCCTGGATCGCCGACGACGATGAAGAGTTCACCCAGTGGCTGCATGGCTTGAAAAGCGACGCGGCCTTCTATGGCAACTTCCAGGTCTGGGAGTCGCAGTACCAGGATCCCGACTACCTCAGCCGCCTGACCCTGGGGCAGTTCGGCTCGGAGGTCGAGCTGGGCCTGCATGACTGGTTGCACATGCGCTGGGCCGATGTCGCCCGGGACCCTGCCAACGGCATGCCGGTCATGGAGGCCCGGGTGTCCTCGGACTTCGCCGGACGCTGGTACCTGGCGCAGAACGACTTTCTCGGCGACCCGTTCTCGTCCCATGTGCATCCGATGTTCTGGAAGTTCCATGGCTGGATCGATGACCGCATCGACGATTGGTTCCGCGCCCATGAGCGCTTCCATCCCGGTGAAGTGTTGCGCCGCGAGGTCAACGGCGTGCCGTGGTTCGCGCCCGGGCGCTGGGTCGAGGTCGACGACCCGTGGCTGGGGGCCTCGACCCATGGTTGCGGCCCGCTGGGCAACGCGCCGGGCGAGATGTCGCTGGAGATGGACCAGGAGGTCATGAAGCTGGCCTTGCGTATCGCCCTGAGCCGTGACGAGGAAGTGCCGCAGTTGCTCAAGCGGGCCCCCCGGCGTCCCTGGTACGCCCAGCACCTGAAGGTGTGAGTCGGCAAGGCAGCGGCGCGGGTCCTGTTGCAGGGCCCGCGCTTTTTTTCAGCGTTTTATTTAGAGACTCTTTATTCAGCGCTTCTTCGTTTCGAGTGTCTTCCAGCCACCGCCCAGGGCTTTGTACAGGGCAATGCTCGACTGCACCCGGGACAGCCGCAGTTGCACGTTCTGGTCTTGTGCGGTGTACAGGGTGCGCTGGGTTTCCAGGACTGTGAGCAGGTCGGCGGCGCCGGCCTGGTAGCGGCTCTGGGATATCTCGAAGGCGCGTTGCGCCTGCCTCAGTTCTTCGTCTTGCCATTGCCGCTGCTGGTCCAGGCCGCGAATGCTGTTGAGGGCCTTTTCCACATCGGCGAAGCCATTGACGATCGCTGCGCGGTAGCTTTCCAGCAGTTCCTGCTGGCGGGCCGTGGCCCGGTCGCGCTCGGCACTCAGGCGCCCATTGTTGAAGATCGGCGCCACCAGCCCGGCGGTCAGGTTGTAGAAGGGGCTGCGTAGCACGTCATCGAACTGGTTGGCGCCGGAGCCGAGGTTGGCGGTCAGGGTCACGCTGGGCAGCATCGCCGCCCGCGCCACTTTGACATCGGCCCGGGCCGCCGCCAGCCGGGCTTCGGCGCCGGCGATATCGGGGCGGCGGGCCAGCAGGTCGCTGGGCACCCCGGCATCGATGTCCGGCCAGTTCAGTCGGGCTAAAGGCTGGTCGCTCAAGGTCAGGCTCTGTACCGGCCGGCCGAGGAGGGCGGCGAGGGTGATCAGGGCTTCTTCGGTCTGTTGCCGAACCAGCGGCACCTGGCGTTGCTGCGCCGCCACCAGGCTCTTCTGCTGGGCCAGCTCCAGGGCGGTGGCCGAGCCCGAGTCGTAGCGGGTCTGCACCAGCCTGAGCACGCTTTGCGCATTGGCCAGGTTGAGTTCGGCGATGCGGCTCTGCTCGCGCAGCGACAGCACCTGGGCGTAACTGTTGGCCACGCCGCTGAGCAGGGTCAGCTCCACGGTGGCCTGGTCGAATTCGCTGGCCTGCACGCCCAGCAGCGCGCTGTCCCGGGCGGCACGCTTGCCGCCCCAGAAATCGATTTCATAGCTGGCGCTCAGGCCGGCATCGAAATAGTCCACGGCCTTGTTGTTGCTGTCGGCATTCAGCTGGCTGTAGCCGTTGCCCCGCATGAGCTTCTGGCGGTTGGCGTTGAAGGTGCCGTTGACGGCGGGCAACAAGGGCGCGCCGGCAATGACGGCACTGGCCTGCGCCTGGCGCACCCGGGCCATGGCGGCGGCCAGGTCGTGGCTGCCCAGGCGGGCCTGTTCGACCAGGCGCTCCAGTTCCGGGCTGCCGAAGCGGGTCCACCATTGCCGGTTGTCCTGCTGCGCGGCCGCGGTATGCGGCGAGTGCCAGGCGGGCGGTGCCTGCAAGCCACTGTCCGGGCGCGGCGCGGGGCCGCTGCAGGCCACCAGCAACAGGCTGGCGGCGATAAGGCTGAGGGGCGCTTTCATAGGTCGATCATTCACTGGTGAGGGCCGTGACCGGGTCGAGTCGGGCTGCTTTGCGGGCCGGCATGAAGCCGAAGACGACGCCGGTGACCAGGGCGCAGGCGAAGGCCCCCAGGATCGCGGCCAGGGAGAAGGCCACGGCCACTTCGCTGAGGATCAGGATGCCGCCGATGATCAGCGCCACGCCGATCCCGGCCAGGCCGCCGACCACCGAGAGCATCACCGCCTCGGTGAGGAACTGGCGCAGGATGTCGCGCTGGCGGGCGCCGGTGGCCATGCGGATGCCGATCTCGCGGGTGCGTTCTCGCACAGTCATGAGCATGATGTTCATCACCCCGATGCCGCCCACCAGCAGCGAGATCGCGGCGATGGCGCCGAGCATCAGCGACAGGGTGTTCTGGGTCCGGGCCTCGGCCTGGATCATCGCGGCGTTGTTGGTCAGTTCGAAGTCGCGCTTGCCGCCGTGCATGCGCAGCATCAGTTCGTCGATCTCGCGCTCGGTCTGCTTGACCCGGCTGGCATCGGCGGCGGCAATCGCCACGTACTGCGGGTTATGGTCGCCGAACAGGCGGATGCTGGCGGCGGAGTAGGGCACGGCGATGCGGTCGTCGCTGTCGCTGTCGCCGGAACTGGCGCCCTTTTCCGAAAGCACGCCGACCACCTGGAACGGCACGTTCTCGATCAGGATGTATTGGCCGATGGGGTTGGCCACGTCCTTGAGGAGCTTTTCCCGGACCTTGTGGCCGATCACCGCCACCGCCGCCGCCGAGCGTTCGTCGGCGTCGCTGAAGTAGCTGCCCTGGGCCACGGGCCAGTTGAAGATCTCCGGGAAGTTGGTGTCGTTACCGCCCACATAACTCATGTAGTCGGCGTTGCCGAAGCGCACCCCGGCCTTTGCGCCGTTGACCGGCATGATGCGTTTTACCTGGGGCAGGTTGGCCAGGGCCGCGACGTCGTCCAGGGTGACGATGCCCTCGGGCGTGCGCGGGTTGGGCGAGTAGCCGCTCAAGTAGATGATGTTCGAGCCAAAGGCGCCCATCTGTGCCATGACCTGGCGCTTGCTGCCTTCGCCCACTGCCAGCATCACCACCACCGAGGCCACGCCGATGACGATCCCCAGCAGGGTCAGGGCGGTGCGGAAACGGTTGATCCACATCACCCGCCAGGCCGCCTGCACGGCGTCCACCAGTTCGCCTTTCCAGGCACCGTTGTGTTCGCTGCCGTCGGCCAGGCGCTGGCGCAGGTCCACCGCCTGCAGGGCGCCGCTGTTGGCGCTGGCCTGGACCTCGGGGTGGTCGTCGGCGGTGTCGCTGATGATCTCGCCGTCGCGGATTTCGATGATGCGCTTGGCCCGGGCCGCGACTTCGCGGTCGTGGGTGATGAGGATCACCACATGGCCCTGGCTGGCCAGCTCGTCGAGCAGCGCCATGACCTCGGCGCCGCTGTGACTGTCGAGGGCGCCGGTGGGTTCGTCGGCGAGGATGATGTGGCCGCCGTTCATCAGTGCGCGGGCGATCGACACCCGCTGCTGCTGGCCGCCGGACAACTGGTGCGGGCGGTTGCCGGTGCGGCTGGCCAGGCCCAGGCGGTCGAGCAGGGCGGCGGCGCGGGCATGGCGCTCGGCCGCCGGGGTGCCGGCGTAGATCGCCGGCATCTCGACGTTTTCCTGGGCCGAGCCGGACGCAATCAGGTGGTAGCCCTGGAACACGAAGCCGAAGGCTTCGCGGCGTAGCCAGGCCAGTTCGTCGCTGCCCAGGCGGGCGACGTTTTCCCCGGCGAACAGGTACTCGCCCGAGGTCGGGCGGTCGAGGCAGCCGAGGATGTTCATCAGCGTCGATTTGCCGGAGCCGGAAGCGCCGACGATGGCGACGAACTCGCCGGCGTGGATCGACAGGTCGATGCCACGCAGCACGTCCACTTGCGGCGTGTCGCCGCCACCGTAGGATTTGCGGATGTCCTTGAGGTCGATCAGCGGGGTCTGCATTCAGCCTCCGCTGCTTTGCGCGGGACCGATCAGCAGGTGATCGCCTTCGTCGAGGCCGTCCAGGACCTGGATGCGCAAGCGGTCGCTGATGCCGACCCGCACCTTGCGCTCCTCGATCGAACCGTTTTTCGCCACCACCCGGGCCAGCTGCACGCCGCTATCGGCGCCGCTCTGCAGGGCGGCAAGCGGCGCGGTAAGAACGTCCTGCGCGCGCTCGGCGACAAAAAACACCTGGGCGGTCATTTCGGCCATCAAGGTGTTGTCGGCGTTATCCACATCCAGCAACACGGTGTAGAGCACCACCCGGCCGCTGCCGCTCTTGCTCGAACTGTTGGGGCTGCCGCTGCCCTGGCTGCTTTCGTTCAGCGGCTTGGGCGGAATCGGCAGGATCTGCCGCACAGTGCTGGTCCAGCGCCGGGTGCCGCCGCTCAAAGTGGTGAAGTAGGCGCTCATGCCCGGTTTGACGTGACCGATATCGGCTTCGGAGACTTCGGCCCAGACGGTCATCGGCGACAGCCGGGCGATACGCAGGATCAGCGGCGTCTGCTGCTGGGCGTTGAGGGTCTGGCCTTCGCGGGCGTCCACCGCGACCACGGTGCCGGACATCGGCGCGTAGATCCGCGTATAGCCCAGCTCGGCCTGGTCGCTGCGCAGGCTGGCCTGGGCCTGGCGGATCTGAGCCTGGATCATGTCGATCCGCGCCTGGGTGGCCTTGAGTTCGGCGCGGGCGGTCTGCACGTCTTCGTCACGGGTCGCGCCGCCGGCGGCGAGGTTCTGCTGGCGCTGGTACTTCTGCCGGGCCAGCTCGTTCTGCGCCCGCTGCTCTTGCAACTGGGCCTGCAGGTTCTCGATGGAGAAGCGGCTGGCGTCGAGCTTGGCCTGCTGGGTGGCGGGGTCGATCTCCACCAGCAGCTGGCCTTCCTTGACCGGGTCGCCGGCCTCGACGTGGATCTTGCGGATCTGCCCGGACGCCTGGGCACCGACGTCGACATAACGCCGCGGTTGCAGGGTGCCCAGGGCGGTCACGCTGCTTTCGATGGTGCCGCGGCTGACCTGCACGGTGGCGAACTGGTCGCGCCCTGGCGGCAGGATCTGCCAGGCGGCGAGGGCGACGATGGGAATCAGACACAGGGTGACAAGCAGGGCGCGTCGGGGATGACGGGGACGTTTCATGCAGGGTTCCGGCCAATGGAAATCGGCCCGTCGTCCGGCCTGGCCCGTGGCATGGGCGCTGGCTGGAGGCTGTCGATGGAGCGACAGATACGGGGAGCTGTCAGGTAAACGAGGGAAAACAGAGGGAATTTAAGCATGGACACATGGAGTTACAGCTGGGGCGAAAAATGTAGACGAAGAAAATAAAGTCGGCGAATCGACTCAGTACTTTAAATCTATATGAGAATTACTATAAATTACGCCACTTCTAAACTGCCATCATCGAATCGCCTGCCCAGGGGCGGGGCGCCGGTTGTGCTCAAGGACAAAAGCCGCGTATCGCGGTCGGGAGTCATGTTGGAAAACTACTATCGCGAGCTGGTGTGTTTCCTCAACGCCAAGCTGGGCAACCTGCAGGTGGCCGAAGATGTGGTGCATGACGCTTACGTGCGGGTGCTGGAGCGCTCCAGCGACACGCCGATCGAGCAACCGCGGGCCTTCCTCTATCGCACCGCGCTGAACCTGGTGATCGATGGCCATCGGCGCAACGCCTTGCGCCAGGTCGAGCCGCTGGATGTGCTCGACAATGAAGAGCGCTTCTTCAGCCCCTCGCCGCAAACCAGCATCGACCACGGCCAGCGCCTGGACATGCTGCAACGGGCGCTGGCGGAGCTGCCGGCGCTGTGCCGGGAAAGCTTCCTGCTGCGCAAGCTCGAAGGCCTGTCCCACCCCGAGATCGCCGAGCGCCTGGGGATCTCCCGCAGCCTGGTGGAGAAGCACATCGTCAACGCGATGAAACATTGCCGGGTGCGGGTCCGGCAGTGGGACGCCCATTGATCCTTCTTTGTTAAATTTTTTTTCACTGTCCTCGTTCCTACTCAACAGACGACCTGCTGCCTCGCCATGGGCCGATCAGGTCACCGTCGATTTCTCCCCGCGTTGAGGGATTTATCCAGAGGACACTGGAAATGACACAGGCAATTGCATCGACCATCGTTCACGACCTGATCGGTATCGGTTTCGGCCCCTCGAATCTGGCGCTGGCTATCGCGCTGGAAGAACGTGGCCAGATCCAGGGGCCGCTGGACGCGCTGTTTCTCGACAAGCAGGCCGACTACCGCTGGCACGGCAACACCCTGGTGGCCCAGAGCGACCTGCAGATTTCCTTCCTCAAGGACCTGGTGACCCTGCGCAACCCGACCAGCCCGTACTCCTTCGTCAACTACCTCAAGCACCACGGCCGCCTGGTGGACTTCATCAACCTGGGCACCTTCTATCCGTGCCGCATGGAGTTCAACGATTACCTGCGCTGGGTCGCCGGGCACTTCCAGGAGCAGAGCCGCTACGGCGAAGAGGTGCTGGCCATCGAACCGGTGCTGCACAACCAGCAGGTCGAGGCACTGCGGGTGATTTCCCGCGACAGCCAGGGCCAGGAATTCGTCCGTACCAGCCGTTCGGTGGTGGTCAGCCCTGGCGGCACGCCACTGATCCCGGACACCTTCAAGGCGCTCAAGGACGACGGCCGGGTGTTCCACCACGCGCACTACCTGGAACGCATGGCCAACCAGCCATGCACCAGCGGCAAGCCGATGAACGTGGCGATCATCGGGGGCGGGCAGAGCGCCGCCGAGGCCTTCATCGACCTCAACGACAGCTTCCCATCGGTGCAGGTGGACATACTGATGCGCGGTTCGGCGCTGAAGCCGGCGGACGACAGCCCCTTCGTCAACGAAGTGTTCTCGCCGGCCTTCACCGACCTGGTGTTCCAGCAGCCGAGCGGCGAGCGCGAGCGCCTGGTCCACGAGTACCAGAACACCAACTATTCGGTGGTGGACGTCGACCTGATCGAACGCATCTACGGGATTCTCTACCGCCAGAAAGTCTCCGGCATCGCCCGCCATGCCTTCCGCACCCTGACCACCGTGGAGAAAGCCACCGCCACCGCCCAGGGCATCGAACTGGTGCTGCGCAACACCTCCACCGGCGAGCTGAGCACCCGCCACTACGACGCGGTGATCCTGGCCACCGGCTACGAGCGCCAGACCCACCGCGCATTGCTGGCGCCGCTGGAAGCCTACCTGGGCGACTTCGAAGTGGACCGCAACTACCGGGTCATCACCGACGAGCGCTGCAAGGCCGGCATCTACACCCAGGGCTTCAGCCAGGCCAGCCATGGCCTGAGCGACACCTTGCTGTCGGTATTGCCGATTCGTGCCGAGGAAATCGCCGCCTCGCTGTACGAGCACGACAAAGGCCGTCACAGCCGTTCGGTGCGCGACCTGCTGCTGGCCACGGCCAGCTGATAGAGGCCGTCGGGCCCGATAGTTCTGTGTTGAATGTTCGGGCCTCATCGCGGGCAAGCCTCGCTCCTACAGACGCAAATCGACGTCAACCTGTAGGAGCGAGGCTTGCCCGCGATGGGCGGCGCAGCCGTCCCCCATTCCAACCCTCTCGATATCCCCGAAAATCCCCGCATCCAGCCTTCGCTGCCGACCCTTCCTGAACCTTCGCTGAAGAACTTTTCGATTCCCCCGCCCGGGCCTTTGCCGCCGATTTACTCGGCAAAAACCGCGGCGTAAGCTTCGCGCGTTTTCCATCAAGCGGAGACCCACAGTGGGTACTTGTTCGAGTGACAGTAGTCGGCCGGTTTCGATAACCGGCGCCTTCCCGGCAAGATAACGCGCCCGCTTTTTTGCGCCGTTGTCTCGCCGTAACAGCGAGCGGCGGCTTCCCGACCGTGGCCTTCAGGGCCCGTTCCCGATGTCCTTCTCATCGACACTGCAACAGTGGGTGATGCCTGACGCATCGCCGCGCTACGGCTGCGCCTGTTCGCGCGGCCGGCGAACCCGACCTGGCTGTGAGTCTCCCAGCGCCGACCGTTAGGGGACACACCATGAACCTCACCCTGCTCAAAGAGTTTTTTGCCGGCTTCCTGCGGACCCGGCACTTCGCCCGGCACTTTCGCCGCCTGGCCTTGCTGGAAAGCTTCAGCGACGCCAGCGTCAGCCGCGATGTACCGCGCAGCCTGGCGCAGACCCTGGTGGCCGCGGCCAACGACGAGGCCGCAGACCTGCTGCAACGCCTCGGCAGCCACACCGATGGCCTGAGCGAGGCCGAGGCCCAGGCCCTGCGCGAACGGCATGGCCTCAACGAGGTCGAGCACGAGCAGCCGCTGCCCTGGTGGACGCACCTGTGGCATTGCTACAAGAACCCCTTCAACCTGCTGCTGACCCTGCTGGCGGTGATCTCCTGGCTGACCGAAGACATGAAGGCGGCCACGGTGATTTTTTCCATGGTGGTGCTCTCCACGCTGTTGCGTTTCTGGCAGGAGGCCAAGTCGAACAAGGCCGCCGACGCCCTCAAGGCGATGGTCAGCAACACTGCCACGGTGCTGCGGCGCGATGTGGTCGATAGCGCGCCGTCGGAGTTCGCCAGGCTGCATGGCGCGGCGGTGGCGCACCAGGGCCTGCAACGCCTGGAACTGCCGATCCGGCAACTGGTGCCGGGCGACCTGATCCAGCTTTCGGCCGGCGACATGATCCCCGCCGATTGCCGGGTGCTCAGCGCCAAGGACCTGTTCGTCAGCCAGGCGGCGATGACCGGCGAATCGCTGCCGGTGGAGAAATTCCCGCGCCAGCAGGACGCCGCCACCCTCAACCCGCTGGAGCTGGACAACATCCTGTTCATGGGCACCAACGTGGTGTCCGGCGCGGCCACCGCGCTGGTCCTGACCACCGGCAATGCCACCTATTTCGGCGCCCTGGCCCAGCGGGTCGGGGCCACCGACCGGGCGCCGACGTCGTTCCAGAACGGGGTGAACAAGGTCAGCTGGCTGCTGATCCGCTTCATGTTCGTCATGGCGCCGCTGGTGCTGTTCATCAACGGCTTCACCAAGGGCGACTGGATGGAGGCGCTGCTGTTCGCGCTGTCCATCGCCGTGGGCCTGACCCCGGAAATGCTGCCGATGATCGTCACCTCGACCCTGGCCAAGGGCGCGGTGTTCCTGTCGCGCAAGAAGGTCATCGTCAAGCGCCTGGACGCGATCCAGAACTTCGGCGCCATGGACGTGCTGTGCACCGACAAGACCGGCACCCTGACCCAGGACAAGATCTTCCTCGCCCGGCATGTGGATGTCTGGGGGGAGGAGTCCGAGGATGTGCTGGAAATGGCCTACCTGAACAGCTACTACCAGACCGGCCTGAAGAACCTGCTGGACGTGGCGGTGCTGGAGCACGTCGAAGTGCACCGCGAGCTGCGGGTCGGCACGGCGTTCCAGAAGGTCGACGAGATTCCCTTCGACTTCAACCGGCGGCGCATGTCGGTGGTGGTGGCCGAGAAGGAGCGTGCGCACCTGCTGATCTGCAAGGGCGCGGTGGAGGAGGTGCTGGCGGTGTGCACCCGGGTGCGCCATGGCGCCGCCGAGGAAATGCTCAGCGACGAGCTGCTGGCGCGGATTCGCCAGGTCACCGCCGAGTTCAACGGCGAAGGCCTGCGGGTGGTGGCCGTGGCCGCCCGGCCGATGCCGCGGGGCCGCGACAGTTACAGCCTGGCGGACGAGCAGGGGCTGACCCTGATCGGTTACGTGGCATTCCTCGACCCGCCCAAGGAAAGCACCGCGCCGGCCCTCCAGGCCCTGGCCGCCCATGGTGTGGCGGTGAAGGTACTGACCGGCGACAACGAGCTGGTGACGGCGAAGATCTGCCGCGAAGTCGGCCTGGAGCAACAGGGCCTGTTGCTGGGCAACGACATCGAGCGCATGAGCGATACCCAGCTGGCCAAGGCCGTGGAAACCACCAATGTCTTCGCCCGGCTCACGCCCTCGCACAAGGAGCGCATCGTCCGCCTGCTCAAGGGCAATGGCCATGTGGTCGGTTTCATGGGCGACGGCATCAACGATGCGCCGGCATTGCGCACCGCGGACATCGGCATCTCGGTGGACAGCGCCGTGGACATCGCCAAGGAGGCGGCGGACATCATCCTCCTGGAGAAAAGCCTGATGGTGCTGGAGGAAGGCGTGCTGGAAGGGCGGCGGACCTTCGCCAACATGCTCAAGTACATCAAGATGACCGCCAGCTCGAACTTCGGCAACGTGTTCTCGGTGCTGGTGGCCAGTGCCTTCATTCCGTTCCTGCCGATGCTGCCGATGCACCTGCTGGTACAGAACCTGCTGTACGACATTTCCCAGATCGCCATCCCGTTCGACAACGTCGACGAGGACATGCTGGCCCGGCCCCAGCGCTGGCAGCCGGCGGACGTCGGGCGCTTCATGCTGTTTTTCGGGCCGATCAGTTCGATCTTCGACATCGGCACCTTCGCCCTGATGTGGTACGTGTTCGACGCCAATACCCCGGACCGCCAGACGCTGTTCCAGTCCGGCTGGTTCGTGGTCGGGCTGCTGACCCAGACCCTGATCGTGCACATGATCCGCACGCCGAAGATCCCCTTCCTGCAAAGCCGCGCGGCCATGCCGCTGCTGGTGATGACCTTGGTGATCATGGCCATCGGCATCTTCCTGCCCATGGGCCCGCTGGCGCACTACTTCAAGCTGCAGGCGCTGCCGTCGCTGTACTTCGTGTTCCTGCCGGTGATCCTGCTGGCGTACATGGCGCTGACCCAGGCGGTGAAGGGCTTTTATATCCGCCGGTTCGGCTGGCAATAAGCGCAACGCCGCACCAAATCCTGTAGCCGCTGCCGCAGGCTGCGCCAGGACCGCAGGTCCTCCGGCGTTGGCACGATCGCCACGGCCCTGCGGGCCGATCGCAGCCTGCGGCAGCGGCTACAGGGTTAACCGGCAATCGCCATCTGCTCGTAATACCTGCCGGTGCAAGATATCCGGCACCCTGGCCGGTCTCATCGCGGGCAGTCGGGGTGCGCCTGCTCGCTCCTACAAACTGCACCTATCCTGTAGGAACAGCTGATTGCTCGCGATGGACCACGACTCAATCCACCCGCCGACCGTCGCGTACTCAAGGACTTGATTCATGCAAGCACTCCAGAACATCAACCTGAGCTCCCTGGTGGACACCCTGGTCAGCCTCAGCGCGGCTTTTATCCTCGGTGGCCTGATCGGCTTCGAGCGCCAATACCGGCAGCGCACCGCCGGCCTGCGCACCAACGTGCTGGTGGCGGTGGGCGCGGCGATTTTCGTCGACATGGCCAACCGTCTCGGCGGCGCCGAAGGCGCGGTGCGGGTGGTGGCCTATGTGGTGTCCGGCATCGGTTTTCTCGGTGCCGGGGTGATCATGCGCGAAGAGGGCAACGTGCGCGGCCTGAACACCGCGGCCACCCTCTGGGCCTCGGCGGCGGTGGGTGCCTGCGCCGGTGCCGACCTGATCCTCGAGGCCTTTCTCGGCACGCTGTTCGTGCTGGCGGCCAATACTTTGCTGCGGCCGATCGTCAACAACATCAACCGCCAGCCGCTGGACGTGATCTCCGCCGAGGTTACCAACATCGTCTACGTGATCGCCCATCGCTCCAAGCAGAAAGCCGTGTTCGCCCTGCTCGAAGCGGAGCTGGAGCGCAGCAACTACCCGGCCAGCGATATCGATGTCCATGCCTTCGGCAACGACGACGTGGAGATCGAAGCCACCCTGGCCACCACCTCGGTGGACGGCGACGAACTCGACGCGCTGGTGGCGCGGCTGTCCACCTCGGCCCTGGTGGAGCAGGCATTCTGGAGTCCCAGTACCACCGAATGAACCGCGCGAGCGCCGGGTCGATGGGCCTGTAAACGGCAGGTTTTTGCCGAGAGGGAAAATTCTCCTGTTCACAGCGATTTTTGCGAATCGTCTTAAAGAGTCGGCCGGGGGCCATCGGATAGTCTGTTGAACCTCTGTGTTCAACCGAGAGTTGCCACGCCGATGCCCAACAAACGCCTGAGAATACTGATTGCCGACGCGTCCCGGGAACGGTGTGGACGCATCCAGCGTGTGTTGAATGGCCTGGGTTACTTTCGCGTCGCCACGGTGGAGGCTTTCCGCGAACTGGTAACCCTGACCCACTATTCCTGCGAGCCCTTCGAGAACTTCGACCTGTTGCTGCTCAGCGGCGAGCTGGCGTTCGCCGCCGGGGTGGACGCCGGCGCGTTCTGCCAGGGCAACCCGCAGATCCGCCATGCCATGATCTACGGCGGCCGCACCGACCATGCATTGCCGGTGGTCCTCGGCGCTTCTGTGTTACAGGAGATTCTCTGGGTGCAGGGCGCAACGCAGGAGATCCTCCTGCGTTTCATTGCCCATATCAATCCTCCCTCCTCGGGCAAAGACCGAACCTGCTGAATACTGGAATAGCCCCCCGCAGTGGCTGGGAACAGGGCTTGCGTCGTGCTGCTGGCGGCGGACACCACCACCTGGCCAGCGGTTTTCCGATGGCCGCTGCCGGGGCCGGGCGGGCCTTTTGTCTCCCCCGGGCCGGGCAAGAAGCAGGGCCCAAAGCTGCCCATCGATACTGGGTGTATGCCGCCGATGCCCGTGGATATCCCAGGGAAACGAGCATTTCAGGCTTAAAAAGTAGGGGAAAGCCGTATTTTAGTAATGTGGAGTAGGGCTTTTCAGAAAAACCTTAGAGAAAACACTCGGCTGCTCCCCTAGCCTTTATTCGTAGGCTTGGAGCCTGTCATCTCAGACTTTTTCATGGTCGCGAAAAAATGCCGAATAAAACGTTACGAATCCTGATCGCCGATGAACAGCATTTTCATCGAATGAAAATCGAGCGGGTGCTGAACCAGCTGGGCTATTACCGGATTGCACCGATGTATCGACTCATCGAGGTGTTGAACATCGTGGAATATGGCAGTGAGCCAATGGACCTGCTGATCATCAACGCCTCTCTGGGGTTGCAGGCCCGGCTCGATATCGTGGCGTTCTGCATGGATAACCCGCAGGTCCGTCACGTACTGGTCTATGACTCCGAGCTTCTCGGCATGCCATCGATTCCACCCGGCTCGCGACGCAAGCTGTATATCAGCAGCCTGCCGTTGCCGGACTACGAGACCATCAGCCGCTTGATGAGGGCCATCGACACCGGCCGCCGGAGCAGGACCCCGGCGGCCGGAACGTTTCCCGGCAGCTCCAATGAGGAAGAAATAGCGCCCGACGGCATTCGGTTGAATGCCGTGGTGCGCTAGGACCTCAGTCCCACGCCGGTGCAATGCCGGCGGGGCTGGTCAGGCGATGCCCGCGCTCCAGATCGGCGATGCGCCGCATGTCTGCTTCACCCAGGGTCAGGGCACAGGCCTTGAGGTTGCTTTCCAGGTTCGCGCGCCTGGTCGAGGAGGGAATCACCGCATAACCCGATTGCATGGCCCAGGCCAGGGTCACTTGAGCCGGCGTCGCCCGATGCTGCTCGGCGATCTGCTGGATGATCGGGTCCTTGAGCACTTCCCCGTAGGCCAGCGTCATGTACGAGGTGATGTGAATCCCCTGGCTTTGCGCGAACTCCACGACCTTGCGGTTCTGCAGGTAAGGATGCAGTTCGATCTGGTGGGTGGCGATGTGTTCGGCACCCACCGCGGCGATGGCCTGTTTCATCAGGTCGTTGGTGAAGTTGGAAACCCCGATCTGCCGGGTCAGCCCCAGTTGCCTGGCCTCCAGCAGCGCCGCCATGAATTCTTCGACCGGCACCTGGTTGTCCGGTGACGGCCAGTGGATCAGGGTCAGGTCCAGGTAGTCGGTCCGCAGCTTGCGCAGGCTGTCCTTGAGGCTGGGGATCAGCTTGTCGCGGGCGAAATTGGCGACCCAGATCTTGCTGGTGACGAACAGCTCGTCGCGGGGGATGCCGCTGTCGGCGATGGCCTGGCCGACCTCGGCTTCGTTCTCGTAGATCTGTGCGGTGTCGATCGCCCGGTAGCCCAGCTCGAGCGCGGTGCTGACCGAGTCGATGACCACCTGGCCTTGCAGGCGATAGGTGCCGAGGCCGAAAGCAGGTACAGACATGGATGACTCCAGATGGCAGTGGAAAGGCCACGAGTATCCCGGTCCGCACCTTTGAGAAAAACCGCCGGACAGGCAAAGGAATCTTTACCGCGAATCACGAATATCCCCGGCTCCCGCAGAGACGACGCACGCCCCCACAGGAGCAACCGGGCGACCCCATTCCATCACCCAACCCACACGCAACGGGTTCAGCCGCGGGCTTCGAGGATCATGCAGGTGGTGGAACCGGTGGCGTACAGGCGGCCATCGACATCGTAGATCCGCCCTTCGGCCAGGGCGGTGGAGCGGCCCAGGTGGACGATCTTGCCTTCGGCGCGGATCGGCCCGCTGCTGCCGGTCAGGGCCCGTACATAACTGATGCGCAGGTCCAGGGTGGTGTAGCCCTGGCCCTTGTTCAGCCGGGTGTGGATCGCGCAGCCCATGCAGGAGTCCAGCAGGGTCGCGGCATAACCGCCGTGCACGCTGCCCAGCGGGTTGTAATGGCGGGCATCCGGGGTGCCCTGGAACACGAAGTGCCCGGCGGACCATTCGATGGGGATGAAATCCATCAGCGTGCCGATGGGCGGCGAGGGCAGTTCGCCGTTGCCGATGCCATCGAAGAATTCGCTGGGGGAGAGGGCGCTGACTTCGGCCAGGGACAGGCTGCCCGGACCGGCCAGGCGTGCGCGCATGGCCTGTTCCTGGGCAATCCACTGGGCCAGGGTGGCCTCGCGGGATGGGCTTTGCATGGGCGTTTTCCTCACTGGGCGGAATAAGATGACGAGCAAAATATTATGTTCGAAATATTATTTCGGCCAGTGTCAAAAATGCCACAGGTCGGAAGATTCGGCCTGGCTTCACCTGGAGCGCATCCTCAGGTGATATCGCTGCGGCTGAACTCCTCGCCGAGAAAGTCGATCAGGGTGCGCACCGACGGCAGCAGGCCACGGCGCGACGGGAAGATCGCATGGACGATCCCGCACTTGGGCGCCCAGTCCGGTACCAGCTGCACCAGGCGCCCGGCGGCCACATCGTCGCGCACCACCACGCTGGGCAGGTGGACGATGCCGATCCCCGCCAGGGCCGCCTGGCGCAGGGCGATCAGGTCGTCGGTGACCATCCGCGGCTTGTGGCGAATCTGCGCCAGGGCTTCGTTGGGGCCGAACAGCTCCCACTGGTATTCGCGCTGCGCCGAGCCCCAGTGCAGGCTCGGCAGGCCGCTGAGGTCGGCGAGCGAGGCGGGGCTCGACAGCCGCGCGAGAAAGTCCGGGTGGCCGACCAGCCACTGGGTGCTGTTGCCCAGCACCTTCATCACCAGGTCGCTGCTTTCCAGCGGCGGGAAGCGCACCCGCAGGGCGATGTCGAAACCTTCGTGGATCAGGTCGACCCGGCGATTGGTGCTCTCGATGAACAGCTCCACCAGCGGGTACTTGAGCATGTAGCGGGTCAGCATCGGCCCGACCCAGGAGTTGAGCAGCGCGGTCGGGCAACTGAGGCGCACCAGGCCCTGGGGTTCGGAACGGTTGCGCTCGATGACTTCCGCGGCGCTTTCCGCTTCCACGCGCATGGCCAGGCAGCGCTGGTAGTACTCATGGCCGATCTCGGTGAGCGAGCAGTGGCGGCTGGTGCGGTGAATCAGGCGCACGCCGAGGCGTTCCTCGAGCTGGGCAATGCGCCGGCTGAGCTTGGACTTGGGCATGTCCAGGGCGCGCCCGGCGGCGGCGAAACCCCGGTGTTCGACGACCTGGGTGAAGTAATAGAGGGTGTTGAGGTCTTCCACCATCGTTCTCCAAATAGAACGCTAAGGACGATTTTTGCAGTCTAGTGCATCAAAGGTATGGGTTTTAAGGTGTATCCACGAAATAACTCACCCATGTCGGAGGCACCCGCATGAAAAACATCATCGGTATCTACACCAGCCCACGGTCTCATTGGGTGGGCGATGGTTTCCCGGTTCGTACGCTGTTTTCCTACGACAACCTGGGCAAGCACATCAGCCCGTTCCTGCTGCTCGACCACGCCGGCCCGGCTGAATTCAGCCCGACCCAGGGGCGCCGTGGCGTGGGCCAGCACCCCCATCGCGGCTTCGAAACCGTGACCATCGTCTACAAGGGCGAGGTGGAACACCGCGACTCCACCGGCAGCGGCGGCAAGATCGGCCCTGGCGACGTGCAATGGATGACCGCGGCCTCGGGGATTCTCCACGAGGAGTTCCACTCCGCAGCGTTCGCCCAGTCCGGCGGCACCCTGGACATGGTCCAGCTGTGGGTCAACCTGCCAGCGCGGGACAAGATGGCCGCCCCCGGTTACCAGACCATCCTCGATGGCGACATTCCGGCCATTGCCCTCAAGGACAAGGCCGGCACCCTGCGGCTGATCGCCGGCGAGTTCGACGGCGTCAAGGGCCCGGCGCGCACCTTCACCCCGATCGACGTCTGGGACATCCGCCTGAATGCCGGCAAGCCCCTGACCCTCGACCTGCACCAGGGGCGCAACACCGCCCTGGTGCTGCTGCGCGGCACGGTCCAGGTCAATGGCCAGGAGTTGGTGCGCGAAGGTCAGCTGGTGCTGTTCGAACGCGATGGTGACCAGATCAGCCTGGAAGCCAACAACGACGCGGTGGTGCTGCTGCTCGGCGGCGAACCGATCGACGAGCCCATCGTCGGCCATGGCCCGTTCGTGATGAACAGCGAGGCCGAGATCCACCAGGCATTCGTCGACTTCCAGTCCGGCCGTTTCGGCCAGATGCCTGGCTGACACCCCCTTACCGACTTGCACAGGATGTGTAGGCCGGTTTCAGGGCCAGGGATGGCTGTTGCCTTAAATAAATGCCTAGACACCAGAGGAACTGCACATGAACACCCTCAACGCGGCCAACTTCAATGGCCTGAAACCGACCATCGACCCCAACGACGCGGCAATGCTGCTGATCGACCACCAGAGCGGCCTGTTCCAGATCGTCAAGGACATGGACGTGCCGCAACTGCGGGCCAATGCCATCGCCCTGGCGAAAGCCGCGACCCTGTTGCAGATGCCGGTAATCACCACGGCCTCGGTACCCCAGGGGCCCAACGGCCCGCTGATCCCGGAAATCCACCAGGAAGCGCCCCATGCCCGGTACGTGGCCCGCAAAGGCGAAATCAACGCCTGGGACAATCCCGAGTTCCGGGCGGCGGTCGAGGCCACCGGCAAGAAAACCCTGGTGATCGCCGGCACCCTGACCAGCGTCTGCCTGGCGTTCCCCTCGATCGCCGCGGTGCATGAAGGCTACAAGGTGTTCGCGGTGGTCGATGCCTCGGGCAACCATTCGCGGCTGGCCACCGATCTGACCATCGCCCGCCTGGCCCAGGCCGGGGTGGTGCCGATCGACATCATGGCCACGCTCTCCGAACTGCAGGGTTCGTGGAACCGTCCGGACGCCGAGCAGTGGGCCGCGGTCTACGCCCAGGCCATGCCGCACTATCAGTTGCTGATCGAGAGCTACCTCAAGGCCCAGCAAGTGGCGAATGAACACGAAGTGCTGGATTCCCAGCGCTGAAGCAGCACCCCCACGCCGACTTCCAGTCGGTATCGACAAGAAGCGAGGACTATCCCATGACTACCGCCTACAAGCGTCTCGATAAAGACAACGCCGCCGTGCTGCTGGTGGATCACCAGGCCGGCCTGCTGTCCCTGGTGCGCGACATCGACCCGGACAAGTTCAAGAACAACGTGCTGGCCCTGGCCGACCTGGCCAAGTACTTCAAGCTGCCGACCATCCTCACCACCAGCTTCGAAACCGGCCCCAACGGCCCGCTGGTGCCCGAGCTCAAGGCGCTGTTCCCGGACGCGCCGTACATTGCCCGGCCCGGCCAGATCAATGCCTGGGACAACGAGGATTTCGTCAAGGCGATCAAGGCCACTGGCAAGAAGCAGCTGATCATCGCCGGCGTGGTGACCGAGGTCTGCGTGGCGTTCCCGGCGCTGTCGGCCCTGGAAGAAGGCTTCGAGGTGTTCGTGGTGACCGACGCCTCCGGCACCTTCAATGAGCTGACGCGCGATTCTGCCTGGAACCGCATGTCCACCGCCGGCGCGCAGCTGATGACCTGGTTCGGCCTGGCCTGCGAGCTGCACCGCGACTGGCGCAACGACATCGAGGGCCTGGGCACCTTGTTCTCCAACCACATCCCGGACTACCGCAACCTGATCACCAGCTACACCACCCTGACCACCGGCAAATGACCTGCCGGTAGCCGCTGGCGAAGGCTGCGATCGGGGCGCAGCCCCGTAAACCGGCCAACGCATTTTCCAGGCAGGTCCGGGGCTCAGTGGTTGCGGCAACTGCGTTGCCGATCGCAGCCTCGCCAAGGCTCGGCAGCGGCTACACGGTGACCATACCTGTAGCCGCTGCCGAAGGCTGCGATCGCTTGCGCAGCAAGCGCGACCCAGGGCATGCGGTCCGCCTGTCGAACCGCGTGCTCGTCCTTGACGACGGCTACGCCGCCGAACGCGGGCTGCGCCAGCGGCTACAGAGGTGAACGAAGGCGTTACAGACAGGGGCCTCCCATGAGGCCCCTGTTTTTGTTTTTCCGGCTATACCTGCAAGGTCGCTTGTGTGAGATTGTCGCGCCTCTGACTGTGCTGGAGTTGCTTGATGTCGATTCTGTTCGCCGACCACCCGTTGTTCGCCGCATTGGTGCTGATCCTGCTGGACATGCTGCTGTGGCGCTTGATCGGCGCGCGGGGCGGTTACTGGAAGCTGCTGGTGCGGGTGCTGATCTTCACCCTGTACAGCGTGCTGCTGTTCAACCAGGGCCTGAACCCGATGCAGGCGGCGCCCTGGCCGGAGGACGTGCCGCTGCACCTGGCCGCCACCGGGTTGCAGATCGGTTGGTGGCTGTTCGGCGCGCGGACCCTGACGGTGCTGCTCGGCACCCTGATGATGCAACGGGTCGGGCATACCGGGCGGCTGTTGCAGGACCTGATGGGCGCGGTGATTTTCCTGATCGCCATCATCGCCGCCATGGCCTATGTGCTGGAACTGCCGGTCAAGGGCGTGCTGGCCACCTCCGGCGCGGTGGCGATCATTGTCGGCCTGGCGCTGCAAAGCACCCTCAGCGACGTGTTCTCCGGGATCGTGCTGAACACCACCAAGCCTTATCAGCTCGATGACTGGATCTCCATCGACGGCACCGAAGGCCGGGTCACCGACATCGACTGGCGCGCCACCCGCTTGCAGACCTCCCAGGGCAGCATGGCGGTGATCCCCAACTCCCTGGCGGCCAAGGCCAAGATCATCAACTTCAGCCGTCCCGCCGATATGCACGGGCTGTCCATCAGCCTCCAGGTCAGCCCCCATGCGCGGCCGCAAACGGTGATCGAGGCGCTGGAGCGGGCCATGCTCGGTTGCCGTTTCCTGCTCCCCAAGCCGGCCCCCAGCGTGGCCCTGAAAAGCTCGGGCAACGCCGGGGTTGAGTACGAGATCAGCGGCTTCGTGGCCTCCATGAGCCAGAAGCGCGAAGTGCGCAACCAGCTGTTCGACCTGGCTTTCCGTCACTTGCAGGCGTCCGGCGTCAGCCTGCTGTCCACCGGTGAAAGCAGCGTGGCGGCCAACCTGTCGCGCCCGCGGGCGCTGCTGGACAGCTCGAGCATCTTCTCCACCCTGCGCCAGGAGGAGAAGGAAACCTTCAGCCAGAACATGACCCTGCAAACCTTCCGCGCCGGCGAGACCATCCTGCCGGCGGGCGAGGTCAGCGATCACCTGCTGATCATCGAGTCGGGGGTGGTCTCGGTCAGCCTGATCCGCGATGGCAAGCCGTTCGAAGCCGGGCGCATGGGGCCGGGCGAAGTGATAGGCGAGGCGGGCATCGCCGATCAGGCGAACGCGGCGGACTTCTCGGCCAAGACCTTCTGCACCCTCTACCGCATCGAAAACGAGTACCTCAAGCCGTGCCTGGACGCGCGGCGCGATATCAACGAGGCGATGAAAAACCTCCTGGATTTCCGCCAGCACATCGCCCAGACCCTGACCCAGGAAACCCCGCGGCCGGCGGTGAAGAGAGGCTTCATGCAATGGCTGCGCAACCGCGCCTGACCGTCAATACACAGCCTCTGTAGGAGCGCAGCTTGCGCGCGATCCGCGCAGCGGCCATTCACCGCGGTGCCTGGACTGACGCTATCGCGCGCAAGCTGCGCTCCTACAGAAGAGAGGGGGACATTGGTCACCTGGTCTTAGCCGGAATTGGTCATTGGTATGGACTGCACCCGGGCTTAACGTAGCGCCACATTCACTGGATCTGGAGCTACCCCCATGCAACCGCGTATCGACTTCTACACCGCTTCGCCGGACGCCCTCAAAGCCATGATCGCGCTGGAAACCGCGGTCTCGAAACTGCCCCTGGAAAAGTCGCTGATCGAGCTGGTGAAGTTGCGCGCCTCGCAGATCAACGGCTGCGCCTTCTGCGTTGACATGCACACCGCCGACGCGCGCAAGAGCGGGGAAACCGAGCGCCGCCTGTACGCGGTCTCGGTCTGGCGCGAAACGCCGTTCTTCACCGACCGCGAACGCGCCGCCCTGGCCTGGACCGAGTCGCTGACCCGGGTCAGCGAAACCCACGCCCCGGATGCCGACTACGCGCTGCTGAGCAGCCAGTTCAGCCCCAGCGAACAGGTCGACCTGAGCCTGGCGATCGCCACCATCAACAGCTGGAACCGCCTGGCCGTGGGTTTCCGCAAAATG
>NZ_JACMZT010000053.1:0-36877 GCF_017349615.1 Pseudomonas sp. GW531-T4
TGGGCGCCGGTTTTCGCGGCTTCGCTCCTATGATTGTGACAATGAACAATAAAGCCGCCCCACACTTGTGCAGCCGACCGGGGTCAAGGTCGCGGCCAACTGGCAGCATGGGCGCCATAAGAACCGGAGATAGCCCATGAAAATCATCATCGCCCCCGACTCCTTCAAGGACAGCCTGAGTGCCTCTGGCGTGGCCAGCGCCATCGCCGACGGGCTGGCGCGGGTGTGGCCGGACGCGCAGCTGATCCAGCGTCCGATGGCGGACGGCGGCGAGGGCACCGTGGAGTCGATCCTCGATGCCTGCGAGGGCCAGTTGCGCACCACCCGGGTCCAGGGGCCGCTGGGGGCACCGGTGGACGCGCGCTGGGGCTGGCTGCCGCAGAGCCAGACCGCGATCATCGAAATGGCCGAGGCCAGTGGTCTGCAACTGGTGCCGCCGGGCCAGCGCGATGCCTGCACCAGCAGCACCATCGGCACCGGCGAGTTGATCCGCGCGGCCCTGGATGCCGGCGCGCGGCGGGTGATCCTGGCCATCGGCGGCAGCGCCACCAACGACGCCGGCAGCGGTGCCTTGCAGGCGCTGGGCGTGCGCCTGCTGGATGGCGATGGCCAGGCCTTGCCGCTGGGAGGCCTGGCCCTGGCGCGGGTGGCGCGGGTCGATCTGAGCAACCTCGACCCACGGCTGGCCGAGGTGCGTTTCGAGATCGCCGCCGACGTCAACAATCCTCTCTGTGGCCCTCACGGCGCCTCGGCGATTTTCAGTCCGCAAAAGGGCGCGTCGCCGCAGCAGGTCGAACAGCTGGACCGCGCCCTCGGCCAGTTCGCCGACCAGGCCGCGCGGGTGCTGGGCAAGGACGTGCGCGACGAGCCGGGCAGCGGTGCCGCCGGTGGCCTGGGGTTCGCCGCCAAGGCCTTCCTCGGCGCGCGGTTTCGTCCGGGGGTGGAAGTGGTGGCGGAGCTGGTGGGGCTGGCCGAGGCCGTGCAGGGCGCGGACCTGGTGATTACCGGCGAAGGTCGCTTCGACGCCCAGACCCTGCGCGGCAAGACCCCCTTTGGCGTGGCGCGCATCGCCAAGCAGCACAATGTGCCGGTGATCGTGATCGCCGGGACCCTGGGCGAAGGCTACGAGCAGATGTATGAGCACGGCGTGGATGCGGCCTTTGCCCTGGCCGCCGGTCCCATGACCCTGGAGCAGGCCTGCGCCGAAGCGCCGCGCTTGCTGCGGGACAGGGCCGCGGATATCGCCCGGGTCTGGCGCCTGGCGGCGCGCCAGGGCTGAGGCCATCGCGGGCAATCGAGCGTCGACCGGCCGCTCCTACAGGATTGTGTCCTCCCCATTTCGCGGATCGACACAGGCTTCTGTAGGAGCGAGGCTTGCCCGCGATCAGCTCTACCTGACACCCCGCGCCGTCAGGGATCGCCCACAGAACTTCAGTAAACCCCACCACCCGAGGTAGGCGCCGCCACTTCCTTGTACTGCCCCAGCAATCCCTGCAGCCCCTTCATCAGCACTGTGGTGTCCACCCCCACCGCGACGAAGTTCGCCCCCAGTTCGATATAGCGCTGCGCCAATGTGCGGTCGGCACTGAGGATTCCGGCCGCCTTGCCGGCCTTGCGGATCCGCGCGATGGCGTCCTCGATCGCCGCGACCACCTCGGGATGCCCCGGGTTGCCGCGATGGCCCATGGCCGCCGAGAGGTCGGCCGGGCCGATAAACACACCATCGACCCCGTCCAGGGCGGTGATGGCATCCAGGTTGGCCAGGCCTTCGAGGTTCTCGATCTGCAGCAGCAGGCACATCTGCTCATCGGCCTGGTCCAGGTAGCCGGGGATGCTGTTCCAGCGCGAGGCCCGGGCCAGGGCGCTGCCGACGCCACGGATGCCCGCCGGCGGATAACGCATGGCGCGCACCAGCTGTCGGGCCTGCTCGACGCTTTCCACCATGGGGATCAGCAGGGTCTGGGCGCCGATATCCAGCAGTTGCTTGATCAGCGCGGTGTCGCCCACCGGCGGGCGAATGATGCCTTGCACCGGGTAGGGCGCGATGGCCTGCAACTGGCCGAGCAGGCTGTTGAGGTCGTTGGGCGCGTGTTCGCCGTCCAGCAGCAGCCAGTCGAAACCGGCGTTGGCCGCCAGCTCCGCGCAATAGGCATTGGCCAGGCCCAGCCACAGGCCGATCTGCGGCGCGTCTTGCCGCAGGCGTTGCTTGAAATGATTGATCGGCAGTTGCATGAGCGTGCTCCTCAGACAAAACGGCAGGCAATGCTGCCGAGCTGGTCGTAGTCGACGTGGAAGGTGTCGCCGGGGCGGGCGGCCACCGGGCGGGTGAAGGAGCCGCCGAGGATGATCTGCCCGGCTTCCAGGTCGACGTCGTAGGCCGCCAGCTTGTTGGCCAGCCAGGCCACGCCCTTGGCCGGGTGGTTGAGCACCGCGGCGGATACCCCGGATTCCTCGATCACCCCGTTGCGGTACAGCACCGCGGGCACCTTGCGCAGGTCGATATCGCCAGGGCGCACCGCGCGGCCGCCCATGACCACCCCGGCGTTGGCGGCGTTATCGGAGATGGTGTCGAACACCTTGCGCGTGGCCTGGGTCCGCGGGTCGACCTGCTGGATGCGCGCGTCGATGATCTCCAGGGCCGGGATCACCCACTCGGTGGCGTCGAGCACATCGAACAGCGTGCAATTCGGGCCCTTGAGCGGCTTGCCGAGGATGAACGCCAGCTCCACCTCGACCCGCGGCACGATAAAGCGCTGGAAGGGAATGTCGCTGCCTTCCTCGAACAGCATGTCGTCCAGCAGGGCACCGAAGTCCGGCTCGCTGATGTTCGACGACACCTGCATGGCCCGCGAGGTCAGGCCGATCTTGTGCCCGACCAGCTTGCGCCCGGCGCGGATCTTGTGTTCCACCCAACTGCGCTGGATGGCGTAGGCGTCCTCGATGGTTATCTCGGGAAACTCCAGCGACAGCTGGGGGATCTGTTCCCGGTTGCGTTCGGCGGCGTCGAGGCGGGCGGCGGTCTGCTGGATATCCGAAGTGCTGAGCATGGTTACTTCTCCTGGGGATTGACGATAAGGGCCGGCACCCGCAGCACCAGCCAGGCGCCGCCGGCGATCAGCAGGGCCAGGGCATACAGGGCGAGGCTGGCGCTCTGGGTGGCGTCGCGGACCACGCCGATCAGGTAGGGCGCGAGGAAGGCGGCGATGCTGCCGAAGGAGCTGATCAGGGCGATCCCCGCGGCCTGGGTGTTGCTGGCGAGAAAGGCCGGCGGCAGTTGCCAGAACATTGGCAGCGCGGCGCTGGCGCCCATGCCGGCCACCAGCAGCCCGGCCATCACCAGCCAGGCATTGTCCGGGGCCAGGCCGGCGACGATCAGGCCGACGCTGGACATCAGCAGCGGCACGCTCAGGTGCCAGCGCCGTTCGCGCAGGCGGTCGGAAGAACGGCCGACGCCGATCATGAACAGGCAGCCGGCCAGGTACGGCAGGGCGCTGAGCAGGCCGACGCGGCTGTCGCGGGCGATGCCGGCGTGGTGGATCAGGGTGGGCATCCAGAAGGCGATGGTGTTGACCGCCAGCATCACCGCGAAATAGATGCACACCAGCAGCCAGATGTGCCTGTCCTGGAGGATGCCGGCGAAGCGGGTGATCGGCTTGTGCTGTTCTTCCTGGCTCAGGGCCGCGTGCAGTTGCTGCTTTTGTTGGTCGCTCAGCCAGCCGACGCTGTCGATGCTTTCCGGCAGCGCCTTGAGCACCACCAGGCCAAGCAGGACCACCGGCAGGCCTTCGATCAGGAACATCCATTGCCAGCCACGCATCCCGCCCAGGTCGTGGAAACTTTCGAGAATCCAGCCCGACAGCGGCCCGCCGATCACCCCGGCCATGGGCACGGCGATGGCGAACAGCGCGGTCACCTGACCCCGGCGGCTGGACGGGAACCAGCGATTGAGCAGCACCAGGATGCCGGGGAAAAAACCGGCCTCGGCCACCCCCAGCAGAAAGCGCAACAGGTAGAAGCCGGCGGCGCTGTCCACCAGCAGCATGGCGCTGGACAGCAGGCCCCAGACCACCATCAGGCTGGCGATCCAGCGGCGCGGCCCGACCCGGTCCAGGGCCAGGTTGCTGGGCACGCCGAACAGCGCGTAGGCGATGAAGAACAGGCCGGCGCCAAAACCGTAGACGCTGTCGCTGAAGCCCAGGTCCTGGGTCATCTGCAGCTTGGCGAAGCCGATATTGATGCGGTCCAGGTGGGCGAAGATGTAGCAGGTGAACAGCAGGGGCATCAGCCGCCAGGTGATCCGCCGATAGGTGTCGGACGTCTCCGCGGCGCTGGGCAGGGCAAGGGTCGAGCTGGACATGGGTGGGTCTCTTTTATTGTTCTTGTCGATAGGGCTCGGACCTTTAGCCGCTGCCGCAGGCTGCGATAAGCCCCGAAGGGGCTTCCAGCAATCTCAAGAGCACGACTGCTTCGTCGGAAGTGCCGCCCAAGCCGATCGCAGCCTGCGGCAGCGGCTACAGGTCACAGGTCACGCTTGGCGCTTGAGAAACTCATGCACGTTGTTGTGCTTGAAGTTCAGCTCGGCATCCAATTCGCTCATCTCGAACGACAGCGCCAGCAGGCGCTGGGCCTGGAGCTCGGCGAAGTGCGCCTTGATGATCTCGAACAAACCCTCGGCGACCTTGCGTCTGGTCGCCAGGTCGCGCCCGGCGCCGACCTGCAGGCGCATATGGACGAAGGCGTAGTCGTGCTTGCCGTCGGCCATGCGCCAGGTGTCCAGGCGCACGCCGCGGCTGCGGATGCCGCCGAGCGGGAACACGCCGCTGGCCCCGAGGTAGTCGTGGACCTTCTCGAACAGCCCCGGCAGGTCGGCGGCCTGCTCGATGTTGTCGGTGTATTCGGCGATGAAATGCGGCATGGGGGCCTCCTTTGGAGGCAGCTACAAGCCGCAAGCTGCAAGCGGCAAGAGGGTTCTCTTGTGGCTTGTAGCTTGCGGCTTGCCGCTGCTTCATATCTCAAAAATGGCGTTGATCTGGCCGGTGCCGGAGCTGCCGAAAGGCGCGGTGACAATCTCCGCCGGCCGGTTGTATTCGGGGCCGCCGAGCAGGCCCAGGAGCATGGCGGTGTCGTGCATCCGGCCTTCGCCGAAGCAGTGTTCGGCGTAGTCCGGGAGCATCGAGCAGAACTCGCGGAAGCGCCCCTGTTGCCACAGTTCGACCACTCGCAGGTCCACCTGCTTGTCGAATTCGCGGGTCCAGTTATGGATGTTGGCTTCGGCCTCGCGGTCGTCGGAGAAGCGGTGCGATAGCGAGCCGGAGGCCAGCACCAGGACCTTGCGGTCGCTCTTTTCGATGGCCCGGCGCACCGCGGCGCCGAAGGTGAAGCTGTCTTCGAGCTTGTGCCAGGCACACCAGGCGGCGATGGAAATCACTTGGAAATGCTGCTCCGGCGGTACGTCCATGTGCATGTAGCGCATCGGCACCAGGGTGCCGTATTCCAGCTCCAGGCTGGGGATGTTGTGGGCGAGGGTGCGCACATCGGCGGCATTGGCTTCGGCGGCAATCAGCTCGCCCAGCACCGGGCAGCCGCTGTAGTCGTAGTCCATGTTCTTGATGAAGTGCGGCAGTTCGTTGCTGGTGTAGGTGCCCTTGAAGTGCTCGCCGCAGTTGATGTGGTAACCGCTGTTGACCAGCCAGTGCACGTCGAACACCACCGCGGTGTCGGCCCCCCGTTCACGGGCGCGACGGGCGATTTCCTTGTGCCCGGCGATCGCCGCTTCGCGACAGCCGTGGTGCTTGCCCGGCAGTTCGGACAGATACATCGATGGAACGTGGCAGACCTTGGCGGCCATGACGACTTCGCCCATGGTGCTTCTCCTGAAACATCTTATTGTTCGATCTTGTAGCCGCTGCCGAAGGCTGCGATCGACTGCGTAGCAGTCGTAACCGGGACACCTCGATCGACTGTGAACAAGGCGCCGGATCGCGGCCCGCGGCCACGGCTACAGCGGATTTTTCAACCTTACACGCCCCAGCGCGGGATGTGGTGGCTGCCCATGGAGATACAGATGTTCTTGATCTCGGCAAACACCTCGAAGCTGTACTCGCCGCCTTCGCGGCCGGTGCCGGAGCCCTTGACCCCGCCGAACGGCTGGCGCAGGTCGCGCACGTTCTGGCTGTTGATGAACACCATGCCGGCCTCGATGCCACGGGCCAGGCGATGGGCCTTGCCGATGTCCTGGGTCCAGATGTAAGAGGCCAGCCCGTACTCGGTGTCGTTGGCCAGTTGCAGGGCCTCGGCCTCGTCCTTGAACGGGATCAGGCAGACCACCGGGCCGAAGATCTCTTCCTGGGCGATGCGCATCTTGTTGTTCACATCGGCGAACACCGTCGGCTGGATGAACTGGCCACGGGCGAGGTGTGCCGGCAGGTTGGCCGGACGCTCCAGGCCACCGGCGAGCAGGGTGGCGCCTTCCTCGATGCCGATGCGGATATAGCCGGTGACCTTGTCGTAGTGGGCCTGGGTGATCATTGAGCCGACCTGGGTCTTGGGATCGGTCGGATCACCGACGATCAGCCGCTTGGCGCGGGCGGCGAACTCGGCGACGAACTGCGGGTAGACGCTTTCCTGGATGAAGATCCGGCTGCCGGCGGTGCAGCGTTCGCCGTTGAGCGAGAAGATGGTGAACAGCGCGGCGTCCAGGGCGCGCTGCAGGTCGGCGTCTTCGAAGATCAGCACCGGCGACTTGCCGCCCAGCTCCATGGAGTACTTTTTCAACCCGGCGGTCTGCATGATCTTCTTGCCGGTGGCGGTGCCGCCGGTGAAGGAAATCGCCCGCACATCCGGATGCCGTACCAGGGCATCGCCGGCGGTGGCGCCGTAGCCCTGGACGATGTTCAGCACACCATTGGGAATGCCGGCTTCGACCGCCAGGCGCCCCAGTTCGTTGGCGGTCAGCGGCGACAGCTCGGACATCTTCAGCACCGCCGTGTTGCCCAGCGCCAGGCACGGCGCGGTCTTCCAGGTGGCGGTCATGAACGGTACGTTCCACGGCGACACCAGGGCGCAGACGCCGACCGGCTGGTACAGGGTGTAGTTGAGCATCTGGTCGTCCACCGGATAGCTGTGGCCATCCATGCGGGTGCAGACCTCGGCGAAGAAGTCGAAGTTGTGCGAGGCGCGGGGGATCAGGACGTTTTTGGTCTGGTGGATCGGCAGGCCGGTGTCGAGGGTTTCCAGCTCCGCCAGGTGCGGCACGTTCTGGTCGATCAGCTCGCCCAGCTTGCGCATCAGCCGTGCCCGTTCTTTCGCCGGAGTATTGGCCCATTTCGGAAAGGCATCCTTGGCGGCCGCGACCGCCTGGGCGATTTCCCCGGCACCGCCGCTGGCCACTTCACCGATGGCTTCGCCGGTGGCTGGGTTGTAGTTGACGAAAGTGTCTTGGCTTTCGACCTCGCGGCCGTTGATCCAGTGCTTGATCATTTATGCGTGCTCCTTGGCCGCCAGTTGCGTGTCGTGTTGTGCCTTGATCCTGAAGAACTCCGCCTCGCTGACGATGCGGTTGACCAGCCGGCCGACGCCTTCGACTTCCACCACCACCTCATCGCCGGGCACCACGTCGGACAGGCCTTCGGGGGTGCCGGTGGCGATCATGTCGCCGGGTTGCAGGGTCATGAAGCTGGAGAGGTATTCGATCAGGTAGGGAATGTCGAAGATCATGTCGGCGGTAGTGCCTTCCTGGCGCAGCTCGCCGTTGACCCAGGTGCGCAGCTTCAGCCGGTTCGGTTCGGGCACGTCAGCGACGTCTACTATCCATGGCCCGACCGGGGTGGTGGCGTCGCGGTTTTTCACCCGCAGGTTGGGCCGGTAGTAGTTTTCCAGGTAGTCGCGGATCGCGTAGTCGTTGCAAACCGTGTAGCCGGCCAGGTAGTCCAGGGCATCCTCGCGCTTGACGTTGCGCGCGGTCTTGCCGATCACCGCCACCAGTTCGCACTCGTAGTGCATGTAGGCGACGTTGTCCGGGCGCCAGGTGACCTGGTTGTGGCCGGTGTAGGTGCCGGGGGACTTGATGAACACCAGCGGCTCGGTCGGCGGCTTGAAGGCCAGTTCGGCGGCGTGGTCGGCGTAGTTCAGGCCCAGGGCGAACATGCTGCCGGTGGCCGGGGGCAGCCACTCGACCTGATCCTCGGCGAGCACACGGCCATCGGCCAGTTTCACGCTGTTGGGCGCGTTGACCAGCACGTCGTGGACCTGGCCTTGATAACGGATGCGGGCGTGTTTCATGGCGGCTCCTTATTCGGCGGCTGCTTCGGCGGTTTTTTCGGCAACAACGTGATTGGCGAGACGGCCCAGGCCGCTGATCTCCACTTCGATGCGGTCGCCCGGCTTGACGTCGACCCGACCTTCGGGGGTGCCGGTGATCAGCACGTCGCCCTCGTGCAGGGTCATGAACTCGCTGATTTCGGCGATCAGCTGGGGAATGCCGCGCACCAGGTTGGCGGTGCTGTTGCGTTGCAGCAGTTCGCCGTTGACCCACAGCTTCAGTTCCAGCTCATGGGGATCGCGCACCTGGGCCACCGGCACCAGTTCCGGGCCGAAGGCGCAGAAACCGTCACGGCACTTGGCCTTGACGGCGGGGCGGTAGTAGCTGTCTTCCGGCAGGCTGAATTCGTTGACGATGGTGTAGCCGGCCACATGCTGCAGGGCGTTTTCCACGCTGACCCGGCTTGTGCGCTTGCCGATCACCACGCCCAGCGCCGGGCCCGGTTGCAGGCGCTCGACACCCTGCGGATAGATCACGGCGCCGCCGTGGACGTTGCGGGTGTTGGGGGTCTTGATGAACAGCACCGGCTTGACCGGTGGCTTCTGGTAGGGCGGCTGGGTGAAGGATTCCAGGTGGCTGCGCAACAGGCCCTGATAGTTCAGCGCGACGCCGAACAGGGTGCCGGTGGCGACTTCATGCAGTGCACGGCTCATTGTGGTTTTCTCCTGAGCATCGCGGAAGATGAGGTGATTTCGTTAATGTGTTAACGTTATATTTAATATGTTAACGATCGTCAAGCGCCGACCCTGACCCGTTTGCCGAGTACTGGTGAACAGGCCGCGAATCACGCAGGATGTGGGCGCTTGCCGCGGGTAAAAATAAAAAAGCGCTGCGGCGAAATAGAAAGCGCCGCGAGCAAAAAAAGAGACACGCCACCATGAGCGATCGCCAGCCGATCCCCAACATCAACATCGGCCAGGTCTACGACCAGCGTTACGCCGACTCGCAGGTGCATTACGACAAGCTGAGCAACCTGGCCGGGTTCTTCGGCCGCAACATGCCGGTGCACCGCCACGACCGGTTTTTCCAGGTGCACTATGTGAAAAGCGGCGCGGTGCGGGTTTACCTCGACGACCAGCAGTACCTGGAATCGGGGCCGATGTTTTTCCTCACGCCACCAACCATTGCCCATTCCTTCGTCACCGAGGCCGACAGCGAAGGCCACGTGCTGACCGTGCGCCAGCAACTGGTGTGGGAGCTGATCGAAGCCGACAGCCGTCTGGCCAGCGGCCCCCAGGTGGCACCGGCCTGCGTGGCCCTGGCGCGCCTGGACCCGGGATTCGCCGGCGAGGCGCGGCGCCTGGCGTTGCTGTTCGATGAGTTGCAGGAGGAAGTCACCGGGCAGGGCGCCGGGCATGCGCCGGCGCTGGAAGCCCTGACCCGCTTGATCCTGATCAGCCTGCTCAGGCTCTCGGCCAATTCCCTCAAGGCGCGCCCGGCGCGGCACGAAGACCTGCAGATCTTCCATCGCTTCAACGAACTGATCGAAGCCCAGTACCTGGAGCATTGGCCGCTGTCGCGCTATGCCGGGCAGATCGGCGTCACCGAGGCGCGCCTCAACGATGTCTGCCGGCGTATCGCCGACCTGCCGTCGAAACGCCTGGTGTACGAGCGGCTGATGCAGGAGTCCAAGCGCCTGCTGCTGTTCACCGCCAGCTCGGTGAACGAAATCTGCTACCAGCTGGGGTTCAAGGACCCGGCGTATTTCAGCCGGTTTTTCCAGCGCTACGCGAAGATGACGCCGGGGGAATACCGGGCGCGCCAGGGCGCGGCGAAACCCTGGTCCTGAAGGCAAAAAAACTGGGAGGGCAGGGGCGCTGCGTGGGACAATCGGCGCCTTTACCCGACAAGGAAAGTCCCATGTTGCAGCGCACCCTGATGGTCCTTTTGCTGACGACCAGCGCCGCCCAGGCGCTGGCGCAGAACGCCGCGGAAAAGGTGCCCTTGCTGCGCCAGACCAAGGAATGGATTACCGGCTGCGATAACCTGCGCGGCTGCCACGCCCTGAGCGCGCCCAACGGCGAACACGGCGTGCAGTACAGCAGCCTGACCCTGCATATCCAGCGTCGCGCCGGCCCCGACGGTCCGCTGGAGATACGCCTGGACCAGCGCGGCGAACCCGCCGAGCTGTCGGCCTTGCGCCTCGACGGCCAGGCGCTGGAGCCGCAACTGCTGGATGCCCTGGTGCTGTTGCCGGAGAAGAAGGGTGCGCAGACCCAGGTCACCCGCTATGAAATCGCCGACCCGATCCGGGCCCGCCAGTGGCTGGAACGCCTGCGCAATGCCGAAGAACTGAAGCTGGCGGGAGACGACGAGGCCCGGGTGCCGTTGTCCGGTCTGTCGGCGGCGCTGCTGCTGATGGACTCGGTGCAGGGCCGGGTCGATGGCGTGACGGCGCTGTGGCGGCCAGGCCAGCGTCCGGCCAGCGAGGTGCCGGCGCGGCCGCTGCCGGCCCAGCTGCGGGCTTATCCGGGGGCTCCGGAACTGACGGAGGCGGAACGCACGCGGATCTCGGCGGCCGCCGTGAAGCTCGCCACGCCGGGTACGCCCAACGACGATGAAGACTATGTGGCCGAGCCCCAGGTCGAGGTCTATCCGCTGACCGCGCAACGGGCGTTGACGGTGGTGCTGAGCGAGTGCGCGGCCTACAACTGCGACTACCTGATCAGCAGCTGGTCGCGCAGCAATCCGCCGAAGCTCGAGGCGCTGCGCCGGCAAGCCGTGCCCATGAACAACGCGGACGGTTCGGGCGGCGCCCACTACGACCCCAAGACCGGGGTGCTGAGCACCTTCTATCTGGCCCGCGGCATTGGCGACTGCGGTGAAAGCGGGCGCTGGCTGTTCGACGGCGAAAGCTTCCAGCTCAGCGATTACCGGCAGATGCCGACTTGCAACGGCCTGTCCTCGGAAGACTGGCCGCGGCTGTGGAACATCGCACCGCCGGCCAACCGCTGAGGCGTTTCAGGCCAGGCCTGGATGGCGGCGCTCGAACTTCTGTTCCAGCACGGTCTTGCCCCATTGCGCCGCCGGCTGTTCCTCCACCAGCTGGAAGCCGAAGGCTTCATACAGATGCCGGGCGGCGTCCAGGCCGCTGAAGGTCCACAGGTAGCAGGAGGTTGCCCCCACCCGGTCGCAATGCTCCAGCGCCGTCTTGAGCAGCAGGCGGCCGGTGCCGGTGCCACGGGCCGCCTCGTCGAGGATAAACCAGCGCAGATGGGCACTCTTGTCGGCCTGCTTGTGGTCCGGGGCGCCGCCGAGATCGATGGCGATCGAACCGACGATCTGCTCGTCCAGCACCGCCAGCCAGATGCCGTTATCCGGGTGGTCCAGGCGCTCGCTGAACTCCGCCAGACCGGCCGCGACGCGCTGTTCAAAGAACTGCCCGAAACCCACCAGGCGTGAGTAGTAGTGTGCATGCAGCTCGGTGATGCGGCCGATCATGCCCGGCCGATAGCCACGCTGCACGCTAGGGATTGCCGCGGCGATCTGCGCCTGGCCCAGGCGGCAAGCCTGCAGCGCCTGGCCATAACTGCGCAGTCCGGCGACCACCTGGCTTTGCTCGCGCGGCGCAAGCAAGCGCAGCGCCTGTTGCACCTGGGCGCTGCCAAAGGCATGGATAGCGGCGACCTGTTTGCGTCCGCTGGCGGTCAGGCCCAACAATTTTTCCCGGGCATCGCTGGGGCTGGGGCTTTCCTGGATATCGCCGCGTTCGATGAGCTTGGCCAGCAGGCGGCTGACCGAGGACTTTTCCAGGTTCAGGCTCTTGCCCAACTGGGCGGCGGTGAGCGGGGCGTACAGATCGAGCTCGATCAGCGCATGCACCGCCGAAGGCGCAAGGTCGGAGCCGGCCAGGGTAGCGCCCATGAAGCCCAGCTCGCGCACCAGTTTGCGCGATTCGTTACGGACCTGATCCACCAGCGGCGACGGGGAGGACATGGCGAGGCTCCATATATAGTTGTTCGATACAACTATATGTTCAGGCTGCAGCAAAATCCATAGGGACGCGGGCCTCTGGGTCAACACCGATCAGTCGAGTGCAGGTGATCCCCTGTAGGAGCAGCCGGTCGACGCTCGATTGCTCGCGATGATCGTTAACGATAACGCGTACCGACTGGCTAAACGCGGCGCTCTCAAGTCCATCGCGAGCAAGCTTCGCTCCTACAAGTGGCCGTCTTTCAGCCAATGGCCAGCGTGGATGCCTGTTCCTCCAGACGAGCGGGAACCTGAATGCTCAGCGGCGCCTTACCCAGCACCAGGTCCGCGGCCTTTTCGCCGATCATGATCGCCGCCGCATTGGTATTGCCGGTGGTCAGGCTCGGCATGATCGATGCGTCGGCCACCCGCAGGCCCTGTACGCCGTGGACCCGCAACTGGTCGTCGACCACCGCCTGTTCGTCGAGGCCCATCTTGCAGGTGCCGACCGGGTGGAACACGGTGCCCAGGCTGTCGCGAATCCATTGCTCGATCTGCGCCTGGCTCTCGACGTGCGGGCCGGGCACCAGCTCGCCCTTGAGGCGCCGGGCGAACGCCTGGCTCGCCGCCAGCTGGCGCACCAGGCGCACGCCCGCCACCAGCTTGCGCAGGTCCTCCGGGTGGCTGAGGAAGTTGCTGTCGATGATGGGCTTGTCATGGGGATCGGCGGAATTGAGCCGGACCTGGCCACGGCTTTGCGGGTGCATCACGGCGATGTGCAGGCTGACGCCATGACCCAGCGGCACCAGGCGCTGGGGCTGGTTCTTCAGCGCCGGGGCGACGATCAGGCCCAGTTCCGGCGCGGCGTCCTCGGCCTGCAGGCGCAGGAAAGCGCCGGACTCCACGGTATTGGAAGTCAGCGGACCGCTGCGCCGGCTCAGGTACTGCCAGGGCGAACGGGCCAGGGGCAGCAGGCCCTTGGCCGACACACCGTAGGTCAGCTCGCTGTCGCAGCGGTACATCAGCACCACGTCCTGATGGTCCTGCAGGTTGTGGCCAACCCCCGGCAGTTCATGGCGCTGGGCGATGCCATGGCGCTCCAGCTCGGCGGCCGGGCCGATGCCGGAGAGCAGCAGCACCTGCGGCGAGTTGATCGCCCCGGCGCTGAGGATCACTTCGCGCCGGGCCTGGAGCTGGAACACCGCGCCGTCCTGGCTGACCTCGACGCCGCAGGCGCGGTTGCCGTCCAGCAGCACGCGGTGGGTCAGGGTCGAGCTCAATACGCTGAGGTTGGGCCGCGGCAGCGCCGGGTGCAGGAAGGCCCGCGCGGCGCTGCAACGTTCGCCGTTGATCTGGGTGACATGGAAGGGGCCGTAGCCTTCCTGCTCCTCGCCGTTGAAGTCCGGGTTGTAGCGCCAGCCCAGTTCCTGGGCGGCCTGGTAGAACACCTCATTGATCGGGCTCGGGCTGCGTTGCGCGGCGACGTTGAGTTCGCCGCCTTGCCCATGCCAGGGCGAGGCGCCGGGCTCGAAGTGCTCCGAGCGCAGGAAGTACGGCAGCAGTTCGTCGTAGCTCCAGCCCTGGTTGCCGGCCGCGGCCCAGCGGTCGTAGTCGCTGCGGTGGCCGCGGATGTAGATCATGCCGTTGATCGCGCTGGAGCCGCCCCAGAGCCGGCCGCGGGGGCAGGGGATCGGACGGTCGCCGCTGGCGGCCTGGGCGCTGAACTGGTGCATCCAGTTCCACCTCGGGTTGGCGATCAGCCGGATGATGCCCGCCGGGGTGCGCACATAGGCGCCGGGGAACAGGCTGCGGTCGCTGGGGCCGGCTTCGATCAGGCAGACGCTGAGCTGCGGATCGGCGGACAGCCGGTTGGCCAGCACGCAACCGGCCGAGCCGGCCCCGACCACGATGTAGTCGAACGAACGCGGGGCAGAGTCAGTCATGGGAGATACCTCGTTGGCAGTGAGAAGCAGGTTCACAACCCCAGCGCCGCGCCGACGTCGTACATGACTTGCAGGCCGACGACAAAACCGTTGCCGCTGAGCTCGCGGGCCTCGGGGTTGTAGAAATTGTCCGGGTTGATCAGGTACTGCACGCTGGGCTCGAGGGCCAGGTGCCGGGTCAGGGCGAAGTGGCCGTTGGCCTCGATGGCGTAGACATTGCGTTCGCCCAGGCTGGGGTCGCCGCCGTTGACGATCCGCGCCTGTTGCTGGAAGCGCAACTGGTGGTCGTTGAGGCGCAGGTAGCTGGCCTTGAGGTTGAGCTTGTCCTGGGGCCGGTCGAAGGGCGCCAGGTAAGTCAGACCGATTTCGGCGAAGTGGCTGAAGGGCTGCTTGTCGTCGGCGGCCAGGGACAGCGAACCGAACGCCAGCAGGGCCTGGGGCGCGGTGCCCTGGCCGCCGTCGGCCCGCCAGAAACCTTGCTGGAACTTGAAGAAGGCGCCGCCGGTGCCGTGCTCGCTGGCGCCGGTCAGCGGGTCGTACTGCCTGGAGGTGTTGTAGTAGCCGTTGAGTTCGTAGTGGGCGCTATAGGCACCGTCGTGCTTGCTGCCGATGCCCAGCAGCAGGCTGGTGCCGCTGGCGTCGTCGGTGCTGAAGTCCAGGCCCTTGCGTTTTTTCAGGTAGTCCACCGGGTTCGATTCGAAGGCGCCGGCATGCACATACAAGCCCGGCGTCGGCTGGTACTTCAGGTAGCCGCCCCAGCTGCCGTAGGGCGGCGGCAGGATGCCGGTGGACGAATCGATGATCGGGTCGTTGCAGGTGACCACGGTTTCGCAGTTGTAGATATAGAAGTAGCGCCGGGCGTTGGTGCGCCCCAGGCTCATGTCGACTTGGCCGTCGAGCCAGGTCTGCTGGTAGGTCAGCAGGCTCAGCTGGTTGCTGGTGATGTCGTTGTGGATCGGCGCGCCGGCGAAATAGCTGCCGGCGGCGCCTTGCCAGTTGCGCGAGGTCGGCTGGCCGGTGGCGGTGTCGAGGATGAAGAAGGTTTCCTCGAAATGAACGGCCGCGCCTTCGAGGCCGGCGAGGGTATCGAGGTCGAAGTCGGCGCCGACGAACAGGTCGCCGCTGTTGCCGAAGCTGTGTTCCCGCGGACCGGTGTCGAGGTTGTTCATCGACAGGCTCCAGAACTGCACATGGGGTCGGATGCCGTAGCCGGCCAGTTGCTCGCCGAGCCCGGCCAGCGGACCTTCGCGGCTGGGTGCCGGAGTCTGGGCCTGGCATAAAGGGGTGAACAGGACCGCCGCCAGCAGCGGGCACAGCAGGGGAGTGCTTTTCATGGTCGGTACTCGTTTCTTGTTGTTTTTGTAATGAGTTGTTCAGGTCTGTAGCCGCTGCCGAAGGCTGCGATCGGACGCGCAGCGTTCGCCAACGGGTTACCAGGAGGCTGCCGATGGTGCTGGCGAGGACTGCGTCCTCGATCGCAGCCTGCGGCAGCGGCTACAGGGTCACGCCTTGGCCAGTTCGGGGTTGGGGTTGACCAGCACCTTGATCTGGCTCTTGTCCCGCAGCAGGGCTTCGAAGCCATGCTCCACGGCCTGGTCCAGGGTCACGCAGCGGGTCACCGCGCGGGTCAGGTCCAGGCGGCCGCTGGCCAGCAGCTCGATCAGCGGCGGGTAGGCATTGCGATAACCCACGCTGCCGAGCAGGCGCAGTTCGTTATTGACCAAGTGGAAGGCATCGACGCTGACCTCGCCCATCAAACCCACCAGCACCACCTCGCCGCCCTTGCGCAGGGCATGCAGGGCCAGGCTCAGGGTCTGCTGGCTGCCGGCGGCCTCGAAGGCGGTGTCGACGCCACCGCCGCTCAGTTCGTGCAGGCGTTGCGACAGGTCGGCGGCGTGGCCATCGAGCACTTCCTGGGCGCCGAAGTCGCGGGCCAGCCGCCGGCGTTCCGGGCTGATGTCCACGGCGAAGATCCGCTCCACGCCACGCAGCCGGGCCAGCAGGATCAGCAGCAGGCCGATGGGGCCGAGACCGAACACCACGCAGCTGTCGCCGGCCAGCAGGCTGCTCTGGTTCAGCGCGTGAAAGGCCACCGCCGCCGGCTCCAGCACAGCGGCCTGCTTGAAGCTCACCGAATCCGGCAGCGGGTGCAGCATGTAGGCCGGCACCAACACCTGCTCGGCGAAACCGCCGTCGCCCATCAGGCCGATAAAACCCATGGACTGGCAGAGGTTGTACTGGCCGGCGCGGCAGTACTGGCAATCGCCGCAGCGATACTCCGGTTCCACCGCCACCCGGCTGCCGACCCGCACCCGGTCGACGCCTGTGCCCACCGCCAACACCTGGCCGCAGAATTCGTGGCCGAGGGTCAGCGGCGCGCGGCAACCGGACAGCGGGTGGGGCTGCTGTTGCGGAATCGAGTGCGGGCCGTCGGCGTATTCGTGCAGGTCGCTGCCGCAGATGCCGCAGTAGGCCACCTGGACCAGCACCTCGCCCGGGCCGGGCTGTGGCAGTTGCAGATCGCTCAGGCGCAGGTCGCGGGCGGCATGCCAACGTAATGCTTTCATGGCTGGTTTCCTTGCAGGGCGGAAGACGGGGAAGGTTCGGCGCGGCGCCCGCGCGCGAGGACCGCCGGCGCGGTTTCCTTGAGGAACAGCGCCAGCAGCGCGGCCAGCAGGGCGCCACCACAGGAGATCCACATGACGATGGACAGGCCGAAACGGTCGGCGGCGAAGCCGGCGATGGTCGGCGAGACGAAGCCGCCCACCAGCTCGCCGATGCCCATGATCATGCCCAGGGCGGTGGCCATGACTTCCCGGGGCACGGTTTCCGCCGGGATGGTCGCCATGAACAGGGTGAAGCAGCCAAGGCCGGTGTAGGTCAGCAGCATCAGCACGCCCATCAGCAGCGGGCTGTTGGCGTAGAGCAGGGCGATCGGGCAGCAGGCGGCGATCAGCGAGAACAGCACCAGGGTCGGGCGCCGGCCGAAGCGGTCGGAAATCGCCGCCACGCCGAAGCCCCACAGCACCCAGGCGCCGCCCAGGCAACTCATCACCGTGCCCATGCTCGCCGGGCTGTAGCCGCGGACCTTGACCAGGAAGGTCGGGGTGAAGGAAATGAGGATCACGAACCAGGTGAGGAACACGCAACTGATCAGGGTGCAGAGCACGATGTTGCGGCTTTTCAGCAGGGCCAGGCGATTGACCGGTGCTTTGTCGTTGTCGCTGGTGGTTGCTGGCGCCGGCGCGTCGTTGCGCACGTAGCGCCAGATCAGCAGGGCGATCAGCAGCCCGGGAATCAGCGAGACGATAAAGGCATGGCGCCAGCCGTAGGCCTCGGCCAGGCCGATCAGCACCGGCGGGCCGATCACCGCGCCCAGCAGCCCGGCCGCCGAGCCTTGCAGCAGGCCCATGTTCAGGCCCCGGCGATGGGGTGAGGAGGCCTCCACCATCAGCGATTGCGAGAGCGGCAGGATCGGCCCTTCGGCCAGGCCCATGATGCCGCGGAACAGCAGCAGGCTGAGAAAGCCGGTGACCAGCCCCGACAGCGCCGAGCACAGGGAAAACAGGATTACCGCGACGATCAGCAGCGGCTTGCGCTTGCCACGCCGGTCCGACCAGGCCCCGACCAGCGCGCCGGACACCGCCCAGGCCAGGGCCAGGACCGACGACAGCATGCCCAGGTGGCTGTTGCTCAGTTGCAGCTCGTCGGCCATGAACGGAAACAGGAAGGCCAGGGCCAGGCGATCGAAAAAGACGAAACCGAACGTCAGGAACAGCACGCCCAGCAGGATGTTCTCATAACCGGCTTTATTGTTGTTGTAAGCCATGGTCGTTCTCCGCGGGAGGGACAGGTGAAAGTCGCGAGCTCAGCGAAACAGCGTGTCGATATAGGCCGCGCCGAGGCCGATCTTTTCGTAGTGCGCGCGGCACATGGCGATATAGGAGTGCACGTCGAAATAACCCTCCGGCTCGCCCTGTTCGTCGAGCCAGATCAGCGGGCCCTTGACGATGAAAAACGCGCGCATCGGCTGTTCGTGCTCGTAGGCCACCAGGGTGTGGCCTTCGCCCGGGGTCTCGTAGACGAAGTCGCCGGCGGTGGCGGTCCAGTCGTGCTCCAGGTAGCCCCACTTGCCGGACAGGGTGTAGGCGAACACTTCGTGGGGGTGGTAATGCCGGTTCACCAGCCCGGCGCTGCTGGCCATGAGGATGTCGCACCAGCGGTTCTCGCTCGGCGAGATCCACAGCGGCCGCGAGGACACGGTTTCGGTGAAGGGCACATAAAGTTTCAGGTCGTCGCTGGCGGCATTGGCCAGGTAGACCTCGGGCTTGGCGTCCGGCTTGAAGCAATTGGCGATCGGTTGCAGGTCTTTCCAGAATTCACGGCTGGCGGCTTCGGGCATGGTCGGCCTCTATTCGTTGTGGGAGTCGAGGCGACTTTAGGCGCGGCGCGCAGGCGGGGTTTTATCGAATCGGACAGGATTGTTGACTGGATCGGACGAGCGTTTTCCTACAGGTTTCAGGGACGCCGTTTACCCTGGCAATCGACTTGTGCCCACTGCGTTTCACGTTGACAGGGCATAAGCTTCATATATTAATGAACGGCCGCGACCGATGTGTTCCACGGCCTCGGGATCCGGTCACTGCCTTGCCGACCGGCGAATTTTCTGCCCATGAGAAGAATAAAAATGTCTCCATGCGCCTTGCTCGAAACCCGGCATGCCTGCACCCAGGACATCGCCCTGGATCAGCGGCTGGCCTTCTGGGAGGACTACAACGCCTCCACCCTGGTCGGCCTCAAATGCAGCTCCTTTTGTGAAAGCGGTTTTGCCGCCAGCCAGGACAACCTGCAACTGGAGGGCATGCGCCTGGCGCAGATCGAGGGCAACGAGCACGTGGTCGAGCGTGACAACTCGATGATCCGCAGCGTGCCCAAGGAGTCGGTGTTCGTGTCCTTCGTCACCGGCAGCGGTTCGTTTTTCTACCAGGACGGCGCCTGCCAGTTGCTCGAACCGGGCGAGCTGATCGTCTATCGCACCGACAAACCCTACCTGTTCGGGTTCTCCGGGCCGATGCGCCAGTTCATTTTCGACATTCCCCAGGAACTGTTCGCCGAACGCTGCCTGAAGCGTTTCGACCGTCCGCTGAAGATTGGCGGGCAAAGCGGCGTGCAGCGCCTGTTGCTGCGCACCCTGGGCGAACGCACCCGCGGCTTTTTCCAGCAGCCCCTGAGCCAGGACGCCGGCGGTTATCAGGACCAGGCGCTGGAGCTGCTGGGCAGCCTGATCGCCGGGCAGGTGGGCGAGCGGCGGATCAATGCGCTGAGCGCCTCCTACCTGCTGGCGGCCAAGCAGTGCATCAACGAACAGTTGGCCGACCCGGAGCTGAGCTGCGAGCGAGTCGCCGCGCAAACCGGCATTTCACCGCGGCACCTGAGCCGGCTGTTCGCCCTGGAAGGCACCCAGCCCAGCCGCTTTATCCTGGAAAAACGCCTGCAGCAGGCCCATGACCTGCTGGGCAGCCCACGGGGAACGGGCCTGGATATCGGCGAGATTGCCTACCGCCACGGCTTCACCAGCCAGGCCCACTTCGCCCGGGCGTTCAAGGCCCATTACGGCCAGACCCCAAGCGAAGTGCGCGCCTCCCTGTAGCCGCTGCCGCAGGCTGCGATCGGCCTGGGCGGCACACCGACGAAGCGGGCGCATGGTCTCAAGATCGCTGAAGGCCTTCGGCCTTATCGCAGCCTGCGGCAGCGGCTACAGGGTCAGTGGTCGTTGAGGAAGGTTTGCGCCAGATCGTCGATCAGTTGGCGCTGAAAGGCCTGGAACCCAGGATTGGGCTGCTGCATCTGCACGAATTCCAGCATCGGATCGGTCACCGCGGTCCTGACGCCGGCCAGTTCCTCGACCGTCGCCAGCCCGCAGAAGGGCACATAGGCCTCGGAATAACCACCTTCATGCACCAGCACCAGGCGCCCCTGGCACAGACGCTCGGCGGCTTCGCGCACCTGGCGGGTCATGGCGCGGAACGAGTCGCTGTGCAGCAGCATCCGCGCCAGCGGGTCGACCGCGTTGGCGTCGTAGCCGCAGGCAACGATGATCAGCTCCGGCTCGAAGTGCTCCAGGGCCGGAATCACGATGCGTTGCAGGGCATGCAGGTAGGCATCGTGGCCGCTGCCGGGCAGCAGCGGGATATTGAGATTGGTCCCCAGCCCGGCGCCGCGGCCGCGGTCCTGCTCGCCGCTGTAGCCGGGCGGGAAGCAGCCGTCCTGGTGCAGGGAAACGGTCAGCACGTCGCCGCGCTCCTCGAAGATCGACTGGGTGCCGTTGCCGTGGTGCACGTCCCAGTCGATCACCGCGACCTTGCCCAGGCCGCGCCGGGCCTTGGCCGCCTCGATGGCGATGGCGATATTGGCCAGGAAGCAGAAGCCCATGGCGCCGTCGGCCAGGCAATGGTGTCCCGGCGGGCGGGACAGGGAATAGGCGTTGTCGGCTTCGCCGCCGAGCACCGCATCCACCGCGGCCATGGCCAGGCCGGCGGAGAGTCGGGCGATCTCGTAGCTGCCCGGGCCGATCGGCGCTTGCGGGCCGAGTTCGCCGCCACCGGCCTCGCTCAGGGCCTTGAAGCGTTGCAGGTACTCGGTGCTGTGCACCCGCAGCAGGTCCTCTTCGCTGGCGGGCATGGCGCTGCGCACCTGCAACTGGCGGGTCAGGCCGGAGACGTCCAGCAGGCTTTTCAGGCGGCGCTTGGTTTCCGGCGATTCGGCGTGCCCGGCCGCGGCGGGCGGTTGCACCCAGCCGCCGACCGGCAGCGTCAGCGCATGTGGCCCGGCGCTGTGCCAGAGGCTGAGTTCATCGAAGAAAAACGCGGTTTTACGGGTCATGGGCATCTCCATCTATGGGGGAATCTGTAGCCGCTGCCGAAGGCTGCGATCGACCGGAACGGTCGCTGCGATCTCCCGGGCGCCAGAGGTCCTTCGGACCTATCGCAGCCTTCGGCAGCGGCTACAGGGGTTCAGGGGTTCAGGGATTGCGCCGGCAGCCGAGGATCAGCGCCAGCGACAGCAGGGTCAGGCAGGCGCCGCCGATCAGCAGGGGCTGGAAGCCGCCGCTGCCTTCGATCAGCCGGCCGGCCAGCGCGGGGCCGATGGCCAGGCCGCCGCCGATTACCAGGTTGGAGGCGTTCATCAGCTTGCCGGACCGGTCGAGGTCGGCCAGGCAGGCGAGGATCAGCGGCAGGATGAAGGTCCAGGTGAACTTGAAGACCAGGGCGGCGAGGGCGAAGCGCGCCAGGGTCGGCGCCCCCAGCAGCAACAGCACCGAGCCGGCCATCAGGCCGTAGCCGAGCAGCAGCAACGGCAGGCGCGGCAGGCGATTACCGATCAGCGAGGCGCAGCCGGCGCCGACGATGCCCATGACCGTGGCGACGGCCAGCAGCTCGCCGCTGGCTTGCGCGGAGATGCCGGCCTTGGCGCTGATCGAACCGATAAAGGTCCAGACCCCGCTGAGGCTGATATAGAAACCGAGGATGCCGAGAATGCCGCACAGCCCCTTCCACTGCGGCACGGCGGCGGCCTGCTGTGCGGTTTTTTTGACCGGCGCACCCTGGGGAAAGTAGCGCGCCAAGGGCAGGCACAGGCTCATCAGCAGCGCCAGCAGCAGGTAGCAGGCTGCCAGGCCGTAGTGCTCGAACAACCGCGGCAGAATGCCCAGGCCAATTGCCCCGACCACCAGTTGCCCCATGACCCACAGGCCATAGGCCCGGCTGGGGTTGGCGGTGGAAGCGGCGCAGGACAGGCAGATGATCATCAGCGAACCGCCGGCCAGAGCACTGCAGAAACGCAGGGCCAGCAGCGCGGCATAACCCTGGGCCCAGATCGACAGCAGGTTGGCGACGATGAACAACGCCCCGGCCAGCAGCGCCGCGCGGCGCCAGTCGACGCGCTTGAGCCACCAGAAGGCGGGCAGGGTGGCCAGGCTCATGGCCCCCAGCTCGGTGGAGAACAGGTCGCCGATCTGCGACGGGCTCAGTTGCCATTGGCTGGCCAGTTGCGCGGCCACCGCCGGGGCGGTCATGAGGATGGTCGGGGTGATGGCGGCGAACAGCACGATGGCCGCCAGCAAGGCCAGGGGGGACGCGGTGTTCGGCTGGTCGCCGGTGAGCGCCTGGCTCTTGTCGATCATGGGGGTGGTCATGGTGGGATAGCTCCGGGAAAAAGCGCTTCAGAACACATGGACCAGACGCAACAAGGCGTCGGTCCCGTGGTAGCCATTGCGGGTGGCGACGTTTTGCGAGAGGCCGAACATCAGCTGGTTCTGCTTATCCAGCCAATGACCGACCTCGAAGCCGACCTGGGTGTAGCGCTTGTGGGTGTCGTCGATGCGCTGGTCGTTGATCCGCAGCTCGCCGCCGTCGGCATGGATCAGCCGCAGGGCGCCGTAGGTGCTGGTGGTGAAGTCGTAGGAGGCGAAGGCTTGCAGGCGGTACAGCGGGTCCTGCTTCAGGTCGCTGCCGAAATAGTCGTCGTTCTTGGCGTAGAGCTGGGCTTCGAGGTTGGCTTCCAGCACCCACTTCTCGCCGACGCCCTGGGTGTAGTTGTAAACGAAGGTCGCGCCCCAGCGGTTGGCGCCCGGCGAGACATCCGGATTGTCGCTGTGGTATTCGCCCACCGGCAGGGTGATCAGGGTCAGCAGGCCGCTGTAGGTGCGCGAAGCCGGGTCGTTGATGAAGAACAGGGTGCCGCCGACCTGCGGGTCGCCGAAGCCGCTTTCCCCGGTGTGGCGGGCGCCGCCGGGCAGGCGCGCGTCGATATCGGCGAAGGGCACGATGAATTGCGGGGTGCACAGGGTGCCGCAGATATCGCTGAAAAATACCTGGCGATAGGCCAGGGCGTTGACCTTCAGCTCGGCCTTGCCGGTGCTGTCGGCGGGGCCGTGGAAATCGTCGGCGCGAGTCGCCGGCAGGTACAGCACGCCGAGGCTGGTGCCCGGGGGCGCGCCGAAGAAGTCGCGGGCGTTGAGGTCGGCGGCGCTGGCGTTCAGGCTCAGCAGGGCGCCGGTGAAGGCCAGGGCGGTGCGGCGCGCAAGCGTTGTGGTCATGGGCGTAACCTCTCTTTTTTGAGTTGTTGTGCGGCGAAGCGCTCGCCGGTACGCGGCAGTGGCTGAAAAAAGGGCAAAAGCGTCCCGTGGCCGTCAAAACGACAGCGCGAAAGTCAGTCAGGAAAGGGGTTAAGCGTCAGTCGGGTGGGGCGTGCAGCAGATGGGCGATGCGGGTCTTGTCCTTGACCCCGAGCTTGTTGTAGATGGCGCGGATGTGATGGCGCACGGTGTTCGGCGACAGGCCCAGCTCGCGGGCGATTTCCTTGTAGGTCTTGCCTTCGCCGAAGCCCAGGGCCACGTCGTTTTCCCGTGGGCTCAGTTGGGTCAGCAGCGTGCGGCCGCGGGCGGCGAGCAGGAACAGGTCGCCCACCGGCGAGGCCTCGACTTGCAGGTGGCGGCCTTCATATCCGCCGTCGACCACGGGCCCGGGCAGGCAGGGGCCGCTCCAGTCCGGCCATTCGCCGAGCAGCAGGTCGATGAAGCCACGTTCGGCGCAGTGCAGGGTGCCGCGCTGGTCGCACACTGCCAGCGCCAGGTTGCGCGGGCTGGTGAGGGTTTCGCGCATGGCCACCAGGGTGCGGATCTGGTTGGCCGACACCGCCGCCACCAGGTGCAGCATCAGGTTGTTCAGCAGCAGGCAGTCGTCGGCGTCGAAGCGCTTGGCGCCGGGGGCGCGGTACAGCGCCAGGTGGTCGCTGAGGTGAGTCTGCGGATCGATGTACACCACGCACAGCAGCTCGCCGATGCCGTAGGTTTTGCCCAGCCAGTTCAGGCCGGGACCGTTGGCCGGGTCGCCCATGTCGACGATCACCGCCTGGCCAGGGTGGGCATGGACCCGGCCGACGGTGACGTCGACGTGCTTGATCGACTGCCAGTCCGGCAGGTAGCTCGGGGGCAGGCGGTGGAGGTAGGAGCTGTGTTCTTCCGGCAGGCCGTCGATCAACGCGGCGCGGCCCCACCAGGCGCTGTCGAAGGGCAGCAACTGGCCGATGCGGTTCAGCGCATGGCCATGGAAATGTTCGATGTCCTTGTGCTGCGCCAGGCGCTGCAACTCCAGGGTCAGCGAGCTGAAGGCTTGCAGCAGGTTGGCGTGACCATGTTCATGACGGCTCATGGGGGTGTTCCTCTGTGCGACGTTCTTATTGTTTTCGTCACGGAGTCAGTAAGGACCGGAACGTCCAGGGACGTGGGCAGGGCCTGGGCACGAGTATCGTCGGGTTGGTGGGGGATCGCTATCCTACAGATGCAGGATGAAGGGGGGCGTTGGCGGGGGAAATTGGCTTCTGTAGGAGCGAAGCTTGCTCGCGATAAATCTGCAACGATAACGCGCGTTGGCGGGTGTATCGCCGCTGCGCGGCTATCGCGGGCAAGCCTCGCTCCTACAGAAAAGCAGCTGATCAACAGGTCAGGCCGCCTGGACGGCCCGCTGCAAACGGTGGAAACCACGGCTGAAATACACCAGCGAGTCGCCGTGTTCGCCTACGCAGATCTCATCCAGTTGCACCAGCATCACCGAGTGGGTGCCGATTTCCTGCACCTCGGTGATCCGTCCCTGCAGGCTGGCCAGGGCACCGTCGAGCACCGGCAGGGCGTCCTGGCCGTCGCGCCAGGGGTGCAGGCTGAAGCGCTGTTCCATCTCCACTCCGGTCATGCCGGCGAAGTGCCGGGCGACTTCTTCGTGTTCGCCGCAGAGCACGTTGATGCAGAGCTGGCCGTTGCGCTTGAACACCGGGTTCAGGGCGCTGTTGCGGTTGACGCAGACCATCAGGCTGGGCGGGCTGTCGGTGACCGAGCAGACCGCGGTGGCGGTGATGCCGCAGCGTCCGGCCGGGCCGTTGCTGGTGATGACGTTGACCGCCGCGGTCATGTGCGCCATGGCGTTGCGAAAGGCTTGTTGCTTGGGATCAAGTTGAGTCATGAGAGATTCCTTTCCTCGGGATTGAACCACGGTATTTGCAGGAGCCGTCGCTCGACGCTCGGTTGCTCGCGAAAAACCTCAAGCCAACGTGGAGTCGCAGATGCCGCGCGTCATCGTTCACGTCTTATCGCGAGCAAGCTTCGCTCCTACAGAAGCGAGGCAGTGGTTACTGGCGGATGCGGTCGAGCATGTTGATGTCGTCCGGATTGGTCAGGTGTGGCACCGTCCAGCCGTCGAGATTGTAGTCGCCCAGGCATTTGTCCACCAATTCGGTCATGGTTTTCATCGAGCCGCTGGCCTGGGCATGGCGCAGGCACTGCATGCGGATTTCGTCCTGGCTGCCGGCGTAGTTGATTTCGTACAGCTCGTGGCGGCCGCCGAACTCGGTGCCGATCGCATCCCACAGCAGCTTGAGGATCTTGATCCGCTCCTCGTGGCCCATGCCCGCCGAGCCCCGGCAATAGGTGCTCAGGTACTGGTTGAGCATCGGGTCCTTGAGGTCGCGGGAGCCGGACGGCAGGTAGATCAGGCCGCTGGCCACCACCTGCTCGATGATCTTCTTGATATCGGTGTAGGCCTGGGGCGCCAGTACCCGGTAGGCCTGCAAGGCCTGGGCGCTGGGCAGGAAGGCGCCATTGAGCCATTCGCTGGCGTTGCCGTGCATGGCGTCGGTCAGCGACCAGAACAGGTTGCGCCAGGCCACCACTTCGCCGACCTGCGCCTGCACCCCGCGAAACTCCAGCGAGCCGGTGCACTGCAAGGCCTTGACCAGCAGCCCGGTGATGAAGTCGAGCTTGACCGCCAGCCGTGTACAGCCCTGCATCGGGAACAACCGGCCGAAACCGCCTTGCGGGAACCACTGCCGGCAGCGCTCGAAGTCGCGGTAGATCAGCACGTTTTCCCAGGGGATGAACACCTTGTCCATGATCAGGATCGCGTCGTTCTCGTCGAAGCGGCTGGACAGCGGGTAGTCGAACGGCGAACCGGTCATGCCCGCCTGCAGTTCATAGGACGGGCGACAGATCAGCTTCATGCCGCGGGTGTTCATCGGCGCGATGAACATCAGGGCGAAGTCGGTGTTGTCGCCCAAAAGCTGCGCCGAGCCCTGGCCGACGAAGTTGTAGTGGGTCAGGGCCGAGTTGGTGGCCACCACCTTAGCGCCGCTGACGATGATCCCGCCCTCGACTTCCTCGTCCACCGAGATGAACACGTCCTTGACCTGGTCCACCGGTTTGTCGCGGTCGATCGGCGGGTTGACGATGGCGTGGTTGAGGTACAGGCAGGCTTCCTGGATGCGCTTGTACCAGGTGCGGGCGTTGCCTTCGAACTGGCCATAGAACTCCGGGTTGGCGCCCAGGGCGCTGCCGAAAGCGGCCTTGTAGTCCGGGCTGCGACCCATCCAGCCGTAGGTCAGGCGCGACCACTCGGCGATGGCATCGCGCTGCTGGCGCAGGTCGTCGGCGCTTTTCGCCGAACGGAAGAACTTGTGGGTGTAGCCGCCGTTGCCGGTGTCGGTGTCCCAGCACAGCTTGTCCTTGGTTTCGGGGTCGTGCAGGGCGTCATAGAGGCGCGCCATGGAGGCGGCGGAGTTGCGGAACGCCGGGTGGCTGGTCACATCCTTGACCCGGTCGCCATAAATGTAGATTTCGCGATCATCGCGCAGGCTGGCCAGGTATTCGGCGCCGGTCAGCGGGCGGTTGGTCTCGGCACGGAAGTCTTCGGGTTTCATCATCCACTCCAGTCTTTGTTGTTATGCGTTGTCTTTACGAGCTGGGCCCATGATGGGCAGGACGGGGCGGCGACTGAATGGCTTTTCCGGCGAATGAATTGCACTTTTCATGGGGGGTGGTCATGGGGGGCATGGAGGCCGGTCATGGAGGCTGGCAGCGAGCTTGCCAGGCGATCTGTCTCAGCGGTGAAACACTCCCGGGCGACGAAAAATATTTTCACCGGGGCCTGCAAAAAACCTAAAGCGCTGCCGATATCGCTATTAGGCCCACAGACCAATTACAACAGTGGCGCCCACCTGTCAGGCCGCCAGCCGCCGCTGGTGACGGGGTTCAGTGCATGGATGCTCGCAGTCCTCAATTCCCGAGAGTCATCCTATGTCCCTACGTAATATGAATATCGCGCCTCGAGCTTTCCTCGGTTTTGCGTTCATCGCGTTGCTGGTCATCGCGCTGGGTGTGTTCGCCGTCAACCGCATGTCGATCATCCGACAGGCTTCCCTGGAAATGGAAAGCAACCAACTGCCCAGCGTAGGGTTCCTCGGCAACGTCACCGAAAACGTCCTGCGCCTGCGGATTCTCTCGTTCCGGGTACTGGTCAACCGCGAGCCGGCCGGCCTGCAGGAAGCGCAGACGCGCATCGGCGTGCTGGTGGACAAGCTCAAGCAGGCCCAGGCCAGCTACGCCGCCTTGCCGGCGGGGGACGAGGAAGTGGCCCTGTACAAGACCTTCGCCGCCACCCTGGACAAGTACCTGCAGGCGCAGAACGACATGCTGGAGCTGTCGCGACAGAACAAGCTCGAGGAGCTGCGCAGCCTGATCAATACGCGGATCAAGGACGGCACCGACCAGATGGGCGAACAGCTGAACAAACTGGTAGCGATCAACAAGGCCGGGGCCACCCATGCCTCGGATATGGCCGGTGAGCATTACCGCAGCGCCATCACCGGCATCATCGCCGTGGCGGTGATCGCGGCCCTGCTCACAGTGGTACTGGCCTGGCTGCTGACCCGCAGCATCGTCACGCCGTTGAACCGCGCGGTGCTGGCCGCGCAGACCATCGCCGCGGGCAATCTGACCCAGGCCATCGAGGTCGACGGCAAGGACGAGCCGGCCCGCCTGCTCGCGGCGCTGAGCGACATGCAGGGCAACCTGCGCAAGACCATCGAGCAGATCTCCGGTTCGGCCACCCAGCTGGCCTCGGCCTCGGAAGAACTCAGCGCGGTCACCGAGGAAGCCTCCCGTGGCTTGCAACAGCAGAACAACGAAATCGAACAGGCGGCCACCGCCGTCAACGAGATGACCGCTGCCGTGGAAGAGGTGGCGCGCAACGCCGTGTCGACCTCCGAAGCCTCGCACCAGTCGACCCAGGCCGCCCGCGAAGGCCGCGACCGGGTGGTGGAAACCGTCGACGCGATCCAGACCATGACCCACGACGTGCAAAGCACTTCGGTGATGATCGAGGGCCTGGCCACCCAGGGCCGCGACATCGGCAAGGTGCTGGACGTGATCCGCGCCATTGCCGAGCAGACCAACCTGCTGGCCCTCAACGCAGCGATCGAGGCGGCCCGCGCCGGTGAGGCCGGGCGTGGTTTCGCGGTAGTGGCCGACGAAGTGCGGGCCCTGGCCCATCGCACCGCGCAATCGACCCAGGAAATCGAAAAGATGGTCGCCGGCATCCAGAACGGCACCGGCGAGGCGGTGCAGTCGATGCAGCAGAGCAACCAGCGCACCCAGAACACCCTGGAAATGGCCCGCGCCGCCGGTGTGGCCCTGGAGCAGATCGCCGAATCGATCAACCTGATCAACGAGCGCAACCTGGTGATCGCCAGTGCTTCGGAAGAGCAGGCGCAGGTGTCCCGCGAGGTCGATCGCAACCTGGTGAATATCCGCGACCTGGCCACCCAGTCGGCCGCCGGGGCCAACCAGACCAGCGCCGCCAGCCACGAGCTGTCGCGCCTGGCGGTGGATTTGAATGCGATGGTGGCGCGCTTTGTGATTTGAGTTAGGGTTGTTGGAATGCGTGCCCAAGGAGAGCGAGATGCGCTATTCAGCCCTGACCCAACGGATCGCCGGCGAAGGTGCCGCGGCCTGGCAGATTCACTACCGCGCCCTGGAGCTGCGCGAGGAGGGCGTCGATGTGCTGCTGCTGACCATCGGCGACCCGGATTTCGACACCCCGCGGCCGATCGTCCAGGCCGCCATCGATAGCCTGCTGGCGGGCGACACCCACTATTCGGAGGTGCGCGGCAACCGTTCGCTGCGCACCCGCATCGCCCACCGGCATGCCACCCGTAGCGGCCAGGCGGTGGACGCCGAGCACGTGGTGGTGCTGCCGGGGGCGCAATGCGCGGTGTTTTCCGTGGCCCAGTGCCTGCTCGACCCCGGCGACGAGGTGCTGGTCGCCGAACCCATGTACGTCACCTACGAAGGGGTGTTCGGTGCCTGCGGGGCCAAGGTGCTGCCGATTCCGGTGCGCCCGGAGAACGGCTTTCGCGTCGAGCCGGCGGCGGTCGCCGCGCGCATCACGCCCAAGACCCGCGCGCTGATGCTCAACAGCCCGAACAACCCCTCCGGCGCCAGCCTGTCCCGGGAAACCTGGCAGGCCCTGGCGCGCCTGTGCATCGAGCACGACCTGTGGCTGATCTCCGACGAGGTCTACAGCGACCTGTTGTTCGACGGCGAACACATCAGCCCCGGCAGCCTGCCGGGCATGGCCGAACGCACGGCGACCATCAACAGCCTGTCCAAGTCCCATGCCATGACCGGCTGGCGGGTCGGCTGGGTGGTGGCGCCCCAGGCCCTGGCCGGGCATTTGAGCCATCTGGCGCTGTGCATGCTGTACGGGCTGCCGGATTTCGTGCAGAACGCCGCGGTGGTGGCGCTGGATGCCGACTTGCCGGAGCTGGAGCAGATGCGCGAGGAATATCGCCAGCGTCGCGACCTGGTGTGCGCGCAGCTGAGCCAATGCCCGGGGCTGAAACCGGTCAAGCCCGATGGCGGCATGTTCGTCATGGTCGATGTGCGGGAAACCGGCCTGGGCGCCCAGCAGTTCGCCGAGCTGCTGCTGGAAGGGCACGGCGTCTCGGTGCTCGCCGGCGAGGCCTTCGGCCCCAGCGCGGCGGGGCATATCCGTATCGGCCTGGTGGTGGATCAACAGCGCCTGGCCGACGCCTGCCAGCGGATTGTGCGTTGTACCCAGGATCTGCTCGAAGGCCGATCCTCAAAACGCCGCTGACGGTGTGGCCGCCAAGGAAACCTGTAGGAGCGAGGCTTGCCCGCGATGGTCGTTAACGATTACGCGGACTCACTGGATAAACGCGGCGCTCTCACGTCCATCGCGGGCAAGCCTCGCTCCTACAGGGGGGGCAGGCCCGGCGAATGCAGGGCTCAGACCGCAGCCTTGCGCCGTTCCCAGGCCTGGGGGTTTACCAGGTTGGCCGGGCGCTGGCCGGCCAGGGCCGCCAGCAGGTTGTCGACGGCGCAGCGGGCCATGGCCTCGCGGGTCTCGAAGGTCGCCGAGCCGATATGCGGGGTGGCCACCACATTGTTCAGCTGCAACAGCGGCGAGTCGTGGCCCAGGGGCTCACGCTCGAACACATCCAGCCCGGCCGCGCGAATCCGCCGTTGTTGCAAGGCCTCGATCAGCGCCTGTTCGTCCACCACCTTGCCGCGGGAAATATTGATGAAGATGCTTTCCGGGCGCATCAGGGCGAACTCTTCGCGGCCGATCAGGCCCTGGGTCTGGTCCGTCAGCGGCAGGGTCAGGCAGATGAAGTCGGCCTGTTGCAGCAGCTCCGGCAGGCTGCAGTAGCGGGCGCCGAAACGCTGCTCCACCGCCGGCTTCGGGCTGTTGCTGTGGTAGATCACCGGCATGCCGAAGCCGAAATGGCCGCGCTGGGCCAGGGCTTCGCCGATCCGCCCCATGCCGATGATGCCCAGGGTCTTGCCGTGCACGTCGCTGCCGAAATGCAGCGGGCCGATATTGCGGTTCCACTGGCCGGCGCGCACCAGGTTGGCCAGCTCCACCACGCGCCGGGCGCTGGCCAGGATCAGGGCGAAACCGGTGTCGGCGGTGGTTTCGGTGAGCACGTCCGGGGTGTTGCTGAGCAGGATGTGGCGTTGGGTCAGGTAGTCGATGTCGTAGTTGTCGACACCCACCGACACGCTGGCCACGGCTTCCAGGTACGGCGCCAGGTCCAGCAGTTCGGCATCCAGGCGCAGGCTGGCGCCGAGCAGGCCCTGGGCCGAGGGCAGGGCGCTGCGCAGCTTGGCCAGGCCCTGGGCGCCGAGGTCTTCGATCAGGGTCACCTGGGCCTGCTCATGCAGGCGGGCCATCAGCGGCGGCGAGAGTTTCTTGTACAGCACGACCTGTTTTTTCATGGGGTTCACCTTGTTCGATTCAGGAATGCGCCAGGCGGCGACGTACCGGCAGCGCGGTGCGTTTACGGTCGCTGGCGCCCGGGTTGAGGAAGATGGTCAGCAGCACCGACAGCAGCAGCGCGCCGCTCATCAGCAGGTAGGAGGCGCCCGGCGAGCCCGTGGCGCTGTTCAGGTAACCCACCAGGTAGGAGCCGCCGAACGAGCCCAGGGCGCCCATGCTGTTGATCAGCGCCATGGCGCCGCCGGCGACATTGGCCGGGAGGATCTCCGGGACGATGGCGAAGAACGGCCCGTAAGGCGCGTACATGCAGGCACCGGCGATCACCAGCAGGCTGTAGGACCACCAGAAGTGCTCGGCGCCCAGCAGGTAGGAGCCGTAGAAGGCGAAGGAGGCGATCAGCAGCGGCGGCCAGACGAAACGCTTGCGCTTCTGGATCCGGTCCGAGCCCCAGGACACCCCGAGCATGGCGATCACCGCGGCCAGGTAAGGCAGCGCCGACAGCCAGCCGGCCTCGACCATGTCCATCTGCGCGCCGTGCTTGAGGATCGACGGCAGCCACAGCACGAAGCCGTAGACGCCGATGCTCCAGCAGAAGAACTGCAGGGCGAGGATGATCACCTTGGGCGAGCGGAAGGCCTCGGCGTAGTTCTTCACCGCCTTGATGCCCACCTGTTCGGCGGCCAGGGCGCTTTCCAGGTCGTGTTTTTCCTGGTCGCTGAGCCATTTCGCCGCGCTCGGGCGGTCATCGGCCAGGCGCCACCAGATAAAGGCCCAGAGCACCGCCGGCAGGCCTTCGATGATGAACATCCAGCGCCAGCTGAAATGCTCCACCAGGTAACCCGAGACCACCGACATCCAGAGCATGGTCACCGGGTTGCCGAGGATCAGGAAGGTGTTGGCACGCGAGCGTTCGGCCCGGGTGAACCAGTGGCACAGGTAGACCAGCATCGCCGGCATCACCGCGGCCTCGACCACCCCGAGCATGAAGCGGATGGCGATCAGCATGTAGGCGTTGGACACCACGCCAGTGAGGGTGGCCAGGCCGCCCCAGAGGATCAGGCTGACGAAGATCAGCTTCTTCACGCTGTGTTTTTGCGCGTAGATCGCCCCCGGTACCTGGAAGAAAAAGTAACCGAGGAAGAACAAGGCGCCCAGCAGGGACGACAGCCCCGGGGTGATCATCAGGTCGGCGGCCATCCCGGAGGCGGCGGCGAACCCGTAGTTGGCGCGGTCCAGGTACGCCAGGCTGTAGGTGATGAACACGATGGGCATGATGTACCACCAGCGGCGGGTGGCGAGTTTCAGCGTTTGCATAAGGGTGCTCCTGAGCTTGTTGTTTTTGTCGCAACAGGTAACGCGTTGGTTCAGTGGTTGTATGGGGTGTTCAAGGGCCGATCGCGAGTCGGCAGGCCTTCCATGTCGCCCCGGCTCTGCACCGCGCGGCTGCCGATCCAGTTGGCGCGCTGCACCGCTTCGGCGACGCTGTGGTTCTCCAGCAGGGCGCTGATCAGGCCGACGGCGAAACCGTCGCCGGCGCCCACGGTGTCGACCACCTGGGTCACCGGCACGGCCTCGACGAAACCTTCGTGCAACGGGGTGCGGTAATAGGCGCCATGGGCACCGAGCTTGATCGCCACGGCCTCGACGCCCTGGTCCAGGTAAAACGCGGCGATGTCGGCCGGGTCTTCATAGCCGGTCAGCAGGCGGCCTTCGCTCAGGCCCGGCAGCACCCAATGGGCGAGCACGGCCAGGCGGTTGATTTCGTGGATCATCAGTTTTTCGCTGCCCCACAGGCTGGGCCGCAGGTTCGGGTCGAAGGACACGCTGCGGCCGGCCGCGCGCATTCTGCTCATCAGGCTGTGGGACAGGTCGCGGGCCGAGGCCGAGAGCGCCGGGGGGATGCCGGTGGCGTGCAGGTGACGGGCGCGCAGCAGTTCGGGGGCGATGTCGGCGACGCTCAGGTGGCTGGCCGCCGAACCACGGCGGAAGTATTCCACCCGCGGATCGTCGCCGTGCTCTTCCAGGGACTTGAGCTGGAAACCGGTGGGGTGTTGCCGGTCGGTGGCGACGAAGCGGCAGTCCACGCCTTCGGCCTGCAGGCTGTCGATGACGAAACGCCCCAGGGAGTCGGCGCCGACCCGGCTCAGCCAGCCGACCTTGAAACCCAGGCGCGACAGGCCGATGGCGACGTTGCTGTCGGCGCCGGCGATGCGTTTGTGGAAGTGGCCGACCCGGGCCAGGTCGCCGCTCTGTTCGGCGACGAACATCGCCATGGTTTCACCGAACGACAGGATATCGAGCTCAGACATGGGCGTGCTCCAGGCGGGACTGGCCAAGGCGGGCGAGGGTGGCGACGTGTTCGCGGGTCAGCTGCACCAGGTCTTCGCCTTGCAGCGGGTATTCCACGGCCCGGGTCACCCCTTGAGTCATGTGCCGCAGCAATTGTTCCCACAGATGCAGGTCGGCCATGCCCGGCGGTATCGCCACCAGCTTGCCGTCGGCACGCCGGGCCACGGCCTTGCAGTGCACGTAGCCGACATAGCGGCCCAGCAGGCGCGCGGCGGCGGAGGCGGACTGGTCCTGCCACTGCCAGTTGCCGATGTCGAAGGTCATCTGCACCGGCAGGCGGTGGCGCTCGACCTCGGCGAAGAAGCGCTGGAAGGGTTCGATGCGCCCGCCGTGCAGGGTCTGGTCGTTTTCCACCAGCAGCTGCACCGGGGACTGCGCCAGCAGCAGGGCCAGCTGGGGCAGGTCGTTGTGCTCGGTGAAATACCCCAGGGATACCTTGAGGCTTTTCGCGCCGAAGGCCTCGGCCCGTTGCAGCGCCTGTTCCAGCAGCGGGTTGGCCCGGGAACGCCCGGCCACCCAGAGTTCCAGCGGCGAAGAAAACACGCTTTCCAGTTGCTGCTCGCGGGTGGCCTGGGCCAGTTGGGACGGGTCTTCGACGGTCAGCAGCTCTTCGCGCCATTCGATGCGCGACGCGCCGGCGGCGGCCAGCACCTCGATGAAACTGCCCTGGCCCTGCTCACGGACGCGGTCGGCGCCGTAGCTGGAAAGGCTGATGGAGACAGGCGATTTATTCATGGTCATGACCTCTGAAACCGGTTTCATTTGTTCTCAAAAAAAAGCCCCACAAAAGAAGCTCATTTCCCTATCTTCATGCCTGCGCGATCCCTTGTAGCCGCTGCCGAGCGCAGCGAGGCTGCGATCGAGGCCGAAGGACTCGCCAGGCAGGCACCGTGTTTCCCCCGTTCCTGCGAGGTGTCAGGTTTTGCGGCAACTGCGTTGCCGATCGCAGCCTCGCAGGCTCGGCAGCGGCTACACCGGCACCGCGATTCCCGAGTCGATCCGTGGTTACAGAGACCCTCGTTGTCGGGTGGAGCCGCGGACGATCAGCTCGGCCGGGAAGTCCAGCACCCGCAGCGGCTCGACATCGCCGCGCAAGCGCTTGAGCAGGCACTCGAAGGCGCTGGCGCCGATGCGTTCGGTGGGCTGGGCGAGGGCGGTGATGCCGGTGCCCACCAGCGGATACCAGTCGAGGTCGTCGAGGGCGATCAGGCCGATCTCGTCGAACAGCGCGCAGCCCAGCTCGCGCAAGGCCCGGGTCGCGGCCAGGGCGGCGACGCCGTTGGCGCAGAACAGGGCTTTCGGCCCGGGGCCGGGGGCGGCGAGGAACGCTTGCAGTTGCTGGTTCAGCGCGGCACCGGTTTCCACCGCCGCGCCTTGCAAGGCCGGGCGCTGCTCGATCTGCGCCTTGAAGCTGTTGCTGCGCTCGATCCGCGAGCTGGTGCCGTCATGGGGTTCGCTGACCAGCAGCAGGTCGCGGTAGCCGCGCTCTTGCAGGTGTTCGATGGCGCTGCGCACGGCTTGCGGGTTGTCCAGGCCGACCAGGTCGCTGTGCAGCTGCTCCACCTTGCGGTCCACCAGGACCATGGGCATTTCCCGATGCAGTTCGCGCAGTTCGTCCAGATGATGGCCGAGGGTGTTCACGATCAGCCCTTCGATGTTGTACGAGCGCAGGTTGGCCAGGTGCTGGCGTTCCTGCTCGTCGTCGCGGTCGGTGTTGCACACCACCAGGCTGTAGCCGTGCTGGCGGCAGGCGGTTTCCACGCCATGCATCACGGCAATCGAATAGGGGTTGCGGATATCGGCCACCAGCATGCCGATCAGGCGCGTGCGCCCGCGTTTCAGGCCGCGGGCCATCTGGTTCGGGCGGTAGCCCAGTTCGGCTATCGCCTGTTCGATGCGCAGGGCGATGGCATCGGAGAGCAGGGCGCGGTCTTCGCCGATAAAGCGCGACACGCTGGCCTTGGAGACCCCGGCGCGTTCGGCGACATCGAGCATGGTGACGCGGCTGCGCTGGGCGGCGGAAAAACTGTTCACGGGCGGCGACCTGTCTTTGGCGTTCTTGTTATGGGCGTATCCATTCCAGGTGCGACGTTCTGCCGCATCTCTGAAACCGGTTTCAGGAAACAGCAAAGCGCTTTCGCCGTCAAGCGCGATCAGCGCCAGCGGGATGAAAAAAATGTCATGCGGCCGAGCGCGGGTGGTCTTCTTTGGCAGAGGGAGGCGTCTGGCACCTGCGTTGCAGGTGATCGCGGGCAAGCCTCGCTCCTACAGAGAACTCACAAGTCTGTAGGAGCGAGCGGGCGGCGATCCGACTTGCCCGCGATAAGGACTACGCGGTGTCGCTGAAGAAAGGTTATTCGAGGCAGCCCCGCAGGTAGTCGAGCAGGACGCCATACAGCGCATCCACCTCCGGCGCCAGGCCCCGGGCCCGCAGGCAGCCATGCACCAGGCCGAGGCCCGGGTACAGCTGGCTGTGGCCGCCGACGGCGAGCAACCGTTGGTGATACAGCGCGCCGTCGTCGCGCAGCGGGTCGAACTGCGCCAGGGCGATAAAGGCGGCGGGCAGGCCACTGAAATCCGTGGCCAGCAAGGGCCGGGCATAGGGCGAACGCTGGCTCGGGCCGGGCAAATACAGGGCCTGGTAGGCGTCCAGGTCGTTGCTGCCGAGCAGGGGCGCGTCGGCGCACTGGCTGCGCGAGGGCAGGTCGGCGGCGCCACCGAGGCCGGGGTACAGCAGCACCTGGGCGGCGGGCAAGGGGTCGCCGGCATCGCGCAGGGCCAGGCACAGGGCCGCGGCGAGGTTGCCGCCGGCGCTGTCGCCGATCACCAGCTGTCGCCGGGCGTCCAGGGCAAAGGGGCTGGCGCCGGCCTGCAAGGCGCGCCAGGCCGCCAGGCAATCGTCGAAGGCGGCGGGAAACGGATGCTCGGGCGCCAGGCGGTAATCCACGGCAATCACCAGCACCTGCAACTGCGCCGCCAGGTAGGCAGTGATGAAATCGTGGGAATCCAGGTCGCCCACCACCCAGCCGCCCCCGTGCAGGTACAGCAGGCAGGGCCAGCCATCCGCGGGTGTCGGGCTGGTGGGGCAATAGGCGCGAGCCGGGACCCCGGCCAATTGCAATTCGCTGATCCGCAGGTTGTCGGGGCGGGGCGGGGTGAACGCCTGGCACATGCGGCTGTAGCTGTCGCGCCAGCCCTTGAAGCTGCTGTCGGGGCTGGTGAAACTC